>NZ_BCRB01000037.1 GCF_001552375.1 Cellulomonas iranensis NBRC 101100 = JCM 18110 | reverse complement strand
CGGGCGGCGGCACGCGCGCAGGCGGCCGCGGCGGGCCCCGAGGCGCTCGCGCGGTGGCGCCTCGAGCAGGTCGTGGCCTGGCGGCGGCTCGCCGAACCAGGTGCTGCGCCGGACCTGCCGCCCGCGCTGCTCGGGCGTGTCGAGGCGGGCCTCGTCGACCGCCGCGTCCGGGACGCGGTGCTCGTCTCGCTGCTGCCGGGCACGGGTGACCTCCCCGAGCGTGCCGTCGCGCGCGACGGCGGCGACGAGGACGACGCGGTCCGTGCCGCCGTGGGACGCCTCGTCGACCCCGCGACGGGCCGCGCGCCGGACGACGCGGTCCGTGCCGCCGAGCGTGCGCTCGAGGGTGTCGTCGCCCACGGGCGTCGACGGGCGCAGGCGCCCGCGACCACGTTGCTGGCGCTCCTCGCCTGGTGGCGCGGCGACGGCGCGCGAGCGGGCGTCCTGGTCGAGCGGGCCGTCACCGACGACCCCGGCTACCGGCTGGCCCACCTGCTGCGGGGTGCGCTCGACGCGGGACTCGCGCCCGGGTGGGCGGCGCGCTGACGCCGCGCAGCCTCCCGGGCGGACGGCGTGCTGACGTCGCGCGGGGCGGCTGCGGTGCGCGCGGTCGTGGCACGTCCCGCGCTCCGGTAGCGTCACGCCCGAGGCCGCTGGGGTCCGGGAGGAGGATCGTCGATGGGGATCGTGGTCGGGTACCTGGCGACGCCGGAGGGTCGCGCCGCGCTGGACGCAGCCGTCGAGGAGGCGCGTCACCGGGACCTTCCGGTGGTGGTGGTGCTCAGCGTCCGTCCGGACGAGCCCGAGGAGCGTCGGGCGGAGACGGCCGCCGCGCTGGCTCAGGTCCGCGACGAGCTCGACGCGCTCGGTGTCCGGCACGACGTGCGCCAGCTCGAGGGCGGCGACGTCGCCGACGACCTCATCGGGACCGCGGAGGAGGTCGACGCGCAGCTCGTGGTGCTGGGCCTGCGGCGCCGCAGCCCCGTCGGCAAGCTCATCCTCGGGTCGAACGCGCAGCGGGTGCTCTTCGACGCGCCGTGCCCGGTGCTGACGGTGAAGCCCGCCGGCTGACGTCGGTCGGGCCGGTCGAGCCGGTCGGGACGCTCCGGACAGGTTCCTGCGGGCGGGAATTCGGCGAGCCGTCGCGACGTTGTGACGTAGCGACCCCTGAGGAACGTGCGCCGCGCGGCGGCGCTCGTCGTCGCGCGCGGCGATGCCCCGCGGGTCGGTACAATATCCGTCTGTCTCCCGGTTCTTCGGACTCCCCCCGGATCCGGTTGCCGCGCTGACGAAAGGTCGTTCGTGACGTCCCAGACCCCCCACCCCGCACTTCCGCGCGAGTTCCAGCACCCTGCGCTGCAGGAGTTGGTCATGCGTGGGCGGACCAACGGCAGCGTCGACACCGCCGCGGTGCGTGCGGCATGCGAGGCCGCCGGTGTCGAGGGCCCCAAGCGGCTGCGGGCCGTCGTCCGCGGGCTCGGCACGGCGGGCGTCGAGGTGGCCGACCTCGGGAACGCCGGCCGCGCGGTCGCGGCCACGAGCGCGAAGTCACGCCCCGCCGCCAAGGCGTCCCTCGGCGACGGCGCGGCGCCCGCCAAGGCGCCCCGCACCGCCACCAAGACCACCAAGGCCGCGCCCGCGAAGGCCAAGGCCGCCCCCGCCAAGGCGTCGAAGGCCACGGAGGCGCCCGACGAGGACGAGGTCGACGCGGACGTCGAGGTCGACGAGGTCGAGCTCGAGGACGTCGACGCCACGGACGTCGAGGAGACGGACGAGGCCACCGACGGCGACGAGTCGACCGACGACGACGCCGACGGCGCCAAGAAGGCCGCGTCCACCACGACCACGAAGAGCGACGAGTCGGAGGACACCGGGTTCGTCTACTCGGACGCCGACGACGACGACGCCCCGGCGCAGCAGGTCGTCACCGCAGGTGCCACGGCCGACCCTGTCAAGGACTACCTCAAGCAGATCGGCAAGGTCGCGCTGCTGAACGCCGAGCAGGAGGTCGAGCTCGCGAAGCGCATCGAGGCCGGCCTGTTCGCGGAGGAGAAGCTGTCGGAGATCCGCGACAGCATCGAGCCGAAGCTGCGCCGTGAGCTCGAGTGGATCGCGCAGGACGGCCGGCGTGCCAAGAACCACCTGCTCGAGGCCAACCTGCGTCTCGTGGTGTCCCTCGCCAAGCGCTACACGGGCCGCGGGATGCTCTTCCTGGACCTCATCCAGGAGGGCAACCTCGGTCTGATCCGCGCGGTCGAGAAGTTCGACTACACCAAGGGCTACAAGTTCTCGACGTACGCCACCTGGTGGATCCGGCAGGCGATCACGCGCGCCATGGCCGACCAGGCCCGCACCATCCGCATCCCGGTGCACATGGTGGAGGTCATCAACAAGCTCGCGCGCGTGCAGCGGCAGATGCTCCAGGACCTGGGCCGCGAGCCCACGCCCGAGGAGCTCGCCAAGGAGCTCGACATGACGCCCGAGAAGGTCGTCGAGGTCCAGAAGTACGGCCGCGAGCCGATCTCGCTGCACACCCCGCTGGGCGAGGACGGCGACAGCGAGTTCGGTGACCTCATCGAGGACTCCGAGGCCGTCGTGCCCGCCGACGCGGTGAGCTTCACGCTCCTGCAGGAGCAGCTGCACCAGGTCCTCGACACGCTCTCCGAGCGCGAGGCCGGCGTCGTGTCGATGCGGTTCGGCCTGACCGACGGCCAGCCGAAGACGCTCGACGAGATCGGCAAGGTCTACGGCGTCACGCGTGAGCGCATCCGGCAGATCGAGTCGAAGACCATGTCGAAGCTGCGGCACCCGTCGCGGTCGCAGGTTCTGCGCGACTACCTCGACTGAGCCACGGGCCCCGGCAGGGCCTGGCAGCACGGCACGACGGCCGCCGCACCCTCGGGTGCCGCGGCCGTCGTGCGTCTCGAGGACACGTCAGCCGCCGGCGACGCCCAGCGTGAGCGTGTCGTGCGCCGTCTGCTTCGCGAAGTCGCCCGATCCCGGCTGCGCGCGCTGCAGCACCTCGTAGGTGAGGTCCAGGCGGATCGACCGGGTCGCGGGGTCCACCGCGCCGATCGAGAACGACGTCGAGTACGAGTACGGGTCGGACATGAGGTAGCCCGGCGTGATCGACGACGCGTCCTCGAACGCCGCCGGGCTCTCGAGCGCCGCACCCGAGGCGTCCAACGCGGTCGGGACCGCCCGCAGACGCTGCAGGTAGATCTCCGAGCCGCCCGGCTCGGACGCCGTCACGGACAGCGAGACCGGCTTCGTGGCACCCGCGGTCCACTGCGCCGCGGCCAGGTCGGTCCAGTAGTCCACCGCGAGCGTCGCCGCGCCGGCGGTGAGGCTGCGGCTCGTGTTGCCGCCCGCGAGGTCACCCGTCGCGACCGCTCCCGCCGACGGCGACGACGCCTCGGGCGTGGCGTCGCCCGTCGACGTGGCGTCGGACGTCGCGCTCGCCGTCCCGGACGGCGCCGCCCGCTCCCAGGGCGGGGTGCCGCACGCGACGAGCAGCACCACCGTCGTCAGCACGACCGCACCAGCGCCGGTGCGCCTGCGCATCCCTGTACGTCGCAACGTTGCCCCCCGGACGTCGCACACCGATCTCTCAGCAGATCCTTGGACGACCTTAGCGCGACCCGAGGAGGGCGCAGAGGTGGACGCGGCATCGTCGTGGACGTCGAGAGAGAAGGACGACGGAGGACGAACGATGACGACCACGACACTGACCCGCCCGGCCGAGGACGTCGAGCAGGGCGAGCAGCACGGCACGGACCTCGTGCGGTACGCGTTCCGTGCCGACGAGCTCGTCGCCGCCGCGCCGCGGCCCACCGCGCGCATCGGCGCCGTCATCCCCGCCTACAACGAGGCCGGGACGATCAAGCGCGTGCTGCGCGGGCTGCTCGCGCAGACCCGGCTCCCGGACGCGATCCACGTGGTCGTCAACAACACCACCGACCGGACGTTCAAGATCGCGGGCAAGCTCGCCGGCGAGCACGTGGTGCGACGCGCCGGACGCGAGCAGAGGACCACGGTGTACGTGCACGACATCGGCACCAACCGCGACAAGAAGGTCGGCGCCCTCAACTACGGCTTCCAGCTCGTGCAGGACATGGACCTGCTGCTCGGGGTCGACGGCGACACCGTCATGGAGCGCACCGCGCTCGCGGAGCTCGAGGCCGAGATCCTGTCGGACCCGCGCATCGGCGGGATCTCCGCGGTCTACACGGTCGACAACCGGAACGTCCGCAACCCGCTCGCGACGCTGCTGCTCACCGGGCAGCGCGCGCAGTTCGCGGCGTTCAACATGCAGAACATGGTCCGCGGCCGCAACATGGCCGTCCTCGGCGGTCAGGCCAGCCTGTTCCGGGTCGGCGCGCTGCGCGAGGTCATGGCGGAGTACCACCAGGCCGCGCCGTGGGTGAGCGACTCCGAGGTCGAGGACTCGCTGCTCAGCCTGCAGATCAAGAACGTCGGCTACTCGACCAAGATCAGCGCCACCGCGCGCGCCGAGGTCGGCGGCATGACGACGCTGCGTGCGCTCGACGGCCAGCAGGTCAAGTGGAACTACGGGGCGATCGACCTCATGTGGCCCGGGCAGCGCGGCGACACGCGCGGCCAGCCGCTGCACCCCAACCTGCGGCTGCGCTGGCTGGAGAACCTCGGGATGGTCGTCAACGCGAGCACCCGCATCCTCTTCCTGCTGCTGCTGGCCGCGTCGCTCAGCATCCACGCGTTCGTCTTCAGCCCGCTGTGGCTGATCCCGCCGGTGCTGGCCGTCGCGCTCAACGTCCGGATCGCGCGGTCCATGCAGGACCGCACGTGGCGCGACGTGCTCTACGCCGCGACCCTCGTGCCGGCCGAGCTGTACATGTGGGTCCGGATCGGCCACTTCGTGCGGGCGTGGACCAAGTTCGCGACGCGCTCGCGCACGGACAACTGGGCGGCTCAGGCGCGTGCCGAGCGCGGCGCCGGCTGGGCGTACCTCAGCCCGCTGCTCGTCGCCGTCGCCGGCTTCGCCGCGTGCGCCTGGGTGTGGGTGTCGCTGCCGATGATCGCCCGCACGAGCCTGCTGTGGGTGGGGTGGCCGCTGCTGGCCGTCGTGACGATCGCGCAGAGCGTGTTCATGCTGGCCCGCCTCGTGCGGCCCCAGTACGGGTACCGGGTGTGAGCGGGTTGCTGACCTCGGCGCGGTGGCGCGAGCTGGCCGACGACCTGCCCGAGAGCCCCGACGCGGTCCGTGCGCTCGTCGTGGCCTACCTCGCGCTGCTGCCTCTGCGGACCCTGGCGCTCACGCGCGCGCTCCACGCCGGTGACGCCGTGGCCGTCCGCACCGCGGCGCTGTCGCTCCACGTCGGCAGCGCCATGGTCGGCGCCCACCTGCTCGCCGACCGGTGCCACGCGGTCGAGCGGCACGTCGCGGCGCAGGGGTGCGACCAGGACGCGGCCCGTTCGGTCGAGGCGGCGCGGGACGCCGCCGACGCCACGGGTCGGGTCCTGGTGGCGCTGCTACGCCGGTGCGACGAACTTGTAGCCCACGCCCCGGACGGTCTGGATCCAGCGCGGTGAGCCGCCGTCGTCGCCGAGCTTGCGCCGCAGGTTGACCATGTGGACCTCGAGGCTGCGGCGCTCGGCGTCGCTGACGAAGACGCCCGCGTCGTACTCCTCGCCGCGCAGGGCCCGCACCAGGTCGTCCTTGGGCACGACGCGACCGGTCCGCTCCGCGAGCGTCGTGAGCAGGTCGAACTCGCTGCGCGTCAGATGGACCTCGGTGCCGTCGACGGTGACGGCGTGCGCGTCGAGGTCGACCACGAGCGGGCCGTGCTCGACGCGCCGGTGGTCGTCCGGCGCGCCGGTGTCGACGCCCGGCTCGGGCGGCGGCGGGGGAGCGCTCCCGGCGTCGGCCTGGCGTGCGCGGGGCCGGCGCAGCAGCGCCTCGATCCGGGCGCGGAGCTCCCGGGCCCTGAACGGCTTGACCTGGTAGTCGTCGGCGCCCGCGTCGAGCCCCATGAGCACGTCGATCTCGTCGGGCAGCGCCGTGAGCATGACGACGTACGTGTCGCTGAAGCCGCGGATGCGTCGCACGACCTCGTAGCCGTCGATGTCGGGCAGGTTGACGTCGACGGTCGTGACGAGCGGGTCGTGGCGCCGCACGGCCTCGACCGCCGTGGCGCCGTCCGCCGCCGCGTGGACGGTGAACCCGGCCTGGCGCAGCACCGTGACGAGCAGCTGCCGGATGTCGTCGTCGTCCTCGACGACGACGGCCGTGCGTGACGCCCCCTGGTCGGCCATGACGGCACGTTAGCAACGTCACAGCGGGTGCGTCGGGTGGGACGACGAGGGCCCCGGACCGTGCGGTCCGGGGCCCTCGTGGTCGGGTGGCTGCCGTCAGCGGGCCGCGCCCGCCCCGGCGCCGTGCTCGGCGAGGAGGCGGTCAGTCTCGTCCTGGACGTGCGTGGCCACCGCGGCGAACTTCGGTGCGTGCTCGCGCGCGTGGTGCGCGCAGAACAGCAGCTCGCCGACGGGGAGCACGACGCGGACGTACGCCTGGGCACCACAGCGGTCGCAGCGGTCGGCAGCCGTCAGCGGGGTCGTGGAATCGATCGTCGTCCCTCTCACGTCTCCATACAACCACCCGTCGCCGGGATCCATGCCACCGGGAGGGGACGGTTCGCTGTCTGCGTACAAGATCGTGACACGGCGTCACGTGATCGTGATCTGCGCGCACCGCGCCGTCACACGCACGACACGCGGCAGCGCCCGGTGCGGGGTGCCCGCGGCATGGCGCCGCGGGGCGTGCCCGTGTCCGCGACTACCATCGGCGCCGTGACGACGACCTCCTCCCCGTCCGGCTACACCGCTCGGCACCTGTCGGTGCTCGAGGGCCTCGAGGCGGTGCGCAAGCGCCCCGGCATGTACATCGGCACGACCGACAGCCGCGGCCTCATGCACTGCCTGTGGGAGATCATCGACAACTCGGTCGACGAGGCCCTCGCCGGGCACGGCGACCGCATCGACATCGTGCTGCACGCCGACTCGTCGGTCGAGGTGCGCGACAACGGTCGTGGCGTGCCCGTCGACGTCGAGCCCAAGACGGGCCTGACGGGCGTCGAGGTCGTGTTCACGAAGCTGCACGCGGGCGGCAAGTTCGGCGGCGGCTCGTACGGCGCGTCGGGCGGTCTGCACGGCGTCGGCGCGTCCGTGGTCAACGCGCTGTCCTCGCGCCTCGACGTCGAGGTCGACCGCGGCGGCAAGACGTACCGCATGACGTTCCACCGCGGCGAGCCGGGCGTCTTCGACGACCGCGACGGCGCGAGCCCCGAGTCGCCCTTCGAGCCGTTCGTCTCGGGCTCCGAGCTCGCGGTCGTGGGCAAGGTCGCCAAGGGGCGCACGGGCACGCGCGTGCGCTACTGGGCGGACCGGCAGATCTTCCCGAAGTCCGCCGTGTTCTCGTACGACGAGCTCGTGACGCGCGCGCGGCAGACCAGCTTCCTGGTCCCCGGCCTCGCGATCACCGTGCGGGACGAGCGCCGCATCCCCGGGACGCCCGGGCAGGACGGCCCGCACGAGGAGACGTTCCTGCACTCGGGCGGCGTCGTCGACTTCGTCGACCACCTCGCGCCCGACGCGGCCGTCACGGACGTGTGGCACCTGACGGGCGAGGGCACGTTCACCGAGACCGTGCCCGTGCTCGACGACCGCGGCCACATGACGCCCCAGGAGGTCGCGCGCACCTGCGAGGTCGACGTCGCGCTGCGCTGGGGCACGGGCTACGCGACCGAGGCACGCTCGTTCGTCAACATCATCGCGACGCCCAAGGGCGGCACGCACGTCGCCGGGTTCGAGGCCGGGCTGCTCAAGACGCTGCGCGCGCAGGTCGCCGCGAACGCGCGCCGGCTGAAGATCTCCGCGAAGGACTCGGCGAGCGAGCGCATCGAGAAGGAGGACGTGCTCGCCGGCATGACGGCCGTCGTCACCGTGCGCCTGGCCGAGCCGCAGTTCGAGGGGCAGACCAAGGAGGTGCTCGGCACCGGCCCCGTGCGCGGCATCGTCGCTCGGGTCGTCGAGCAGGAGCTGACCGCGATCTTCGGGTCGTCGAAGCGCGAGCACAAGGCGCACTCGGCGCTGCTGCTCGACAAGGTCGTGGGGGAGATGCGCGCGCGGGTGTCGGCGCGCAAGCAGAAGGAGATCTCGCGGCGCAAGAACGCGCTCGAGTCGTCGTCGCTGCCCGCGAAGCTCGCCGACTGCCGCATCGACGACGTCGAGCGCAGCGAGCTGTTCATCGTCGAGGGCGACAGCGCGCTCGGCACCGCGAAGCTCGCGCGCAGCTCCGACTTCCAGGCGCTGCTGCCGATCCGCGGCAAGATCCTCAACGTCCAGAAAGCGTCGGTCGGCGACATGCTGAAGAACGCCGAGTGCGCGTCGATCATCCAGGTGGTCGGCGCCGGGTCGGGGCGCACGTTCGACCTCGAGGCCGCGCGCTACGGCAAGATCGTGCTGATGACGGACGCCGACGTCGACGGCGCGCACATCCGCACGCTGCTGCTGACGCTGTTCTTCCGGTACATGCGGCCCCTCGTCGAGGCGGGGCGCGTCTACGCGGCCGTGCCGCCGCTGCACCGCATCGAGGTCATCGGTGCGGGGTCGCGCAAGAACGAGTACGTCTACACGTACTCCGAGGCCGAGCTCGCGGCGACGCTCAAGAAGCTCGACCGCTCGGGCCGCCGGTACAAGGACGACATCCAGCGGTACAAGGGCCTGGGGGAGATGGACGCCGACCAGCTCGCCGAGACCACCATGGACCCGCGGCACCGCACGCTGCGCCGCGTGCGCGTCGGTGAGGCCGAGCAGGCCGCCGCCCAGGTCGAGAAGGTCTTCGAGCTGCTGATGGGCTCCGACGTCGCGCCGCGCAAGGACTTCATCGTCGCCAACGCGCACGTCCTCGACTCGTCGCGCATCGACGCCTGACCCGCGGCGAGGCGCGTCCGCGCCGGTTTCCTGTTGGTCGCTCGGCGGCGGGGGCGTCACGCTGGACCCATGACCGACACGCTCGCCCCGATCGCCGTCCGCGTCGCCCCGCCGACGGACGTCCCGCTGCCCGCCGCCGAGCTCGGTCTGACGTGGCGCGCCATGGCGCCGGCGGACGTCGACGGCGTCACGGCGCTCATGGTCCGCGGTCAGGAGGCCGACGGCCTGCCGTACCGCACGTCCGCCGCCGAGGTCGCGCAGGAGCTCGAGGGCGACTGGCGGGACGTCGCGCGCGACACGCTGCTCGGCCTCGACGACACCGGGACGCCCCGCGCGGTGGCCCGCGTGGACACCTCGCCGGGCGACCGACGCGTCGTGCGTGCGTTCGTCGAGGGCGCGGTCGACCCGGCGTGGCGCGGGCGGGGGATCGGCCGCGCGCTCGTCGCGTGGGCGCAGGCCCGCGCGCGCCAGGTGCTGGCGGCGTCCGGCAAGGAGCTGCCCGCGCGCATCGTGACGTTCGTCGACGACGCGACCCCCGACGCCGTGCGTCTGTACCGCGCGGCCGGCTTCACGCCCATCCGCTACTACACGCACATGCGTCGCTCGCTCGACGTCGCGCTGCCCGACGTCCCGGACGTCGACGGCCTGCGCGTGGTCCCCTGGGCGCCCGAGCTCGACGACGCCGTGCGGGTCGCCCACAACGAGGTCTTCGCCGACCACTGGGGCTCCGAGCCCCGCACGCCCGAGCAGTGGGCGCGCTCGAAGGCGATGTTCGCGCCGACGTGGTCGTTCGTCGCGCTCGACGACGCCGGCGAGGTCGTGGGGTACGCGGTCTCGGGACGCTACGAGGAGGACTGGCCGGCGGCCGGGTACCCCTCGGGGTACACCGAGCTGCTGGGCGTGCGGCGCGCGTGGCGCGGCCGCCGGGTCGCGGTCGCGCTGCTCACCGCGGTGATGCGCGCGTACGCCGCGGACGGCATGCGGTACGCCGAGCTCGAGGTCGACACCGCGAACCCGTCGGGCGCGCACGGGCTGTACGCGGACCTCGGCTACGAGGTCGCGCACTCCTCGACGATGCTCTCGATCGAGCTGTGACGTAGGTCCTGCACACCCCCGCGGCAGGTCCGTCACGCGTCGGCGCGGTGTCCGGTTAGGGTCTGTGCCCATGACCGACGTGCTCGACCTGCAGGACGTGACGATCCGGCGTGGTGCGACGACGATCCTCGAGGGGCTGTCGTGGCGGGTCCAGGACGGCGAGCGGTGGGTCGTGCTGGGGCGCAACGGCGCCGGCAAGACGACGCTGCTGCAGGTCGCCTCGGGTCGCATGCACCCGACGTCGGGTACGGCGTCGCTGCTGGGCCAGCGGCTGGGCGCGACGGACGTGTTCGAGCTGCGGCCGCGCATCGGCATCGCGAGCGCGGCGCTGGCCGACCGGATCCCGTCGGGCGAGACCGTGCGCGACGTCGTGCTGACGGCGGCGTACGGCGTGACCGGTCGGTGGCGCGAGTCCTACGAGGAGGTCGACGAGGCGCGTGCCGCCGACCTGCTCGCCGCGTTCGGCGTGGCGCACCTCGGCGACCGCTGGTTCGGCACGCTGTCCGAGGGCGAGCGCAAGCGCGTGCAGATCGCGCGTGCGCTCATGAGCGACCCGGAGCTGCTGCTGCTCGACGAGCCCGCGGCCGGCCTCGACCTCGGTGGCCGCGAGGAGCTGGTGGGTGCGCTGGCCGAGCTCGCGCGGGACCGTCGCTCGCCCGCGCTCGTGCTCGTGACGCACCACGTCGAGGAGATCCCGCAGGGGTTCACGCACCTGCTGCTGCTGCGCGCCGGCCGGGTGTTCGCGGCCGGGCCGATCGACGAGGTCCTCACGGCCGAGAACCTGTCCGGCACGTTCGACGTGCCGCTGAGCCTCGACCGGCAGGACGGCCGCTGGTCGGCGCACGCGACCGACCGCGCCGCACGCTGAACTGCGCCTTCGACCCACGGGATCGCAAAGCGGTCGCATAGGATCGTCGCAGGACGACCAGCGGAGGTGACGGCCATGGGATGGCTCTGGTGGGTCGGTGGCGGGCTCGTGCTGGGCATCCTCGAGATGCTCTCGCTCGACCTCGTCCTCATCATGTTCGCCGGCGGGGCGCTGGCCGGTGCGGCCGCGTACGCGCTGGGTGCGCCGCTCGCGGTGCAGATCCTCGTCGCGGGCATCACCGCGGTCGTGCTCCTGCTGACGCTGCGGCCGTGGTTGCTGCGGCACCTCAAGGGGCGGGTCGACCTGCCCGAGACCAACGCGGCCGCGCTGGTCGGGCGACCGGCCGTCGTCGTCTCGACGGTCGACGGCACGACGGGCCGGGTCAAGCTCGCGGGCGAGGTGTGGAGCGCGCGGACCGCCGACGGCGGCACGCTCCCGGCGGGTGCCGCGGTCTCGGTGACGCGCATCGACGGCGCGACGGCCGTGGTGAGCCCGCTGCCGGCGACCGCCGGCGGCCCCGCGGCCACGGGCCCGGCGCCCGCCTGACGCCCGCGTCCGACAGACAACCGACCCGCGCCGCGGGTCACCGTGGTCGCCCCGGTACGGGCGGCGCAACCTAGCGGAGGTCTCATGAACGACAGCCCGCCCGTGGGCCAGGTCGCGTTGATCGTCGTCCTCGTGCTCGTCCTGATCTTCGTGATCGTCGCGCTCGTGCGCGCGGTGCGGATCGTGCCGCAGGCGGTCGCGATCATCGTCGAGCGGCTCGGTCGGTACAACAAGACGCTCGACGCCGGTCTGCACCTGCTGATCCCGTTCGTGGACCGCGTGCGCGCGAACGTCGACCTGCGCGAGCAGGTCGTGTCGTTCCCGCCGCAGCCCGTGATCACGTCGGACAACCTGGTCGTGAGCATCGACACGGTCATCTACTTCCAGGTGACGTCGCCGAAGGACGCGGTCTACGAGATCGCCAACTACATCACCGGCATCGAGCAGCTCACGGTGACGACGCTGCGCAACGTCATCGGGTCGATGGACCTCGAGCAGACGCTGACGAGCCGTGACCAGATCAACGGCCAGCTGCGCGGCGTCCTCGACGAGGCGACCGGGAAGTGGGGCATCCGCGTCAACCGCGTCGAGCTCAAGGCGATCGACCCGCCCGCGTCGGTGCAGGGCTCGATGGAGCAGCAGATGCGTGCCGAGCGCGACCGTCGTGCCGCGATCCTCACGGCCGAGGGCGTCAAGCAGTCCGCGATCCTCACGGCCGAGGGCGAGAAGCAGTCGGCGATCCTGCGGGCCGAGGGGGAGGCCCAGTCGGCGATCCTGCGGGCCGAGGGTGAGGCGCGCGCGATCCTCCAGGTGTTCGACGCGGTGCACCGCGGCGACGCCGACCCGAAGCTGCTGGCGTACCAGTACCTGCAGACGCTGCCGAAGATCGCGTCGAGCCCGTCGAACAAGATGTGGTTCCTGCCGGCCGAGCTCAGCGGTGCGCTGGGGTGGCTGTCGAAGGGCTTCGCGGGCGGCGGCCCGTCGGACGGCGAGTACCCGACGCGCGCGGCGGGGCAGTCGCCGATCGCGGAGGGCGACCTGCCCCCGGTCTCGCTGACGGACCCGAGCGAGGCGCTCGCGGAGGCGCGGCGCGAGTCGGCCGCGGCGACGGCGGACGCGACGAGCGCCGGGACGCTGTCGGGTGTGCCGTTCGACCCGTCGGCCGAGCGCGGTCAGCGCCCGGGGACGGGCCCCGTGGCGCCGCAGCGTGCGGTGCCGGGTGCCGGTCCGGCCCCGGCCGGCGGCGAGACGCCGCACGCCGCGCAGCAGCCGGCGCCGCAGCAGCCGGCCGTCCCGCCCGTGCAGGACGCTCCGCAGCAGGGCACGCAGCAGCCGCCGGCGGCTCCCTGACGCCGCAGGTCACTGACCGACCACGACGCCGGTGCTCCCTCGTGGGGCGCCGGCGTCGTCGCGTCCGGGGATCGCTGACCTGAGGACTTGCTGAGTGAGTGCTCACTCACTTATCGTCGCGCTCATGAGTGCTGCTGCCGGACGTCCGAGCCGTGCCGCCCCGCTGCCGCCCGAGGAGCGTCGCCGCGCGATCCTCGACGCCGTGCAGCCCGTGATTCTCGAGCGCGGCCTCGATGTCACCACGCGCCAGCTCGCGGATGCCGCGGGGGTCGCCGAGGGCACGCTGTTCCGCGTCTTCGACGACAAGGAGCAGCTCGTGCGCGAGGCCGCCTTCGCCGCGGCCGACCCCACGCTCGGTCTCGACGCGCTCGCCGCGATCGACGCGGGCATGCCGCTGCGCGACCGGCTCGTGCGCCTCGTCGAGCTCATGGAGCAGCGCGTCGGGCAGGTGCGCGTCTGGATGACCGTGCTGCACCGCCTCGGCCGCGGCCCTGACGGGCAGCTGCACGGGCACGGCGCACGCTGGGCCGAGCGTCAGCGCGAGGGCCTCGAGGCCGTGCACGCCCAGATGCGTCGCCTGCTCGAGCCCGACGCCGACCGTCTGCGGCTGCCGCTCGACGACGCCGTCCAGGCCGTCGACGCGCTCGTGCTCGGCATGCTCCTGCACGCCGGACGCGTCGGCATGCTGCACGGCGGAAATCTCGAGCGCTCGTTCGAGCCACGCGTCATCGTGGACCTGCTGCTCGACGGCATGCTCGCGCCCACCGACCCGACACCCCCCACGCCCCCCACCCCCACCGGGGACGCCCCCACCCTCACGGAAGGGTCCTGACCCATGCTCATCCGACTGCTCAGGGAGCACCTGCGCCCGTACCGGGGAGCCGTGATCGCCGTCCTGGCGCTCCAGCTCGTGCAGGTCGTCGCGACGCTGTGGCTGCCGAGCCTCAACGCCGACATCATCGACGACGGCGTCGCCAAGGGCGACACCGACGCCATCTGGAGCCTCGGCGGCGTCATGCTCGGCGTCAGCCTCGTGCAGGTCGTCGCCGCGATCGCCGCCGTCTGGTTCGGCGCGCGCGCCGCCATGGCGTTCGGCCGTGACGTGCGTGCACGGCTGTTCGCGCAGGTGCAGTCGTTCTCGCAGCAGGAGATGGGCAAGTTCGGCGCGCCGACGCTCATCACCCGCACGACCAACGACGTGCAGCAGGTGCAGATGGTCGTCTTCATGACGTTCGTGTTCCTCGTCATGGCGCCGCTCATGCTCATCGGCGGCGTCGTCATGTCGCTGCGCGAGGACGTGGGTCTGTCCGGTCTGCTGCTGGTGATCGTGCCCGTGCTGGCCGTCATCGTCGGGCTCATCGTGTCGCGCATGGTGCCGTGGTTCCGGCGCGTGCAGAAGCGCATCGACGCGATCAACCGCGTCATGCGCGAGCAGCTCACGGGCGTGCGCGTCATCCGTGCGTTCGTCCGCGAGCGGCACGAGGAGGCGCGCTTCGAGGTCGCCAACGACGCGCTCTACGTCGCCTCGCTCAGCACCGGCCTGCTGATGGCGCTCATGTTCCCCGTCGTCATGCTCGTGATGAACGTGTCGAGCGTGTCGGTCGTGTGGTTCGGGGCGCGCCGGATCGACGCGGGCGACATGGAGATCGGCGCGCTCATCGCGTTCCTCAGCTACATCATGTTCGTGCTCATGGCCGTGCTCATGAGCTCGATGATGGTCGTCATGGTGCCGCGCGCCATGGTCTCGGCCGACCGCATCGGCGAGGTGCTCGACACCGACACCACCGTCGTGCCGCCCACGCAGGCGACGCCGTTCCCCACCGGTCCCGAGGCTCGGCCCGGCCTGCTCGAGCTGCGGGACGTCGAGTTCCGCTACCCGGGCGCCGAGCACGCCGTGCTGCAGGACGTGTCGTTCGTGGCCGAGCCCGGGCGGACCACCGCGATCATCGGCTCGACCGGCGCCGGCAAGTCGACGCTGCTCAACCTCGTGCCGCGGCTGTACGACGTCACGGGCGGCCAGGTGCTGGTCGACGGCGTGGACGTGCGCACCGCCGACCCGATCGCGCTCGGCGACCGCATCGGCCTCGTGCCGCAGCGGCCGTACCTGTTCTCCGGCACCATCCGGTCGAACCTCGAGTTCGGTCGGCCCGGTGCGAGCGACGAGGAGATGTGGCACGCGCTCGAGGTCGCGCAGGCGCGCGACTTCGTCGAGGCGCTCGAGGAGGGCCTCGACGCGCCCGTCGCGCAGGGCGGGACCAACCTGTCGGGCGGTCAGCGCCAGCGCCTCGCGATCGCCCGTGCGCTCGTGCGGCGCCCGAGCATCTACCTGTTCGACGACTCTTTCTCGGCCCTCGACTACGCCACGGACGCCGCGCTGCGTGCCGCCCTGGCGCCCGAGACGCGCGACGCCACGGTCCTCGTGGTCGCCCAGCGCGTCGCGACCATCCGCTACGCCGACCGGATCCTCGTGCTCGACGAGGGCCGCGTGGTCGGCGACGGCACCCACGACGAGCTCCTGGAGTCCAACGCGACCTACCAGGAGATCGTGTACTCCCAGCTGAACGCGCAGGAGGCGGCATGAGCGCCACGACCGACAAGCGTCCCGCCGGACCGCCCCCGGGCGGCCCCCGCGGCGGCGGACCGATGGGCCACGGCATGGGCATGCCCGGCCAGAAGTCGCTCGACTTCCGCGGCTCGCTGCGCCGACTGCTGACCGTGCTGCGGCCCGAGCGCGTGCGGCTCGTCCTCGTCCTCGTGCTCGGCGTCGGCTCGGTGGCCGCGGCCGTCGCGGGCCCGAAGCTCCTCGGCAACGCGACCAACGTGCTGTTCGAGGGCATCGTGTCGCGCCAGCTCGGCGGCGTGCTGCCGGCCGGCACGACGCAGGCCCAGGCCGTCGAGGCGCTGCGCGCCTCGGGCCAGGACACGATCGCCGACATGGTCAGCGGCATGCACACGCTGACCGTCGGGTCGGGCGTGGACTTCACGCGCCTCGGCGAGATCCTGCTCGTCGTGCTCGCGGTGTACGTCGCCGCGTTCCTGCTCGGCTGGCTGCAGGGCCGGCTCACGGCGCGCGCCGTGCAGAACACGGTCAAGCGCATGCGCACGCACGTCGAGGAGAAGCTCGGGCGGCTCCCGCTGTCCTACTTCGACCGGCAGCCGCGCGGCGAGCTGCTGTCCCGCGTGACCAACGACATCGACAACGTCGCGCAGACCATGCAGCAGACGCTGTCGCAGCTCATCACGTCGGTGCTCACGGTGCTGGGCGTGCTCGGCATGATGTTCTGGATCTCGCCGCTGCTCGCCGTGGTCGCGCTCGTGACCGTGCCGCTGTCGGTCGTGATCGCCGCGGCGATCGCGAAGCGCTCGCAGCCGCAGTTCGTGCAGCAGTGGGCCTGGACCGGCAAGCTCAACGCGCACATCGAGGAGATGTTCACGGGCCACGCGCTCGTGACGGTGTTCGGGCGGCAGCGCCAGGCCGCCGAGACGTTCGCCGAGCGCAACGAGCAGCTGTACCAGTCCTCGTTCAAGGCGCAGTTCATCTCGGGCATCATCCAGCCCGCGCTCGGCTTCGTGTCGAACATCAACTACCTGATCATCGCGGTGGTCGGCGGTCTGCGGGTCGCGTCGGGGACCATGACGCTCGGCGACGTGCAGGCGTTCATCCAGTACAGCCGGCAGTTCACGCAGCCGATCACGCAGATCGCGTCGATGGCCAACCTGCTGCAGTCGGGCGTCGCGTCGGCCGAGCGCGTGTTCGAGCTGCTCGACGCCGACGAGCAGTCGCCCGACCCGGCGGCGCCCGCCGCGCTGCCGCAGCCCGTGCGCGGGCGCGTCGCGTTCGAGGACGTGTCGTTCCGCTACGAGCCCGACGTGCCGCTCATCGAGGACCTGTCGGTCGTCGCCGAGCCCGGCCAGACCGTGGCGATCGTCGGGCCCACCGGTGCGGGCAAGACCACGCTCGTCAACCTCATCATGCGGTTCTACGAGGTCGACTCGGGGCGGATCACGCTCGACGGCGTCGACACGCGGGAGCTCACGCGCGACGCGCTGCGCTCGCAGATGGGCATGGTCCTGCAGGACACCTGGCTGTACGAGGGCACCATCGCCGAGAACATCGCCTACGGCGTGGACGGCGCGACGCACGAGCAGATCGTCGAGGCCGCCGTCGCGACCCACGTCGACCGGTTCGTGCGCACGCTGCCCGACGGCTACGACACGGTGATCGACGACGAGGGCGGCACGGTCTCGGCGGGGGAGAAGCAGCTCCTGACGATCGCGCGCGCGTTCCTCGCGGACCCGGCGATCCTCATCCTCGACGAGGCCACGAGCTCGGTCGACACGCGCACCGAGGTGCTCGTGCAGCACGCCATGAACGCGCTGCGCGCCGGTCGCACGTCGTTCGTCATCGCGCACCGGCTGTCGACGATCCGCGACGCCGACGTGATCCTCGTGATGGAGCACGGCCGGATCGTCGAGAAGGGCTCGCACGACGAGCTGCTCACGGCGGGCGGCGCGTACGCGCGGCTCTACGAGAGCCAGTTCGCCGCGGCCACGGCCCCGGTCGACTGACCCGCCGCGGAGCGGGGCCGTGCGCCCCGCCCGCGACGGACAGCCGTACGGCGCGACGGACAGGTGTACGCACCCGTCCGTCGCGCCGTCGTGCTCTCCGTCGGCGACGAGGGGGCGGGCGCGGGCGGGTGAACCCGCAGCCGGACGGCGGGTCGCGCGGAGCCGGGCACGCCCGAAAGTCCCACGTCCTGAGACGGCGGCGCGCCTAGCGTCGAGGGGGAGACGACACGCCCGCCCCCGTGACGAAGAGGTCGACCCATCAGCTCCGCCACCGCCGCCGCACCCCCGCACCCGTCGGACGACCGCCGGCGCGGGAGAGCCCTCCCGCGGGCGGAGCGGCTGCGGCGCCCCAGCCGGTCCACCGTGGGGCTCGTCGTCGGGCCTGCGCTCGCGGTGCTCGTCGCCGTCGTCGTGCCCGACATGCCGGCCGCGGCCGCGGGCATGCCCGACCACGCCGGCGCCGTCACCGCCGCGACGCTCGTGCTCATGGGCGTGTGGTGGATGACCGAGGCGCTGCCGCTCGCCGTCACCGCGCTGCTGCCGCTCGTCGTGCTGCCCGTCGCGGGCGTCGCACCCGTCGCCGACGTCGCCGCGCCGTACGCGAACAAGGTGATCTTCCTGTTCCTCGGCGGGTTCGTGCTCGCGATCGCGCTGCAGCGCTGGGACGTGCACCTGCGCATCGCGCTCGGCGTCGTGCGCCTCGTCGGCACCGCGCCGCGCCGGCTCGTGCTCGGCATGATGGTCGCCACGGCGCTGCTGAGCATGTGGGTGTCGAACACCGCGACCGCCGTGATGATGCTGCCGATCGGGGTGTCGGTGCTGACGCTGCTGAGCCGCGAGCGCGGCGAGGTCGACCGGCGGCTGTCCGCCGCGCTCATGCTCGGCATCGCGTACGCCGCGACCATCGGCTCGTTCGGCACGGTGATCGCGAGCCCGCCCAACGCGCTGCTCGTCGGGTACCTCTCGGAGACGTACGGCATCGAGATCGGGTTCGGCGAGTGGATGGCCGTCGGGCTGCCGCTGTCGGTCGTGTTCCTGCTGCTCGCGTGGCTCGTGCTCACGCGCGTCGTGTTCCGCGTCGACCCCGCGCCGCTGTGCGAGGACGACTCCGTGGTGCGCGCCGAGCTCGACCGGCTCGGGCCCATGGGCCACCCGCAGCGGCGCGTCGTGGCGGTGTTCGCGCTCGCCGCGACGTCGTGGATCGCGCTGCCGCTCGTGTGGCGCGGCACCCCCGTGACGGACGAGGTCGTGGCCGTCGTCGTCGCGGTGCTGCTGTTCCTGCTGCCGTCGGGCGAGCCGTGCGGCGGGCGGCTGCTCGACTGGTCGGACACGCGCGACCTGCCGTGGGGGATCCTGCTGCTGTTCGGCGGCGGGCTCGCGCTCGCGTCGCAGATCACCGCGTCCGGGCTGTCGGTGTGGATCGGGGAGCGTGCCCACGGGCTCGGCGGGCTGCCAACGTTCGTCGTCGTGGCCGTGGTGTGCGTGCTGACCGTCGCGATGACCGAGTTCATGTCGAACACCGCGACCGCCGCGACGCTGCTGCCGATCATGAGCACCGTGGGCGTCGCGCTGGGCCACGGCCCGCTGCTGCTGGCCGTGCCGGTCGCGCTCGCGGCCGGGTGCACGTTCATGATGCCGGCCGCGACGCCGCCCAACGCGATCGCGTACTCCTCGGGGTACGTGCGCGTGCCCGACATGGTGCGCGCCGGTGCGCCGCTGAGCGTCGCGTCCGTCCTGCTCGTCACGCTCACCGTCACGACGCTCGCCACCTGGGTCCTGCGCATCGGGGCATGACAGGCTGGGCACGGGCGCCGGAGCCGTCGCCCGTCGCGTACGAAGGAGTCGCATGAGCGCAGTGCCCGCCCCGTCCGTGCCCACCCCCGTCGCACCCGCCGCCGTCGCGCAGGCCGCCGTCACCGCCGACCCCGAGCTCGCGCACCGCGCACGCCGCCGCACCGTGCGGCTCGTGGACCCCGCCGGGCGTCCGCTCGTCGGCGTGTCCGTGCGCGTCGAGCAGCGCGGCCACGCCGTCGCATTCGGCTGCATCGGGTTCGACGAGACCGAGCGTGCGTGGCGCCGCCTGTCGGGACGCACGCCCGCACCGGGCGAGGACGCGCTGCTCGACCGGCTCGACGCGCTGTGGTTCGACCTGTTCGACACCGCGACGCTGCCGTTCTACTGGGGCACGTTCGAGCCCGAGCGCGGCCGCACGCGCACCGCCGCGCTGCGCGCCGCCGCCGAGCACTACGTGTCGCGCGGCGCGCGCGTCAAGGGGCACCCGCTGGTGTGGCACACGGTCGCGCCGCGCTGGCTCGAGCCGCTGCCGGACGACGAGGTGCTGCGGCTGCTGCGCGAGCGCGTGCGCCGCGACGCCGGCGAGTTCGCCGGGCTGGTCGACACGTGGGACGCGATCAACGAGGTCGTGATCATGCCGGTGTTCGACAAGGACACCAACGCGGTCACGCGCGTCGCCGCGACGCAGGGCCGCGTGCCGATGGTGCAGCTCGCGTTCGACGAGGCGCGCGCCGCGAACCCCGCGGCGACGCTGCTGCTCAACGACTTCGACATGTCGGCGGACTACGAGCACCTGGTCGAGGAGTGCCTGGCCGCGGGCGTCCGCATCGACGCGCTCGGGCTGCAGTCCCACATGCACAAGGGCGCGTGGGGGCGGGACAAGACGCTCGACGTGCTCGAGCGGTTCGGCCGGTTCGGCCTGCCGCTCCACCTCACGGAGACCACGATCCTGTCGGGCGACCTCATGCCGCGCGACATCGTCGACCTCAACGACCACCGGGTGGAGCGCTGGCCGTCGACGCCCGACGGGCTGGACCGGCAGGCCGACGACGTCGTCGCGCACTACCGCGCGCTCGTCGCCGACCCGCGCGTGCAGGCCGTGACGTACTGGGGGCTGTCCGACCACGGCATGTGGCTGCACGCCCCGGGCGGCCTGGTCACCGAGGACGGCACGCCGAAGCCCGCGTACGACGCGCTGCGCGGCCTGGTGCGCGGCGAGTGGTGGCTCGCGCCGACGACCGTCACCGCCGACGCGGACGGCCGCGTGCAGGTGCAGGGCCTGCCCGGGCGGTACGCGGTCGAGGCAGGTGGCGCGTGGCACGACGTCACGGTCGAGGAGGGCGACGACGCGGAGACGCTCGTGACCGTGCGGTGACGCGCCGCGGGAGGCGTGCGACGGGCGGGGTGCCGCGGCGCGCGGTGAGGCGCACGTCACGCGCGTCGGACGTCGAGCCGGCTCACGGCGCGGTCGATGCTCGTCGTATGCCCCCCGCACGCCCGCGGCTCGTCCGCGACCGGCTCACCGTCGGCCTGTACGCACCGTTCACCGTGTGGGGCTGGATGCTGTACAGCTTCAACCCGTCGGTGCCGCTGCTGGCCGACGAGCTCGACATCACCGCCGCGCAGGCCGGGCTGCACGGCACCGCGATGGCCGTCGGCGGCCTGCTCGCGGCGCCGTTGACCCCGCGCGCCGTGCGCGGGCTGGGACGCCGCGGCGCGATCGTCTCGGCGACGCTGCTGCTCACCGTCGGGGTCGCCGGGCTGCTGCTCGGGCCGACGCTCGCGTGGACGCTGCCCGCGATGGTCGTCGCCGCCGTCGGCGGCAACGTCATGATCGCCGCGACGCAGGTGGGGCTCGCCGAGCACACCGGACCCGCGGCGTCCGCCGCGATCACCGAGGCCAACGGCGTCGGGTCGTCGGTCGGGCTGGTCGGGCCGCTCGCGGTGGGCGCGGCCGTCACCGCCGGGTGGGGCTGGCGGCCCGGCGTCGCGGTGACGATCCTGCTCGCGGTCGTCGCGGCGACGCTCGTCGCGCGGCTGCCCGTCTCCGACTCGCTGCCGGGGCTGCGCCGTCGCGGCCGTGCCGCGGGCGCGGCGACGGGCTCGCCGGCGGGCTCCACGACGCCCGCGGTCGCCGACGTCGTGCCCGAGGGCACCGCGCCCGGCGACGGCGCGACCCTCCCGGCGGTCGTGCCCCCGGCCCGGCGGCGGCCCGTCGGCGCCGCCGCGCTCTTCCTCGTCGCGGTCGTCGCGGCCATCGCGCTCGAGAACGCCACGACCTACTGGGCCACCGACCTCGTGCTCACGCAGACCGGCGCGGGCGCGGGCATCGCGACCGCGACCACCGCCGGCCTGGTCGCGGGCATGTCGGCGATGCGGTTCGTGGTCGGGCCGCTGTCGCTGCGCATCCACCCGGCGCACCTGCTCGCGGCGTCGTTCGGCATCGCGATCGTCGGGTGGGCGGTGCTGTGGACCGCGACCGTGCCGGCCGTCGCGCTCGCGGGGCTGGTCGTCGCGGGCTTCGGCTACGGCGCGCACTACCCGCTGTCGATCTCGCTGCTGCTCGCCGCGTCGCCCGGCCGCGGGGACCGCGCGCAGTCGCACGCGACGCTCGCGGGCGCCGTCGCGATCGGCATCGCGCCGTTCCTGCTCGGCGCGCTCGCCGACGCGTTCGGCACGCACACCGCGTTCCTGCTCGTGCCGGTCGTCGCGGTCGGCGGTGCGGTCGTCGCGGTCCTCGGCGGGCAGGCCGTGCGTCGCGACGTCGCGGCCTGACGACAGCCCTGCGCGGGTCACCGTCGTGGGACGTCGCGCGCGATCGGCACGGCGCCGACCTGGGAGGATGACGGCGTGTCCCGTGCCGACGTCCAGCCCGTCACCGACCGCGACGACCCGCGACTGACCGACTACGTCGGCCTCACCGACGTCGCGCTGCGCCTGCGGGTCGAGGCGGCGAACGGCCTGTACATCGCCGAGAGCTCGACCGTCGTCGCGCGTGCGCTGCGCGCCGGCCACCGGCCGCGGTCGGTGCTCATCGCGCCGCGCTGGCTGCCCGAGCTCGAGGCGGTGCTCGCCGACCTGCCGGGCGACGACGCCGTCCCCGTCTACCTCGCCGACGAGCCCGTGCTCGAGGCGATCACGGGCTTCCACGTGCACCGCGGTGCGCTCGCGGCGATGCACCGGCCCGCGCTGCGCCCGGTCGCGGACGTGCTGGCGGGTGCGCGCGACGGTGCCGGTGCGCGCCGCGTCGCGGTGCTCGAGGACGTCGTCGACCACACGAACGTCGGTGCCGCGTTCCGCTCGGCCGCCGCGCTGGGCGTCGACGCGGTGCTCGTGACGCCGCGGTGCGCCGACCCGCTGTACCGGCGGTCGGTGCGCGTGTCGATGGGCACGGTGTTCCAGGTGCCGTGGACGCGCATCGACCCGTGGCCCGAGGGCGTCGCGACGCTGCGCGACGCGGGGTTCGTGACGGCGTCGCTCGCGCTGTCGGACGACGCGATCACGCTCGACGAGCTCGTGGCCGACCCGCCCGAGCGGCTCGCGCTCGTGCTGGGCGCCGAGGGGCACGGGCTCAAGCCCGCGACCGTCGCGGCCGGGGACCTGACCGTGCGGATCCCCATGGCGGGCGGGGTCGACTCGCTCAACGTCGCCGCGGCGGCGGCCGTCGCGTTCTGGGCCACGCGGGTCTGAGACCGCCGGCTCGCGGCTGCGTCAGCCGATCGCGAGCCCGTCGACCACCTCGACGCCCGGTGCCCGCAGCAGCAGCGACCCGGGCAGCGCGACCTTCGAGCGGCGCACGCCGCTGCCGATGATCACGAGGTCGTCGCCGCCGACGGCCGCGTCGGCGAGCACGCGGTAGCCCGTCGGCAGGCCCAGCGGCGTGATGCCGCCGTACTCCATGCCGGACTCGGCGGTCGCGCGGTCCATCGGCAGGAACGACGCTTTGCGGACGTCGAGCAGTCGCTTGACGGCGTTGTTGACGTCGGCGCGCGTGGTCGCGCGCACGAGGCATGCGGCCGTGCGCTCGACGCCCTCGCGGCGGCCCGCGACGAGCACGCAGTTGACCGACGCGGCCAGCGGCAGGTCGTACGCGTCGGTCATCGCCGCGGTGTCGGCGAGGTCCGGGTCGATCGGCGTGACGACGACGGCGTCGGCGACGGCGGGCTCGACGGCGGCCCACCCGCTGATCGCGGCGTGCGTGCTCGCGGCCAGCAGGTCGGGGCGGTCGACGGCCCGATCCCAGGTGAGGGTCCCGAGTGCGGTGGTCATGCGCGGCAGGCTACCCGGCGTGCCTGACGCCGGGTCGGGCCGCTCGGTTCCGGCCCGGCCGGCTCAGGCGGCCCGGTCCGCGTCGTGCGGGCGGTGCACGTGCGTCCGGGCGTGCGCGAGCGCGGCGTCGAGGTCGTCGAACACGTGCTGCTCGGGCCCGACGGCCGCGAGCACGCCCACTCCCTCGGCGAGGCGCCGGTGCTCGGGGCGCAGGCCCTTGAGCAGCACGACGACGCCGCGGCGGCGCAGGTCGGTGACGATCTCGGCCAGCGCGTTGGCGCCGCTCGTGTCGAGGACCCGGACGTTGCCCAGGCGCAGCACCACGACGCGCACGTCGGTCACGAGCGCGAGCTCGTCGAGGAACTGCCGCACGTCGGCGAAGAACAGCGCACCGTCGATCCGGTACACCGCGATGTGCTCGTGCAGCAGCGCGCGCTCGGCGTCGGCCGTGACCTCGTCCTCCGACGTGCCCGGCAGGGGCTCGCGGTGCAGGCCGCTGCTGCGGGCCACGGCGCGCAGCGCGAGCACCGCGGCGACCGCGACGCCCACCTCGACGGCCATGACGAGGTCGAACACGACGGTCACCGCGAGGGTCACGCCGAACACGAGCGCGCCCGCCCGGCCCGACCGGCAGATCGCTCGCGCCGTGCCCAGGTCGACCATGCGTGCGGCCGTCACGAGCAGCACCGCCGCCAGCGCCGACAGCGGCACGCGACCCACGAGCGGCGCCGCGAGGTACACGATCGCGGTGAGGACGCCCGCGTGCACGAGCGCCGCGACGCGCGTGCGCGCGCCCGAGCGGACGTTGACGGCGGTGCGCGCGATGGCGCCGGTCGCGGGCAGGCCGCCGAACAGGCCCGACGCGACGTTGGCGACGCCCTGCCCGAACAGCTCGCGGTTGGGCCGCGTGCGCCCGATGTCGTCGGCCATGCCGTCGGCGACCCGCGCGGACAGCAGCGACTCGAGCGCCGCGAGCGCCGCGACGGCCAGCGCCGACGAGAACAGCGCGCTCGTGGTCTCCAGGTCCACGACCGGCAGGTGCGGTGCGGGCAGGCCGCCGGGCAGCGCGCCGATGCGGTCGACGTCCAGGCCGCCGACCTCGGCGACGAGCGTGGCCGCGACGACCGCGACGAGCGAGGCCGGCACGCCACGGTGCAGACGCGGCAGCACGACCATGACGGCGATCACGAGCGCGACGAGCGCGAGCGGGGCGACGGTCCGGCCCCAGTCGACGTCGGCGAGCGTGCGCAGCGCCACGAGGCCGGCGTTCTCGCCCTCGGCGCGCGGCGTGTCGAGCGCGAGCGGCACCTGCTGCAGCGCGATGACCACGCCGATGCCGAACGTGAAGCCCTCGACGACGGGCCACGGGATGTACGCGACGAGCCGGCCGATGCCGAGCGCGGCCGCGAGCACGACGATCCCGCCGGCCATGATCGCGACGACCGGGACCGTCTCGGCGCCGTGGCGCGCGACGACGGGCAGCAGCACGACGGTCATCGCGCCCGTCGGGCCGCTGACCTGCAGGTGCGAGCCGCCGAGCACGGCCGCGACGGCCCCGGCGACGACGGCGGTCACGAGGCCCGCGGCCGCACCGAGGCCCGAGGACACGCCGAACCCGAGCGCGAGCGGCAGCGCGACGATCGCGACCGTGAGCCCCGCGAGCAGGTCCTGACGCCACGAGCGCGGCAGGTCGGCGTAGTCGGTGCGGCGCGGCAGCAGGTCGCGCAGGCGCGCGACGGTGGTGGGCGGCGTCGTGCGGGCGGCGGGCGCCGGGGAGGTCGGCACGGTCACGGCTCAGGCCTCCGTGGTGCGGGCGCGGGCGGGCCGGGTCGCGGCGGGCGTTGCGTCGCCGGCGGCGTCCGGGACGTCGTCGGCGGCGCCGTCGAGCAGGTCGCGGTGGTGGGACGCGGCGTCGACGAGCACGGCGCGGGCCGCGGCGAGCATGTCGGCGACCGCGGGCAGCGCGAGCGCGTAGTGCACGGCGTTGCCGCTGCGGCGCGCGGTGACGACGCCCGCGCGGCGCAGCACCGCGAGGTGCTGGGACAGGTGCGAGGCCTCGAGACCGAGCTCGGCGAGCAGCTCGCTGACCTGGCGGTCGCGCTCGACCAGGAGCTCGAGCGTGCGGACGCGCACGGGGTGGGCGAGGGCCTTGAACAGGTCGGCCTTGACCTCCGCGAGGGGGCGGTCGACGCCGAGGGCGTGCAGCGGCACGGGGATGCTCCGGGATGACGGGTTGATGGATCCGTCAAATCGTACCCCTGTCCACGGGCGGTGCTCCGGGACCTCTCTCGGGTTCACCCGGCGCCGCCGGGGTCACGGCCCGCGGTCGGATTGACACCTCCACGGTGTCAGCGTCTACTGGCATCATCGAACACGTGTTCGATCCGCGGGTCGGGCGCCCGTCGTCGCCTGGGGGCCGGCGGCGCGCGTCCGACCCCACGGACGAGCCGGTCGATGGTGGTGCGAGACGAGGGGTGGGAGCAGCGTGACGGGGACGAGCACCCTCGAGCGGGTGGCACGCGCGCGTGCCGCGCTCGCGGCCGCCGAGCGGCGGACGGGTGCCCGCAGCGTGCTGACCGGGGAGCTCGCGGTCGGCGGGACCGTCGCGGCACCGTCCCCCGCGGCGCGCGCGGCCGCACGCTCGACCGGCGCGCGCTCGACGGCCCCGGGCGCTCCCGCGTCCGCGCCTGACTCGGCGGGGGAGACGGCCCCTGACCTGCCCGGGCGCGCCGCGGCGCCGACCGCGCGCGTCGTCGCGTCGCCCGCGGCCACGGAGCCCCGGGGCGACGTGCACGACGTGCTGCGCGAGCGGGCCGAGCACCTGGCCGGCGTCCGCCCGGTGCCCGACGGCGCGCCCGCGTCCGCACCGTCGTCCGCCGTGCCCGCTGCGTCCGCTGTGCCCGCCGTTTTCGCTGAGGACGCGCCGACGCGCCGCACGTCGCTGCTCACGAGCGAGCGTCCGCCGCTGCCCGTGCCGCCGCCCCTCGCGGACCTGCTGCCCGACGGCCTGCGCCGCGGCGCGACCACCACCGTGCTCGGCTCGACGTCGCTCGCGCTCGGCGTGCTCGCGCACGCGTGCGCGTCGGGTGCGTGGGCGGTCGCCGTGGGGCACCCGCGCCTCGGGCTGCTCGCCGCCGCGCAGGCTGGCGTCGACCTCGCGCGGTTCGCGCTCGTGCCGGACCCCGGGCCCGACGCCGCGACTGTGCTCGCGGCGCTCGTCGACGGCATCGACGTCGTGCTCGTCGGCCCCGACGCGCCCCTCGCCGACGCCGACCGGCGCCGCCTGTCCGCCCGCGCGCGCGAGCGCGGCGCCGCCCTCGTGACGACCGTCGCGTGGCCCGGCGCGCACGTCGTGCTCGAGGCCGGCGCGGCCCGGTGGTCGGGCGTCGGCGCGGGCGACGGGCGGCTGCGCACGTGCGCGCTCACGGTCCGCCGCACCGGCCGCGGCAGCGCGGCCGTCCCCACGTCCGCCGACGTCGTGCTGCCGTTCGCCCCGCCCGGTGAGCACGTGCCCGCCGGACCCGTGCGCCGCCGCACCCCGGCGGCCGGCGGGCTGCGGCTGGTCGGATGAGCACGCGCACGACGGTCGTGTGGGTGCCCGACTGGCCCGTGGTCGCGGCGATGACGGCCGACGAGGTCCCCGTCGACGTGCCGTCCGCGGTGCACGACGGCCGACGCGTCACCGCCGTGTCCGCGCTCGCACGCGCCGACGGCGTGCGTCGCGGCATGCGCCGCCGCCAGGCGCAAGGCGTGTGCCCCGAGCTCGTGCTGCTGCCCGCCGACGACGCGCGCGACGCGCGGCTGTTCGAGCCCGTCGCGGCCGCGACCGAGACCGTCGTCGCGGGCGTCGAGGTCGCGCGGCCCGGTCTGCTGCTGCTGCCCGCGGGTGGGGCGTCGCGGTACCACGGGTCGGAGGAGGCGCTCGCCGAGCGGATCGTCGACGCGGTCGCGCGCGGCACCGGGCACGAGTGCGGCGTCGGGACGGCCGACGGGCTGCTCGCGGCCGTGCTCGCGGCGCGCAGCGGGGCCGTCGTCGAGCCCGGCGCGTCGGCCGTGTTCCTCGCGGCGCACGGCGTCACCGAGCTCGTGCACGCCACGACCGGGCCCGAGCAAGCCGTCGAGGTCGCCGCGCTCGTCGACCTGCTGCACCGCCTCGGGCTGCGCACGCTCGGTGCGTTCGCGGCGCTGCCCGCCCCCGACGTGCACGCACGCTTCGGCCGCCGCGGCACGTGGGCGCACACCCTGGCGCGCGGGCTCGACGAGCGGCCGCCCGCACGGCGCCGCCCCGAGGCCGACCTCGAGGTGAGCGCCGACCTCGACCCGCCCGTCGACCGCGTCGACACCGCGGCGTTCGCGGGGCGCCGGCTCGCCGAGGAGCTGCACGCCGACCTCGTCGCGCGGTCCGTCACGTGCGGGCGCCTGCAGGTCGCGGCGCGCACCGACGACGGCACCGAACTGGTCCGCACGTGGCGCACCGACCTGGGCGGGTGGGGCGCGCTCGCGGCCGCGCGCATCACCGACCGGATCCGCTGGCAGCTCGACGGGTGGCTCACGGCGTCGGCCGTCGCGACCGCGCGCGACCGGCGCCGCGAGGTCCGCGAGCAGGAGCGCGCAGCCGGCCGCACCCCGGAGCGTGGCGGCGCGGACGAGCGGGACGTCCCCGCCGACGTCGACCACCTCGACGACGTCGCTCCCGTCGCGCTCGTGCGGCTCACCCTCACCGCGCTCGACGTCGCACCCGCCGGGGCCGAGGCCCCGCAGCTGTGGGGCGGGCCGTCGGGCGGCGACCTGCGTGCGCACCGCGCGCTCGAACGCGCGCAGAGCATCGTCGGCGGGGCCGGCGTGCTCACCGCGACCCTGCAGGGCGGACGCGACGTGCGCGACCAGGTGCACGTGCGGCCGTGGGGCGAGCAGAGCGACCCGCCGCGGCCCGTCGACCGGCCGTGGCCCGGGCGGCTGCCCGACCCGGCGCCCGCGACCGTGCTGGTCGACCCCGTGCGCGTCGACGTCCGGGACGCGCGTGGTGAGCCCGTGCGCGTCGACGCCCGCGGCCAGCTCAGCGCGCCGCTCGGGACCGTGCGGGCCCTCGCGCCCGGCCCCGACGAGCCCGCCGCGGGCCGTCGTGCGCCCGGTGCTGCGCGTGACGGCCAGGGCGCGCGCGAGGGCCGGGGCGCACGCGAGGGTCGGGGAGCGGGCGTACGTGCCTCCGGCGGTGCGCGGGTGGTCACCGGCTGGGCCGGGCCGTGGCTCCTGACCGACCGCTGGTGGGCCCACCCCGGCACACCGCCGCGCGTGCGCGCGTACCTGCAGGTCGCGTTCGACGACGGGGGAGCCGTGCTGCTCACGCACGCCGACGGCGCCTGGACGTGCGAGGCCGGGTATGACTGAGCGACCCGTGCCCGGCGGGCCCGACCGCCGCACCGCGCCTGCTGGCGCCGCGCCCGCCCGCACCGCGCCCACTCGCGCGGCGCCCGACCGCGCCGCGTGGCCCCCGCGGTACGCCGAGCTGCACGCGCACTCGGCGTTCAGCTTCCTCGACGGTGCGAGCCAGCCCGAGGAGATGGCGGCCGAGGCCGCGCGCCTCGGCCTGTCCGCGCTCGCGCTCACCGACCACGACGGGCTGTACGGCGTCGTGCGGTTCGCGCAGGCCGCGCGGTCCGTGGGGCTGCCCACGGTGTTCGGCGCCGAGCTGCACCTGCCCGCACCCGACCCGCGTCGCCACCCGCGCGAGAAGCGCCCGACCCCCGGCCCGCCCGTGCTCGACGCCCCCACGGGCGTGCCCGACCCGCGCGCGTCGCACCTGCTCGTGCTCGCGCGCGGCCCCGACGGGTACCGCGCGCTGTCCCGCGCGATCGCCGAGGGGCACCTGCGCACCGGGCGCAAGGGCGCCGCCGAGTACCGGCTCGAGGAGCTCGCCGAGGCCGCCGCCGGGCAGTGGCTCGTGCTCACGGGCTGCCGCAAGGGTGCCGTGCGGCGCGCGCTCGCGGGCGGCGACCCGTCGGGCGTGCTCGGCGTCGCCCCGGGCGGGCTCGACGCCGCGCGCCGTGAGCTCGACCGGCTGGTCGCGCTGTTCGGGCGCGACAACGTGGCCGTCGAGACGACGATGCACGGCGACGCGTACGACACCGACCGCGCCGACGCGCTCGCCGAGCTGGCCGCGACCGCGGGGCTGCCGCTCGTCGCGACGGGCAACGCGCACGTCGCGACCGAGCGCGACGCGGACCTCGCGCAGGCGCTCGCGGCCGTGCGCGCGCGCTCGTCGCTCGACGACCTCGACGGCTGGCTGCCCGGCGGGCCCACCGGGTACCTGCGCTCGGCCGTCGAGATGCTGCACCTGCACCGGCGGCACCCGAGCGCGGTGGCCGCCGCGGCGGACCTCGCGTCCGAGTGCGCGTTCGACCTGTCGCTCGTCGCGCCGAACCTGCCGCCGTACCCGGTGCCGCCCGGGCACACCGAGGCGTCGTGGCTGCGCGAGCTCGTGCGGCGCGGCGCGCACGAGCTGTACGGCCCGCCGGACGCCGAGCGCGTGCCCGGTGCGTACGCGCAGCTCGAGCACGAGCTGCGCGTCATCGAGGACCTCGGGTTCCCCGGGTACTTCCTCGTCGTCTACGACCTGGTCGACTTCTGCCGGCGGAACGGGATCCTCGCGCAGGGGCGCGGCTCGGCCGCGAACTCGGCGGTCTGCTATGTGCTGCGCGTCACCGCGGTCGACGCGGTCGCGCACGGGCTGCTGTTCGAGCGGTTCCTCGCACCCGAGCGCGACGGGCCGCCCGACATCGACGTCGACATCGAGTCCGCCCGCCGCGAGGAGGTGATCCAGCACGTCTACGCGACGCACGGCCGCACGCACGCCGCACAGGTCGCCAACGTCATCTCCTACCGCCCACGCTCGGCGGTGCGGGACGCCGCGCGCGCCCTCGGGTACGACGCGGGGCAGCAGGACGCGTGGAGCGGGTCGATCGAGCGGTGGGGGAGCCTGCGCGGGCAGGAGAAGCCGAGCCCGTGGTGGCACCTGACGCGCTCGGGGCCGGTGGGCCCGTCGCACGAGGTCCCGGGCCGCCCGACGGCCGACAACCACGACGTCGTGCCCACGCACCTGCCGCCGTCGGCCGCGGAGTCCGAGGACATCCCCGAGCACGTCATCGACCTGGCCGAGCGGTTCCTGCGGCTGCCGCGGCACCTGGGCATCCACTCGGGCGGCATGGTGATGTGCGACCGGCCGGTCATCGAGGTGTGCCCCGTGGAGTGGGCGCGCATGGAGGGCCGCACGGTCCTGCAGTGGGACAAGGAGGACTGCGCCGACGCGGGGCTCGTGAAGTTCGACCTGCTGGGGCTCGGCATGCTCACGGCGCTGCGGCTCGCGTTCACCGAGGTGCGCAAGCACGAGGGCGTGACGCTCGACCTGCACGGCCTGCCGCACGAGGACCCGGCGGTGTACGCGCTGCTGTCGGCGGCCGACACGGTCGGCGTGTTCCAGGTGGAGTCCCGCGCGCAGATGGGCACGCTGCCGCGCCTGCGGCCCGAGAAGTTCTACGACATCGTCGTGGAGGTCGCGCTCATCCGGCCCGGGCCCATCCAGGGCGGGTCGGTGCACCCGTTCATCAACCGCGCCAAGGGCCGCGAGAAGGTCACGTACCTGCACCCGCTGCTGGAGAAGTCGCTCGGCAAGACGCTGGGCGTGCCGCTGTTCCAGGAGCAGCTCATGCAGATGGCCATCGACGTCGCCGACTTCACGCCCGCCGAGGCCGACCAGCTGCGCCGCGCGATGGGCTCGAAGCGGTCGATGGAACGCATGGAGGCCATGCGCGAGCGCCTCATGACGGGCATGGCGCGCAACGGCATCGAGCCGGACGTGCGCGAGCAGATCTTCGACAAGCTCAAGGCGTTCGCGGACTTCGGGTTCCCCGAGTCGCACGCGTACTCGTTCGCGTTCCTCGTGTACGCGAGCTCGTGGCTCAAGGTGCACCACCCCGCCGCGTTCTACGCGGGCCTGCTCGCGGCGCAGCCCATGGGCTTCTACTCGCCGCAGTCCCTCGCCGCCGACGCGCGCCGCCACGGCGTCGAGGTGCTGCGCCCCGACGTGCAGGCGTCCGACGTGCTCGCGGTCGTCGAGCGCGTCGGGCCCACTCCGCCGGGTGGTGAGCCGCTGCTCGTGCCGATGCCCAGCGGCACGGGGCCGGTGCGCGAGCCGGGCGTCCGCACGGGCGCTGCGGGCGGTGCGCCGCGGTCGCTCGCGGTGCGGCAGGGGCTCACGCAGATCCGCACGATCGGCGAACCGGTCGCGCGGGCGCTGGTCGACGAGCGCACCGCACGCGGCCCGTTCGTCGACCTGCACGACCTGGTGCAGCGCGTGCAGCTCACGACCGCGCAGCTCGAGGCGCTCGCGACGGCCGGTGCGCTCGAGGGCATGGGCGTCGACCGGCGCTCGGGCCTGTGGGCGGCGGGTGCGCTCGCGCAGGAGGGCCCCGACACGCTGCCCGGCGTCGCGGTGGGCGTCACGGCCCCGACCCTGCCGGGGCTGTCGGACGTCGAGGTCGCGACGGCCGACGTGTGGGCCACGGGCGTGTCGGTCGACTCGTACCCCACGCAGTTCGTCCGCGACGGGCTCGACGAGGCGGGCGTGCTGCGCGTCGAGCAGGTGTTCCGCACTGAGGAGGGTCGCCGCGTCGCCGTCGCGGGGGTCGTCACGCACCGGCAGCGCCCCGGCACCGCGCAGGGCGTGACGTTCCTGTCCCTGGAGGACGAGACGGGCCTGCTCAACGTCGTGTGCTCCGCGGGCCTGTGGCAACGGTTCCGCCGCACCGCGCGCACCGCCAAGGCGATGGTCGTGCGCGGGCGGCTCGAGAAGGCCGACGGCGCGACGAACCTCGTCGCCGAGCACCTCAGCCCGTTGTCGTTGAAGGTGCGGACCCGGTCGCGGGACTTCCAGTGACGGCGCCTTCGCCCGGGGTCGGCGGGCGTGATGGCGGTGCGCTGCGAGACCGGGCGCGTGACGAGCACGGACGACCGGCGCGACGACGACGCCGCTCGACCGCGGTGCCCGGTGTTCGACACCTGGCTGGTGGGCGCCACCGAGGGCTGGTGAATGGCCCGCATCTCTTTGGCACCACCGGAGTCGGGGTTACCCATGCCGGTGTGCCCCTCTCGCGATCGCTGCGTCCCGGCGCGGTGGGCCGGCCGCTAGCCTGTCGCCATGATCCGCCTCGACGAGCGTCAGCACCGCGCGCTGGTCGAACTCTGTGCGCGGTACGGGTTCTCCAAGCTGGAGGTCTTCGGGTCGGTAGCACGCGGCGAGGAGCGCACGGACTCTGACATCGACCTGCTCTACGACCTGCTCCCGGGGCGGCACGTGACTTGGGAGGTCGTGGACGCGGCCGACGAGCTGTCGGCGATCCTCGGGCGGCCGGTCGATCTGGTCTCCCGCCGAGCGGTGCATCCGCTCCTGCGGTCGCGCATCGAGACGGAGGCCCAAGCGCTCTATGCGGCCTGACCTGCTGTTCGTCGCCGAGATGATCGATGCAGCCTCGCGCATCGTTGCACTCACCTCCGGCCTCGACACGGCCTCCGTCGAGCGTGACGCCACCGTGCGAGAGGCGCTGCTGTGGAACTTCACGGTGCTCGGCGAAGCGGCGAATCAGGTGTCGCGCGAGACGCAGGTGCAGCACCCTGAGGTCCCGTGGCGGCGTGCGGCGGGTCTGCGCCACAGGATCGTCCACGGCTACTGGTCCGCCGACATCGACGTGCTGGTCTCGACGGCGCACGACGTGATCCCGGCCCTGCTGACCCAGCTGGCCGACGTGCAGGACTCGCTGAGCTGAGCCGTCTCGGTCCCAGCTCGACGACGAACCTCCCTCGTGCCCCGGCCGATGGCCCGTCACGTCCCGACCGTCGCCCCCACCCCGTCCCACGGCGGCAGCCCCCGCACACCACCCGCCCGCGCGAGCAGGTGCACGACCCCGGCGAGGCCGACCATGAGGTCGGCGCCGATCACCTGGGGGTCCTCGACGACCCAGTAGACGTCCTGCCTGCCGCGCAGGTGCCGGCGGGCGACGGTGCGGGCGAGCGCACGGCCGCGGTCGCGCAGCGCGTCGTCGTGGAGGGTGTCGCCCGCGTCGAGCAGCAGCTCGGCGACGCCGGCGAGGCCGTGGCAGAGGCTGAGGTTGGCCGGGTCGAACGCCGGGTCGACGCCCGCGAGGCAGCGCCGTGCCGTGCGGGCGTGCTCGGGGTCGCCGGTCGTCGCCGCGAGGGCCACGAACAGCCGGGAAATGCCGGGTGCGCCGTGGCACCACCACCGCCAGTGCTCCGGGTGCCGGTCGCCGTAGGGCCAGGTCAGCGCGTCGTCGGCCCGCTCGGCGCCGTCGCGCAGCCACGTCGCCGCCCGCGCGCCGGCCTCGACGGCGCGCCGCGCGAGGTCGGCGTCGGCGACGTGCGGCGCGAGTGCCACGAGCGCGTGCCCGATGCCCGCGACGCCGTGCGCATACCCCGTCAGCGTCTCGCCCGACATGCCGGGCACGCCGTCGGGCGTCACCCACGAGCCGTCGCGCTCCTGCGCCACGACGAGCTGCTCGACGAGCGCGTCCCGGTGCCGCAGCGCGCGCGCCCGCGCGGCGGGGTCGTCGACGAGCGGCGCGAGGCGGGTCAGCCCCACCGCGACGCCCGCCGCGCCGTGCGTGACGTCCCACCACACCGGGTCGGCCAGCATCGCGTCCCACAGGTCGCGCACGTCGGCGTCGTCGAAGGCCGCCAGTCCTCGGTGGCGCGCGGCGTGCAGCGCGAGCAGCACACCCGTCTCGCCGAAGTGCAGACCCGGCATGCCCGCGTCGGGCTCTGCGCGGCCCGTGGCGAGGGCCGTCGCGTTGGTGCGGCACACCGCGACGAGGTCGTGCGGCAGGCTCGTCGCCCGCGCGAGGCCGGCGCAGACGAGCAGCGGCCCCGCCGCCCCGCGGTTCAGGCTCCGCCGGACCTCCGGTGCGGCGGACGCCTGCCCCGCACGCACGGGAGCCGAGATCCACCGCCCGTCGGGGTCGAGCACGGCCGGGCTGGCGAGCGTCGCGAGCGCGGCGCCGACGAGCCCGGGGCGCGGGCGCGCGTCGACCGTCGGCGTGCGGTGCGCCGCGCTCCGCGCCCGTGGGGCGGCGACGGTTCCAAGGCCCGTCGCCCGCCGTGCGCCGACGGGTCGCGCCGCCGCCGGCCGCGGGACCCCGGCGTCGGGTGGCGCCGCGCGCGGCAGGTCGTCGACGGCGTCGCGCACGGCGTGCAGCGGCGG
>NZ_BCRB01000036.1 GCF_001552375.1 Cellulomonas iranensis NBRC 101100 = JCM 18110 | reverse complement strand
CGACGGGGCCGGGGTCGCGTCGGGCGCCGCGGAGCGCACGGGGCGTGACGACGCCGACCGGGCGGGCCGCGCGGGCTCGGCGGGACGCGTGGGCGGCACGGGCGGCGCGGCGGGCTCGACGACCTCGGGCTCGACGACCTCGGCGTCGACGACCTCCTCGACCACGACCTCCTCGACGGTGGGGGCGGGTGCGTCGTCGCCGCCCCACGCGGGCCAGTCCGCGAGCTCGGCGTCGTCGGGCGCGGCGTCGTCGGACGCGGCGGCGGGCGCGGACGTCGGGACGTCGTCGGCCGTCGGGGTCGGGGCCGACACCGGGCCGGGGCCGTCCGCGTCGCCGCCGGGCACGTCCGTGGACGCGGGTGCGACGGGTGCCGGCATGACGCGCGAGGCGCCCCACAGCGCGAGCGCCAGCACGAGCGTGTACGTGCCGCCGAGCACGAGCATGACGGCCACTCCGACACGGTCGGGCAGGTCGGATGCGAGCGCGAGCGCGACCGCCGCGACGACGACGGCGCCGCCCCACGCGCCCGCGAGCAGCGCGACCCGGTGCACGACACCGCGGTGACCGCGCCGCAGCGCGATCCCCGCACCCAGCCCGCCGAGCACCGACGTGACGAGCGCGGCACCCGCCACGAGCAGCCAGGCGACCTCGCCGCGGGCGGCCAGCACGAGCAGCGCGACCAGCACGGTCGTCACCGCGGGGAGGGTCAGGACGCCGAGTGCCACCCCGAGCAACGGGCCGCGCCACGCGTCGCCGGGCCACCGGTCGGCGAGGCGGTCGTGCGTGACGCCGGGCGCGTACGCAGGGCTGTCGTCGGGGGTGCGCGGTCGCTCCTGGGTCATGGCGGCCACGCTAACCGGGTCGGACGATCCGGACATCCGCCCGGCGGGGGTCCCGCGGCGACCTCCACGCACCCCACACACCGCGCACCGGCCGTGCGTTCCACAGCGCGCGGCCGGTCCCGCACGCGGCGGTCACGACCGGGGCCATGATGGACGTCATGCCCGAGCAGACCCGCAGCACCGTCACGTCCCCGTCGTCCACCTCGCGCGCCGCCGCGCCCGGCCGGCTGCCGATCGGCACGGCCCGCGGGTCGGTCGCGGTCGTCGGCGGGTACGTCGTACCGGTCGCGTCGGACCCGATCGCGGACGCGACCGTGCTGGTCGAGGACGGCGTCGTGACGGCCGTCGGCACGGACGTCGTCGTGCCGGAGGGCGTGCGGGTGGTCGACGCGCGCGGTCGCTGGGTGCTGCCGGGGTTCGTCGAGGCGCACGCGCACATGGGCGTCTGGGAGGAGGCGCAGGGCTGGGCCGGCGAGGACGCGAACGAGATGACGTCGCCCGACGGGTCGGCGCTGCGCGCGATCGACGCGGTCAACGTCGAGGACGAGGGCTTCCGCGACGCGCTCGTGGGCGGCGTGACGTCGGCTGTCGTCAAGCCCGGCTCGGGCAACCCGATCGGCGGGCGGACGGTCGCGCTCAAGACGTGGGGCGGCCGCACGGTCGACGAGCAGGTGATCCGGCACGACGTGTCGGTGAAGTCCGCGCTGGGCGAGAACCCCAAGCGCGTGTACGGCGAGCGCAAGCAGCTGCCGTCGACGCGCCTGGGCGTCGCGGCCGTCATCCGCAAGGCGTTCGTCGACGCGCAGACGTACGCGGCCCGGCGCGACGCGGCGGCCGCGGCGGGCGAGCCGTTCGAGCGTGACCTCGGCAAGGAGACGCTGGCCGCGGTGCTCGCGGGCGAGCTCGCGTGGGACCAGCACACGCACCGCGCCGACGACATCGCGACCGCACTGCGGCTGGCCGACGAGTTCGGGTACCGCCTCGTGGTCAACCACGGCACCGACGCGGCGTCGATCGCCGACGTGCTCGCGGAGCGCGACGTGCCGGTGATCTTCGGCCCGATGTTCACGGCGCGGTCCAAGGTCGAGCTGCGCGACCGCGCGATCGAGAACCTCGGCGTCCTCGCGCGGGCGGGTGTGCGGGTCGCGATCACGACCGACCACCCCGTGGTGCCCATCAACTTCCTGGTGCACCAGGCGTCGCTCGCCGTGAAGGAGGGCCTCGACCGGGACACGGCCCTGCGCGCGCTGACCGTCAACCCGGCGCAGTTCCTCGGCCTCGACGACCGCATCGGGTCGCTCACGCCCGGGCTCGACGGCGACGTGGTCGTGTGGTCGGGCGACCCGCTCGACGTGACGTCGCGCGCCGAGCACGTGTTCGTCACCGGCACCGAGGTCTACACGTGGGACGCCGACGCGCGCGGCGGGCTCGGGGCCGGGCGGGTCTGCGAGCGCAGCGAGCGGTTCGACGCCTGACGTCGTCCACCTGACGGGACAGGCAGCTCGCGAGGCCGGGCGTCGATGGTCCAGCCGGCGCGCTGAGCCGTCGGCGCCCGGTCTCGTCCGTCAGCCGTCCAGGACGTGCCGCAGGTAGCGTTCGGGGGCGTCGAGGAACCCGCGCCACGACGTCACGAGGTCGAGCTCGTCCCACGCGCACTCGCGCAGGCCCCACTCGCCGACCTCGTAGATCGTCGCGCCGGGTAACGCGGCGAGCAGCGGCGAGTGCGTCGACAGGATCACCTGGGAGTCGTTGCGGACCAGGTCGTGCAGGTGCTGCAGCAGGGCGAGGCTGCCGGTGAACGACAGCGCGGACTCGGGCTCGTCGAGCACGTACAGGCCCGGGTGCATCATCCGGGAGCCGATCAGCTCGAGGAACGACTCGCCGTGCGACAACGCGTGGAACTCGGGGTCGCGGGCGCTGGGGTGCTCGTCGAGGTACGTGTAGAAGGCGTGCATCGTCTCGGCCCGCAGGAAGAACCCGCGCCGGGGCGCGCCCGCCCCGCGGACCAGCTGGATGTCGTGCGCGAACCCCGACTCGGTGGGCCGCGTGCGGTGCATCGATCCCGTCGACCCGCCCTCGCCGGCCATGCCGAACGTCGTCGCGATCCCCTCGACCAGCGTCGACTTGCCCGCACCGTTCTCGCCGACCAGCACCGTCGCCGGGCCCAGGTCCCACCCGTGCTCCAGCACCTGCCGCACCGCCGGCACGCGCAGGTGCCAGTCCCCGCCGCGCTCGCCGTCGAGCTTGGGGTCCCCCGCCTGGACGCGACGCACCGGCAGCGTGCTCCACGGACCCGTGCGCGCGACCATGCGCCCACCCCACCACGACCCGCCCACACGGCGCGCGTCCCTACCTCCGGTGCGCCGGGCGGCGTCCGACGGCACCGTCGTCCTCGGCTAGACTCCTACCCGCAGCGCGCCCGCCCGGCGGGAGCGCCGCAGCCTGGAGGATTCGCCTAGTGGCCTATGGCGCACGCTTGGAAAGCGTGTTGGGTTCACGCCCTCGGGGGTTCGAATCCCCCATCCTCCGCAGCCGAAGGGCCCGCTCCGCAGCGATGTGGGGCGGGCCCTTCGTCGTGGGCGGCGCTGGGCACCGCTGCGCCACCAGGCACCCGGCAGCCGACGAGCCGCCCGAGAGCGTCGCGACGACCGGTCCCCGCGTCGCGGGACCACCGCAGAGCGAGATCAGCGAGACGACCCGCCGCGGCCACGCACGGCGACGGCCCCGCCCCGCTCGCGCGGGGTCGGGGCCGTCGGTCGTGTAGGGCCTCGCAGCCGGGCGGGTCAGCGCCGGGCAGCCACCCGCACCGTGGCGGCGCCGCCGACGAGCAGCAGCGCGACGACGGCGAGCAGCGCGGACGCGTCGCCCGCACCGGTCGTGGCGAGCGCGGCCGCGGCCGGGGCGGCCACCGCGGGAGCCGCCGCCACCGGAGCGGCCGGCGTGGCGGGCGCGACACGGGGCGCGGTGACCGTGACCCCGACCCGGGCGACCTCGGCGCCGTCGAGCAGCACGACGACCGAGTGCGCCCCGAGGGCGGTGCCGGCGGGCAGCGTGACCGCGGCACGCAGCACGCCCTGCGACGACGAGCGGAACGTGCCGAGCGCGACGGGCGTGGAGTGCAGCTCGAGCGCGTAGTCGGTGTCGGGCAGCAGGCCCCAGACCTCGACGGTCACGGTGGAGCCGGTGACGACGACGGGCTGCGAGACAGCGGCGGTGGCCGCGGCGATCGTGCCGCTCGGGGCCGACGCGATGACGTAGGGCTGGTACCCCTCGGCGTGCGCGGTGACCTCGACGTACACGCTCTCGCCGACGAGGGCGACCGTCGGCCGCAGCGTCGCACCGGTCTCGCCGGCGACGGGCGTGCCGTCGGCGAGGAACCACCGGTACGTCAGCGACCGCGGGCGCGGCGTCCACGCGGACGTGTCGAGCGTCGCGGTGAGCGTGCCCGTGAGCACGTGGTGGCCCGTGAGCACGGGCGCGGCACCAGGTGCGAAGGACGCGAGCGAGACGGTGCGCGTGTAGTCCGAGCCGAGCGTGACGTACGTGTGGTGGCCCGGCGCGCGCAGCGTCGCGACGACGTACAGGGGCTCGCCGACCAGGTCGAGCCCGGGCGTGAACGTCGCGGACGTCGCACCGGCGACCGGCGTGCCGTCGGTGCGGTACCACTGGAAGTCGACCGACGCGGGCGCGGGCGTCGTGCCCGTGACGTCGAGCGACGCCGTGAACGACGTGCCGAGGACGCCCGAGCCCGTCACGACGGGGCGGCCGACCCCCTCGAAGGACGCGGGGCTCACGGTCGCGGAGTAGTCCGAGCCGAGCGTGACGAAGTCCTGGTGACCCGGTGCGCGCAGCGTCGCGACGACGTACAGCGGCTCGCCGAGCAGGTCGAGCCCGGGCGTGAACGTCGCGGACGTCGCACCGGCGACCGGCGTGCCGTCGGTGCGGTACCACTGGAAGTCCACCGACGCGGGCGCGGGCGTCGTGCCCGTGACGTCGAGCGTCGCCGTGAACGGCGAGCCGACGACGCCCGTCCCCGTGACCGTCGGACGCACGACGCCCGCGAACGAGCCGAGGCGGACCGTCGTGGACGCGGTCGAGATCCGCGTGTAGGAGGCGTACCCGGACCGCGTCGCGGTGGCGACGACGTAGAGCGTCGAGCCGATGTCGTCGACCGTGGGGACGTAGGTGGCGGTGCCGGACGCGACGACCGCGTCGACCGGGTACCGGTGCCACACGTACTCGACGTCGTCCGGGGTCGGCGACCACGCACCCGTGACGTCGACCGTGAGCGGCTCGCCGACGACGCCCGACCCGGTGACGGCGAGCTCCGGGACCTCGTCGAAGCCGCGCAGCGCGACCGCGCCGGTGAGGTTCGTGCCGATCGCGTAGAGCTCGCCGTTCGCGCCGCGCAGCAGCACGTCGGCGTACAGCGAGCGGCCGAGGTCGGCGGCGGTCGGCGTGTAGTCCGTGTCCGGCGACTCGAGCACCGCGCGCGGGGTGCCGTCCGACCAGTGCCACGAGACCCGGTAGGAGTCGACGGCCGGAGAGATGTCCATGCCGGCCAACGACACCGACAGCGGCGTCCCGACCCACGCGGACGACGCAATGGACGGCGACCCGACCACCGAGAAGCCGGCGGCGGTCGCCGGGGCCGCGGCGAGCAGCAGGGCGGGGACCGCGAGCGCGGCGGCGAGGACGCCGCTCAGGACGCGTCGCAGGCGGCGGGTGCGCCCCGTGGGCGGGCGGTGGGGGCGAGCGTGCACGAGGTCTCCCGGGCTGGGGCGGGTGCGGGTCGGCCACACGCTAGGTGGCGCCCGGTGCGCCACCCCGACGCCCGCACCGCTTCACCCGTCCGGCCCGACCGGCTCGCCCGGGCACGGGTCATTCCTCCCGGTCTGGCAGCGGGTGAAATCCGCTCGGGCCGAGGCGGCGTCTCACGGCCGCGACCCGTGCGCACCACAGCGAGGCCACAGCGCCGCCGGGCACGGTCGACGCATGGACCACCACGACGACCTCCCGACCCCCACCCACCGACGACGCCGGGCGCTGCGCGCGACGGTCGCGGCAGTGCTCGCGGCGACGCTCGCGGCGTGCTCCGTCCCCGCGACGGACGCCGCGTCCGGCGCGTCCGGCACGGGCGCCGCGGCGAGCGCCACCGCGGGCGCGGACCTCTTCGACACGACGACCGTGCACTCGATCGCCGTGACGTACGACGAGGACGACTACCAGGCGATGCTCGACGCGTACGCCGCGACCGGGGACAAGGAGTGGATACGCGCGACGGTCGTGATCGACGGCCAGGAGCTCCAGGACGTCGGGCTGCGCCTCAAGGGCAACTCGAGCCTGCGCGGGCTCGCGTCGCGCCCGGGGACGGACGACGCGGGGGCGGGCGCGACCGACGACGCGGACGCGACGACCGACGGCGCCGGCACGGCTGAGGCCCCCGCGGACGCCCCCGCGCGCGACGACCTGGGCGAGGGCTCCGTCTCCGCCGACGACCCCGCGGGCCTGCCGTGGCTGATCCGGCTCGACAAGTACGTCGACGGCCAGCAGTACGCGGGCCGCACCGACCTGGTGGTGCGCGGCAGCAGCACGCAGTCGTCGCTCAACGAGGCCGTCGCGCTGCAGGTGCTCGCGCTCGCGGACGTCCCGGCCGAGCAGGCGACGTACGTGCGGCTGAGCGTCAACGGCGGCGACGAGCGGCTGCGGCTGGTGCTGGACCTGCCCGACGACGACCTGTGGAACGCCGACACGTTCGAGAACCCCGGCATCACCTACAAGGCCGACAGCGAGGGCGACTGGTCGTACCGCGGCGAGGACGCGAGCGCGTACGCCGACGCGTTCGAGGTCAAGAGCAGCACGAGCTCGCTGCCGGAGGACGAGCAGTACGCACCCCTGATCGAGCTGCTCGCGCTCGTGAACGACGCGAGCGACGAGGAGTTCGCGGCCCAGCTGGGCGACCACCTCGACGTCGACGCGTTCGCGCGGTACCTCGCGGCGCAGGACGTCGTGCAGAACTGGGACGACATCGACGGCCCCGGCAACAACTCGTACCTGCGCTGGGACGAGACGACGGGCCTGTTCACGGTGGTCGCGTGGGACCAGAACCTGTCGTTCTCCGGCGGCATGGGCGGCGGCATGGGCGGCGGGACGGGCGGTGGGATGCCCGGCGGCGAGCCCGGGGCCGACGGCGGCGAGCGACCGACGCCCCCGCAGGGCGCGCTGCCGGACCTCCCGGACGGCGAGCTCCCGCAGGGCTGGCCGCCGCAGGGCGCGGCCCCGCAGGACGGTGAGCGTCCCGCGCCTCCGGACGGGGAGGACGCCGCGAACGGTGCACCGGGCATGCCCGGCGGCGGACCTGGCGGCGCCGGGAACGCGCTCGTGACGCGGTTCCTCGCGACCGACACGTTCGCGGCGGCCTACGACGAGGCGCTCGCCGACCTCACCGCGAGCGCGGTGACGAACGGCGCTGCTCAGGACCACCTGGACGCGCTGGTCGCGCTGCTCACCGACCAGGCCGCTGACCTCGTCGACCCGGCCACGGTCACGCAGGAGGCGGCGACGATCTCGCAGGCGCTGGCCGCCGGCCCCACGACGCGCGGCACCACCGGGGGCCCGACGGACGGCGGTCCGGCCGGCGCAGGCGCGCCGAGCACCGACGCGCCGAGCACCGGCACGACGAGCACCTGACGTCCCCGCCCTCGGCGGGGCCGCGACCACGGCCGGGGCCGGGGCCGTCCACGCCTGGTTACGCTCCCGTCGTGACCGCCGACCCGACCCCACCTCCCCCGGCCGACGCGGTCCCGGTCGCCCCGCTGCCGCTCGCCCCGGCGCCCGCCCCGCCGACGGGCGCGCCCGCGGGCCTGCGCCGCCGCACGGTCGGGCTGCTCGCGCTCGCGCAGGTGCTCAGCGGCGTCGCGGCGGGTTCGGTCGTGTCGGTCGGGTCGCTGATCGCGGTGGAGCTGTCGGGGTCCGACGCGTGGGCCGGGTCGGTGACGACCGCCGCGACGCTCGGCGCGGCCCTGTCGGCGCTGTGGCTCGCACGCCTCGCGCTGGCCCGCGGGCGGCGCGCGTCGCTGTCGGCCGGGCTCGCGCTCGCGTCGGTCGGTGCGGTCGTGGTGGTCGTCGCCGCGGTCGTGCAGGTGTTCGCGCTGCTGCTGGTCGGGGCGGCGCTCATGGGCGTCGGCAGCGCGGTGAACCTGCAGGCGCGGTTCGCGGCCACCGACCTGTCGACCGCGGGGACGCGGGCGCGCGACCTGTCGCTCGTCGTGTGGACGTCGACCGTCGGTGCCGTCACGGGACCGAACCTCGTGCGGCTCGGCGAGCCGACGTCGCGCCTCACGGGTCTGCCCGAGCTCGCGGCCGTGTTCGTGTTCTCGGCCGTCGGCATGGTCGCCGCGATGCTCGTGCTGTGGGTCGGGCTGCGTCCCGACCCGTTGCTCACGGCCCGCGCGCTCGGCGGCGGTGCCGCCGGGCCGCGCCCGCACGTGCCGCTGCGCGCGGCGCTCGCGACGCTCAGGCGGTACCCGCGCGCCGTGGCCGCGCTGGTCGGGATCCTCGTGGCGCACGCCGTGATGGTCGCGGTCATGTCGATGACGCCCGTCCACATGGCCGGGCACGGGGCGTCGATCGAGCTCGTGGGTCTGACCGTGAGCCTGCACATCGCGGGCATGTACGCGTTGTCGCCGGTCATGGGCGCGCTCGCGGACCGGCTGGGGGCGACGGCCGTGCTGGTCGGCGGGCTCGCGGTGCTCGTCGTCGCGTCCGTGGTCTCGGGGGTCGGCGGCGGCAGCCACGGCGCGGTGACCGTGGGGCTCGTGCTGCTGGGCGTGGGGTGGTCGGCCGCGAACGTCGCCGGCTCGGCGGTCATGGCGGGCGCGATCCCCGGCGACGAGCGCGTCACGGTCCAGGGCGTGTCCGACGCGCTGATGTCGCTGGCCGGTGCGGGCGGCGGTGCGCTCGCGGGCGTCGCGCTCGCGCAGGTCGGGTACGGCGGGCTCACCGCGGTCGCGGGCGGGCTCGCCGTCGCGGGCGCGGTCGCAGTCGTCGCCGTCGCCCGTCGTGCGAGGGGCTGACGCGGCGCCCGCGCAGGTCAGACCCCCGGGGGAAGCGCTCGCCCCGCCGCACCGGCGACGCTGGGAGCAGCCCCCCGGAAGGAACACCGTGCCCCGCCCCCGTCGTGCCCGCCGTCTGCTCGTCGCGCTCCTGAGCGCCGTCCTCCTGCTCGTCGTCGCCGGCGTCGGCCTCGTGTGGTTCGTCGGGCCCCGCTTCAACGTCTGGCTCGTGCCGCCCACGCCGCAGCGCTACGGCGACACCGTCCTGACGATGCTCGACGGCGGGCTGCACGCGTCGTCGCCGCAGTGGCACGACGAGCGCGAGCGGGCCCGCGGCGCGATCGCGACGGCCGCGACGCTCGAGGACGTCGACGCGATCCTCGCCGAGGCCGTGCAGGTCGCCGGCGGCCCGCACTCGACCCTCGTCCCGGCGCGCACCGGCGACACCGCTCCTGCACCGCAGCAGCCCGCGTCCGTCGAGCGCGACGGCGGCGTCGCGACGCTCGTCGTGCCCGAGTTCACGGGCGACCTCGCGGCCGCGCAGGCGTACACCGACACGCTCGCGACGGGTCTCGCGGAGCCGGGCGTGTGCGGCGTCGTGGTGGACCTGCGGGGCAACTCCGGCGGCGACATGGGCCCGATGGTCGCGGGCGTGGCCAAGCTCCTGCCCGACGGCGTGCTCCAGACGTTCGTGACCGGCGAGCGGCGCAGCGAGGTGCGGCTCACGCGCGGACGCGTCACGGGCGGCGGCACGTCGATCACGGCGCCCCGCGCGTCGCCCCGCCTGGACGTGCCCGTCGCGGTGCTGGTCGACGAGCGCACCGCGAGCTCGGGCGAGCAGACGCTCATCGCGCTGCGCGGCCGCGACCACGTCCACGTGTTCGGCGTCCCGACGGCGGGCTACGCGAGCGTGAACCAGCAGATCCCCCTCTACACGGGCGCGACGCTGCAGCTCACGGTCGGCGTCACCGAGTCGCACACCGGCGAGCTGCTGGGCGAGGAGCCGATCCCACCGGACACGGACACGGGCAGCGGGGCCGCCGCGGCGGACGCCGCGCGCGCGTGGCTCACCGAGCAGGGCTGCGCCTGACGCCTCGGCGGCGTGCACCGCGCGAACCGCCCGCACCGGACTCCGACCGGGCCCTACGCTCGCGTCGTGACCGCCGCCGCCCCGCACCGCCGCCCGGGACGTGCGTCGTGACGTCCGCCGAGCACCCCGACGCCACGACCGCCGGGAAGCCCGCCGACGGCGCGGTCGTCGCGCGCGGCCGCGAGGCGGTGGTCCTCGACGCCGGCCCGGGCCTCGTGCGCCGCCGCTACCTCGACGGCCGCGACACCACCACCGAGGTCGCGCTGCACCGGCACGTCGCCGCGCACGGCTACCCCGTGCCCGCGCTGCACGAGCAGGAGCCGGGCGGCATGGTCATGGAGCGTGTCGACGGGCCGACGCTGCTGGAGGCGTACGTCGCCGGCACGCTCGACGCCGACGCGGTCGCCGCGGTGCTGGCCGACCTGCACGCGCGCCTGCACGCGCTGCCCCCGCCGCTCGGCACGGCCGGGGGCGACCGCGTGCTGCACCTCGACCTGCACCCCGCCAACGTGCTGCTCGGGGCCGACGGGCCCGTGGTCGTGGACTGGGCGTCGGGACGCACGGGCGACCCGGCGCTCGACCTCGGGCACACGGCGATCGTGCTCGCGGAGGCCACGGTCGCGGGCGTCGACGGCGCCGCGGGGGACGTCGCGGCCGTCGCGGTCACGCGCCCGCACCTGCGCGCGCTGCTCGTCGCGTTCCTCGCGGCCGTCGCGGAGCGGGACCCGCTCGCGCGGCTCGACGACGTCGTCGCGCGCCGTCTGCGTGACGGCATGCCGCCGGACACCGTGCAGGCCGGGGCGCGGCTGCTGCGCGACCTGGCGTCGGGCGCGGTCGACGCGGCGCCCGGCACCGTCGCCTGACCCGCGCTCGGCGCGCCGGCGCGGGACCCCGCGTGTGGGCGCCCCCGGGTACGGTCGCGGCGTGCCGCAGTACGACGTCGAGACCACCCTCTGGCAGGCCGGGTCCTGGGTGTTCGTCGACCTGCCGTTCGACGTCGCGGACGAGGTCGACGACCTGACGCGCGGCCGGCAGGGCGGGTTCGGGTCGGTCCGCGTCGAGGTGACTCTGGGCCCGACGACGTGGCGCACGTCGCTGTTCCCCGACAAGCGCCGCGAGACGTTCGTGCTGCCGGTCAAGCGCGCGGTGCGCGAGGCCGCGGGCGCTGCGGTCGGCGACGCCGTGCGGGTCCGGCTCCGGCTCGTCGACGTGTGACGGTCGCGGCCTCGCCGGTCGGAACCGTGTCAGGGCCCGGCGTCAGGACCGCACGCGCCCCTTCGCGAAGTACGTGAGCGGTCCGACCCAGTTCACGAGGATCGCGAGCGCCCACGCCGCCTTCGGGCCGTTGACCTCGTCGGCATCACGGCGCGCGAGGTCCCGGTACGCCGCGGCCGTGAGCGCGAGCTGCGCCGCCGACACGACCACGACGCCGACGCGCCGCCGCGCGCTCAGGTCGCTCCACCTCTGGTGCTGCAGGTGCATGCCGCCCTCCTCGGTCGGTGCCGTCACGCACGGCGTCGCCCCCATCGTCCCGCGTCCCGGCGCGCGCCGCAGGGCCGGACGTCCCGCTGCCGTGCCGGCCGACGCCACGCACCCGACGCGGCCCCGCAGCGGTGCGCCCGCCGCCCCGCGTGTGCCGCCGCCCGCTCGTAGCCTGGGCGCATGGAGCTCACCCTCACGCTCGACGAGGCCCTCGCGCTGGCCCGTGCGGCCGACGCGCTGCCGCCCGCGGTCACCGACGTCCGCGGCGACGACCGCGCGGTGCACGCCCGGGTCCGGGTGCACGAGCTGCCCGGCGTCCCGGGGGCCGTGCGCCTCGCGACGCGGATGGCCGGACCGGTCGACGTGCGCGTCGAGGACCGCGGCGTCGAGGGGCGGCGATGGCGCGTGGCCCTGGTCGCGTCGCACCCGAAGGTGCGCCTGGACCTCTCCGGGTTCGTCACCGACGGCGTCCGAGACCAGCTCGGGAAGCTGCCGGCCGGTGTCGCGACCGCGTCCACGCAGGACGGCGCGACCGTCGTCGAGGTCGACCTCGACCGGCTCGGCCCGCTGGTCGGGGACGCGTTCCCGGCCGCGCGCGGGCTCCGCGTGCGCGTCGAGGACGTCGCGCTCGGGACGCGGCTGCGCGTCATCGGCACCGTCGGCTGATCCGCGTCACGACGCACGCCGGCACCCGCCGCCCGGCACCCACGCCCGGCACCCACGCAGCGGGACCCCGGCACGCGAGGTCGCCGTGCGGCGCACAGCCGCGCGTCGTAGCGTCGGGCCCGTGACGGGAACAGGTGCACGCACGGTGCTGGCCGACGGGTTCGAGCGGGTGCCGCCCGCGCTGCGACGCGCGCTCGAGGGCGTGGACGTCGCGGGCCGCACGTGGCGCCCCGGCCCGCGCGCCAACACGCTCGCGTGGCTCGTGTGGCACACCGCGCGCGTGCAGGACGCGCAGGTCGCGCCGCTCGCGGGCGTCGAGCAGGTGTGGACGGCCGACGGCTGGGCGGCGCGCCTCGCGCTGCCGTTCGCCGCCGACGCGACCGGCTACGGCCAGTCCCCCGCCGACGTCGCGCGCGTCGACGCGGACCCGGCGCTGCTGCTCGGCTACCTCGACGCGACGACCGCGCAGACCCTGGCGTACCTCGAGCGGATCGACGACGACGACCTCGGCACGGTCGTCGACGAGGAGTGGGACCCGCCGGTGACGCTCGGCGTGCGGCTCGTCAGCGTGCTGGCGGACTGCCTCGAGCACACCGGGCAGGCCGCGTACCTGCGCGGGCTGCTCGACGCCCGCTGACCCCCGCCGACGCCCGTCCGACGATCCCGCACCCCGAGGAGCCCCGCGTGACCCACCACCCCCGCACGGTCGTCGTCACGGGAGCGAGCGACGGGATCGGCGCCGCCGCGGCGCGCGCGCTCGCCGCGGCGGGCCACGAGGTCGTCGTCGTCGGCCGGAACGCCGAGCGCACGCGGCGCGTCGCGGCCGAGGCCGGGGCGACCGCGCACCTCGCGGACTTCACGGACCTGGCGCAGGTGCGCGCGCTCGCCGACGAGCTGCTCACGGCGCACCCGCGCATCGACGCGCTGGTGAACAACGCGGGCGGCCTGTTCCCCGAGCTGACGTGGACGCAGGACGGCCTCGAGACGACGTTCCAGGTGGACCACCTCGCGCCGTTCCTGCTGACGCACCTGCTGCTGGACCGCCTGCTCGCGTCGGACGGCCCGGCGGTGGTGACGACGTCGAGCGCGGCGCACCGCGTGTCGCGCCTGACGACGGCCGACGCCCTGGTGCTGGGCGGCCGGCAGGACGAGCGGCGCTACGTGCCGTTCCGCGCGTACGCCGACGCGAAGCTCGCGAACCTGCTGTTCACGCGCGAGCTGCACCGCCGGTACCACCGCGCGGGCCTGGCGTCGGGGGCCGTGCACCCGGGCGGCGTCGCGACGAGCTTCGCGGGCACGTCGCACGACCTGTTCGGCTGGTTCTACCGGTCGCCGCTGGGCCAGCGCGTGCTGCGCACGCCCGAGCAGGGCGCCGCGGACCTCGTGCGCCTGGCCGGCGAGCGGCCCGACGTCGACTGGCCGTCCGGCCAGTACTGGGCCGACGGCCGGATCGCGCGCGTCAACCACCGCGGCGACGACCCGACGCTCGCGCGCGTGCTGTGGGAGCGCAGCGAGGAGCTGCTGGGCCTGGCCTGAGGGGCCGACGCGAGGCGCCGGTCCGGGTGCGGCCCGGCCGGGGCGAGCCTCACGGGGTCCGGGCGGCCGCCTCGTCCAGGGGCGCGAACGACGCCAGGTGGCCCGCCAGCACCTCCTGCGACTGCTTCGTCAGCGTGTCGCCCGTCCACCGCTCCTTCAGCACGATCGTCGTGCCGTCGTGCAGCGCGAGGACCGCGTGCACGGGCACCGCGCGCCGGACGGTCGCCGCGCGCACGTCCTCGTAGGCGACGTAGCGGTGCGTCTCGGCGAGGCGGTGCACCGGGACGTCGAGGTAGGCGGCGAGCCGGGCCTTGCCGCCCTCGGGCTTCTTGGGGCACGGCACCAGGACGAGGCCGCGGTCGAGGACCAGCACGTCGTGGGGCGCACCGTCGACAGCCACGGTCGCGAGCCCGGCGACGACGCTCGCGCCGTGCGCGGTCGCACGCTCGGCGACCTGGCCGACCGCCTCGACGTCCACACCCAGGTCGACGAGCCAGGCGCGCACGTGCGCGACCTGCGCGGGGTCGGCCGCGCGCCGGGCGTGCGCGGCGAGGTCGACGGGCTCGTCGGCCGTCGTGCGCAGCGCGGCGGGGCCGGCCCAGTCGAGCGTCCACCGCGCGGCGCCCGCGGCGACGAGCGCGGCTCCCAGCACGGAGGCCAGCGCGTCCACGAGGGTCGCACCGCCGAAGGCGTTGGCGTCCGGTGCGTGGACCGGAGCGGGCTCGAGGCCGAGCTCGCGCGCGAGCTGCACGCCACGCCCCTGCTCGACCAGGTCGAGCAGGGCGCCCACGCTGCCGCGCGGCACGCCCGCCAGCCGGGCGACCACGCGGTGCACGGCGTCGGCGCGGCGCTGCTCGTCCGCCGCGACGGCGGGCGGCACCAGGTCGGGCCAGTCGAGCCGGCGACGGTCCTCGTAGGCGACCGTCTCGTCGGCCAGCGCGGCCGCGAGCTGATCGAGCCGCGGGACGAGCACGCGCGCGGGGCGACCGTCGGGCACGTGCGCGACGTCGGGCAGGCCGTCCATCGCGACGAGCCGCTCGTCCGTCGGCGGGTGGCTGTCCCAGCGGCTGCCGCGGCCGTCGGACGACGCGGTGCGCAGGTCGCCGAGCTCGCCGTGACGTGCGGCCAGCAGCTGCGGGAACCCGCCGAAGAACGCCGCGGGAGACGGGGCGAGGCCGACGTCCCACCCCGTGCTCACGTACTGACCCAGGTAGAAGTCCCACGCGGCGTCGACGACGCCGACCTCGCGCAGCGCCGACTGCGCGGTCGCACGGCCCACGGCGCGGACGGACAACGCGTCGGCCGCGAGCTCCTGGCGACGGCTCGTCGCGGCCGAGACCAGCAGGTAGAGCTTGCCGTACTGCCGCAGCAGCCAGCCGGGCAGCGACCCCGAGAGCTGCTCGACGGTCGCGCCGATGACCTCCCGACCCCGGTGCACGACCACCGACAGCCGGGTGTCGTCGTGCGAGTAGTGACCGAGCTCGTGCGCGAGCACCGAGCGGAGCTGGGAGACGGTCAGGCCGTGCAGCAGCGGAACGCCCAGGACCATCCGCCGCGTGCCACCGACGAGGCCCAGCAGTCGCGCGTCCTCCATGACGCCGGCGTTGACCTCGGGGACGAGCCGGATCTCGTCGGGCCCGGCCGTGCCCGCGAGCGCGGCGACCTCGTCGACCACACCCCACAGCTCGGGCGCGTCGGACCGCAGCACGAGCGGGCCGGAGGGCGGCGCCGGGCGCGCCCGGGCGACCTTCCACAGGGCGACGACGATGCCGCCCAGCGCGAGCGCCGCGAAGGCCGCGAGCTTGACGCCGTTGGCGCCCGAGCCCGACCGGACGGCCAGGACCGCGAGCAGCCCGAGGCCGACCACGAGCGCTCCGGCGAACAGGTAGAACCCGATCAGTGTCCCGACCGCGACTGCCGCGCGCGTCCTCGTGCTCATGCTGGCTCCCGGCTCGGGGGGACCCGGTCGCGGGTCCGTGCGAGCGGGAGCGTAGCGAGTCGCGGCAGCGCCCGGGCGCGCGGGACGTGGACCGTCCGGGTGACGTGGCCGTGCGGGCCGGGCGCGGCGTGCCGCGGGGGTCCGTCGGCCGGGTGTCAGTCCGTCCAGCCCGGCAGCTCGACCGCGGGCGTGCGCACGCCGCGCGCCGACCGCACGGCGTCGACGACCGCGCGCTCGACCGCGGTGGCGGCGGCCGCCTGCACCGCGACGAGCGCCGCGACGCGGTCGGGTCGCGGGGCGGGCAGCGCGACCGCCTGGGTCGCGAGCGCGAAGACCGTGTCGCCGTCGGCGAGCGTGTGCACGGGGTCGAGCGCGCGCGCCAGCCCGTCGTGGGCGGTGGTCGCGGTGCGTGAGGTCTCGGCGGGGTCGAGCGCGGCGTCGGTCGCGACGACGACGAGCGTGGTGTTGAGCGGCGGGTCGGCGGGGGCGTCGACGACGCGCGCGCCGTCGGCGTCGAGCGCACCGCCGGGTGCGGCGGCAGGGGCGCCGAGGCCCGTCGGCGCGCCCGCGGCGTTGACGACGACGAGCGCGCCGACGACGACGCCCGCGGCCGGCCCGTCGGGCAGGCGCACCGACGCCGTGCCGACGCCGCCGCGGTAGGACGCGCCCGCGAGCGCCGCACCCGTGCCGGCGCCGACCCCGCCCCGCGCGACGGGTGCGCCGTCGCCCGACGCGTGCGCGGCGGCCGCGGCGTCGTGGCCCATCTGCTCGGTGGGGCGCGCCGCGAAGTCGCCGCCGCGTCCCAGGTCGAACACGGCCGCTGCCGGCACGATCGGCACGACGCGGCCCGGCACGGGCGACACGGGGAACCCCCGCCCCTGCTCGGCGCACCACCGCTGCGCGCCGTGCGCGGCGACGAGGCCGAACGCGCTGCCGCCCGTGAGCACGACCGCGTCGACCGTCGGCACGAGCGTGCGCGGGTCGAGCGCGTCGGTCTCGTGCGTGCCGGGGCCGCCGCCGCGCACGTCGACGCCGCCGACCGTGCCGGGTGGCGGGAGGACGACGGTCACGCCGGTGAGCCACCCGTCGCCGGAGCGCTGCACGTGCCCGACGCGGACGCCGCGCACGTCGGTGAGGGCGCCGGTCGGGGACGTGGCGGTGCCGGCGGGGTCGGGCTGGCTGCTCATCGACCCAGCGTGGCACGCCCGGCCCGGCGCGACGGACGGGACGTTCGGCTCAACCGCCCGCGGGCACCGCGTGGTGCGGTGGACGCGTGGACCGCCGACACCTGACCCTGCGCCTGCCGCTGCCGCGCCCGCGCGAGGTGCTGGGGACGACGCTCGCGCTGGGCGTCGCGGGCCTGCCCGTGGCGCGCGCGTGGGGCCTGCAGTGGGGCGCGCGCGAGGACGAGCTGGACGCGACGCTGCCGGGCGACGACCTGACGCCGGGCGCGGACCTCGTCGCGACGCGCGCGATCGGTGTCGCGGCACGTCCGCAGGACGTGTGGCCGTGGCTCGTGCAGATCGGGCAGGGGCGCGGCGGGTTCTACTCGTACGACGTGCTCGAGAACCTGGTCGGCTGCGACATCCGCTCGGCCGACCGGGTGGAGCCCGCGTGGCAGGACCTCGCGGTGGGTGACGTGGTGCGGCTGCACCCCGCGAAGGGGTTGGACGTCGCGGTCGTCGACCCGGGCCGGGCGCTCGTGCTGCGCGGACCGGACGCGCCGGCGGGGGCCGCGCCGCCGCCGTACGGGTTCTCGTGGGCGTTCGTGCTGCGGCCGGACCCCCGCGGGGGCACGCGGGTCGTGGTGCGCGAGCGGTACGTGTACACGTCGGCGGCGTCGCGGCTCGTGGCGGAGCCGTCGTGCCTGCTGAGCACGGTGATGACGCGGGGCATGCTGCGCGGGCTGCGCGCACGCGTGCTCGCGGGTGCCGAGGGGTCCACGGGCTGAGCGTCCGCCGTCCGGGCCGGGACGACTTGGGGTGAAGGCCTCGCTTCGCACGCCCGTGTCCGGCTACTGTGTACCCGTAGTCGCAGTGCTGTGCTTGTCCACCTTCTCCGGAGCGGACGACGGCCACCGTGATTCACCCGGTCCCGGTCGTCGGGGTCGTAGTACACGCATGAGGAGAATGACAGTGCCTACTGGCATCGTGAAGTGGTTCAACGCCGAGAAGGGCTTCGGCTTCATCGCCCCCGAGGACGGCGGCCCGGACGTCTTCGTCCACTACTCGGCCATCCAGACGCAGGGCTACCGCTCGCTCGAGGAGAACCAGCGCGTGCAGTTCGACGTGCAGGCCGGCCCCAAGGGCCCCCAGGCCTCGAACGTCGAGCCCGCCTGAGCCTCCGCTCAGCGAGCCTGACAGCTCTCGCGAAGGGCGCTCCGACCTCCGGGTCGGGGCGCCCTTCGCCGTTTCCGGGGTCGGGGTTCGACGACGTACCGAGGTGCGGGTCGGACCCGGCGGAGCACCTAGGTTGTGTTCCTACCTAGTCAGTCGTACTGTCTAGCCATGCCCACCCGCTCCCGCGCCGAGGACACCCCCGGCACCGCCGCACCGGCCGACTGGCCGAGCGACTGGCTGCGCGGCGTCCTCACGCTGTGCGTGCTGCGCGTGCTCACCGCCGGCGCCACGTACGGCTACGAGATCGCGCAGCGGCTCGCCGCCGCCGGCCTCGGGGAGATCAAGGGCGGCACGCTCTACCCCCTGCTCGCGCGCCTGCACGCCGCGGGCCTCGTGGAGGAGGAGTGGCGGCCCGGCGACGGCGGCCCCGGGCGCAAGTACTACGCGCTCACCGCCGCGGGCCGCACGCACCTGCACGACGAGGGCGCGCGCTGGTCGCGCTTCGCCGCCCTCACCCAGATGTTCGTCACGACACCGGAGGTGGCCCCGTGAGCCTCGACCCCGCGACCCTCGCACCGCACGTCGACCCCGACTGGACCGAGGCGCTCGTCCTCGAGCTGCGCCTGCGGGACGTCCCCGGCGACGTGATCGGCGACGTCCTCACCGAGATCGAGACCCACGTGCTCGACTCCGGCACGACCGCGCAGGACGCGTTCGGCGACGCGACCCGGTACGCCGAGCAGGTCGCCGAGACCGCGGCGCGCCCCACGCCCGACGACCCCCGCGACATGGTGCCCTACGCGCTCGGCGCCGCCGGGTTCGTCGCCGCGCTCAACGGCCTCGGCGCCTGGGTGACGTCAGGTGCCCTGACCCTGACCGTGGGGATCCTCGCGGTCGTCGTGGTCGTGGTCGTCACGCCGTTCGTGCTGCAGCGCTACGGCACGCCCCTGCTGCGGTTCCTCGTCACCGGCTCCCCGCTGCGCGCGTCGCTCGTCGTGATGGCGCCCATGGTGCCGACCGTCGTGCTGGTGCTGCTGGGACGTGCGTGGGAGGTCGCCACGCTCCCCGCCGCGCCCGTCACGCTCGGCGGCGCGGCCGTCGCGCTCGCGGCCGTCGTCCTGGCGCGCCGCCGCCCGACCCTCGAGGACCCGGTCGTCGCCCCCGGCGGCGACCGCGAGGCCGCGCTCGCCGCCGCCCGCCGCGAGACCGGCCGGCTCACGCTGGTGACGACGGGCGTGCAGGCAGCGATCGCGGTGCTCGCGGTCGTCGGCGTGGTCCTGCTGTCGCGCTGACGGGGCCGGCGCCCGCGGGCGGGCTCGCGGCGGTCAGCGGCTCCAGCGCCGCACGACCGCCGCGAGCCCCACGCCGAACGTGACGCCCGCCGCCGCGAGGTACGGGCCGTAGAACCGGCGGAGCACCGGCGCCGCGACGCCCGCCGCCGCCCCGACGACCGCACCGACCGCGAGCGCGCGCGCACCCCGCGCGCCGAGCGCGTGCCCGGCCAGCGGCACCGCGGGCACGCCCGCGGCACCCGCCTCGGCCGCGTACACCTTCACCGGGACGCCGTTGAGGGCCTGCCGCCAGATGCCGCGCGCCCCGACCGCCAGGTCGGCCGCGGCGCGGGTCCGCATGGCGGGCGTCGTCAGCGGCGCGGGCGGGCGTTCGCCGCGCGCCGTGAGCGCGCGCGTCACGAGCACGCCCGCGACCGACCCGACCGCGAGGCACGCGGCGGCCGGCACGACGCGCCGCGGGTGGGACGCCGCGACCAGCACGAGGTACATCTCGGACGTCACGGGCAGGCTCACGGCCTCGGCGAAGCCCCAGGCCACCGCTCCGACCATGCCCGCGGGGCCGGACATCACGCCCCGCAGCACGCGCCACGTGCGCGACCGGGACGGCACGGGCGGGCCGGCCGCGAGCATGCCCTCGATCTGCGCCACGAGCGGCGCCATGTCGGTCAGGCCGTGCGGGTCGACGGGGTGACCGACCCGCACCTCGACGGGACCCGGCGTCAGGCGGCCCTTCTTCGCGAGCAGCTCGTGCGTGCCCACGACCGCCACGGGCAGGATCGGCACGTCGAACTCCTGCGCGATGCGCAGCGCGCCGCTGCGGAACCGCCCGAGCCGCCCGTCGGTCGACCGCGTGCCCTCGGGGAACACCAGGAGGCTCGACCCGCTGCCCAGCACCTGCGTCGCGCCGTCGAGCAGCGACTCGTACCCGCCGCCGCCCTGCCGCCGCACCGGGACCGCGCCGATCGCGAGCCGGAGCGCGCGGGCCTTCCACGGGTTGTCGAACCAGTAGTCGTCGGCCGCGACGACCACCGGCTTGTACGGCGCGGGGAACGCCGCGATGAGCGCGGGGGTGTCGGCGTGCGACGAGTGGTTCGCGACCACGACCATCGCCTCGTACGGCGCCGAGCCCACGACGCGGAACCCGCCGACCAGGTGGAACACGTTGCGCCAGACGGTGTGCCGCACGGCACCGGCGAGGTTGAAGCCCGGCGGCAGGCCCACCCGGCGGCGCAGGCGCCGCAGCGCGTCGCCCGAGGCCGCGAGCACGTCGCCCGCGTGACCGCCGTGGTGACCGTGCGCGGGGGGCGCGCCCGCAGCGCCCGGGGTGTCCGCCGCCGGGGAGGACGCGGCGTCGTCGGCGGCCGTCGTGCGGTCGTCGGCGCTCACGCCAGCACCCACGCGAGCGGCAGCACCAGCAGCAGCGAGTCCACGCGGTCCAGCAGGCCGCCGAACCCGGGCAACCACGTGCCCGCGTCCTTGACGCCCGCGCGCCGCTTCACCATCGACTCCACCAGGTCACCTCCCACACCGCCGAGCACGACCGCGACGACCAGTCCCGGCGACACCGCGCCGAGCACCACGAGGACGAGCGTGCCACCGATCGCCGCCCCGACGAGCCCGCCGACGGTCTTGTTGGGGCTGAGCGGCGACAGCGGTCGACGCGCCCACGCGAACCGCTTGAGCCCCTGCCCGCCGCACCACGCCGCGACGTCGGCCGCCGCGGCCGCGAAGCACAGCAGGAACGCGTCCGACCCGACGAGCACGAGGTGCGCGAGCGACCAGCACAACCAGATCGACCCGAACGCGGCACCGGTCGCGCGCTCGACGCCGCGGTCCACGTCGCCCGCGAGCACCGCCGGCACGGCGCACAGCAGCGCCACGAGCGGCACGAGCCCGAGCAGCGCCGGGTCGAGCCACGCCGCGAGCGGGTAGGCGACCGCGAGGACCAGCAGGATCGCGGTCTCGGGGCGCGGCAGCCGCGTCATCGCGGCGTACTCGCGCACCGCCTGCAGCGCGAGCAGCGCCGCGAGCACGGCCGTGGGCCCCGGGCCGAGCCACATCGGGACGCCGATGACGGGCAGGATCAGCGCCCACGTCGTCCAGCGGCGCCGCAGCTCGGGCCGGCGCGACGCGAGCACGGGCACGGCCGCGACCGCGAGGATCCCCGCGGTGAGGGCGAGCAGGAACACGGCCCGGCCGTCGAGGTCGACGTGCCAGCCGCCGAGCCGCAGGTCGAGCGCGTACGCCGTGCGGTCCAGCCCGGTCCACGCGGCGAGCGGGTCGAGCACGCCCGGGCGCTGCGTGGGGTCGACGCTCACGCGACCGTCCCCGGGGAGCCGACCGGCCCGCGCGTGAGCGAGCGGTGGATCCGGCGCGCGCGCAGCACGGCGGTCAGCACCGAGCCGACGACGACCACGAGCGCGACCCCCGCGAGCAGACCGGGCAGCGCGGCGCCGAGGACCGCGAGCGCGCACCGCTCGGTCTTGCCGAGCGGCCCGCCGTTGAGCCGCGGCGCCCCCGCGCCCGCGCCGGACACCGACACGACCGTCGGCAGCGTCGCCGCCACGGCCGCCACGAGCACCCACGTCAGGGGCGACAGCCCGACGAGCGGCTCGCCGCCCGTGCGGACGGCGAGCACCGCCAGACCCGCGAACATCAGCAGGTCGGACGCGCGGTCGCCCAGCTCGTTGAGCACGAAGCCCCACGGCCGCGACACGCCGCGGGCGCGCGCGACCGCGCCGTCGAGGTTGGCGCCCGCGAGCCGCGCCGCCAGGAGCAGGAACGCGAGCGGCCACCACGCGAACGCGAGCGAGACGCCCGCGAGCGCGGCCGCGACGACGCCCACGGCCGTGAACAGGTCGGGCGACGTCCCGCGCGCGACGGCACCCGCGACGAACCGGTGCAGCCGCCGGGTGTACCAGGGCTTGAGCGCGTACAGCGACGGCATGCCCGCGACTGTAGCGACGGCACGCCGACCGGGCCCGACGGCGTCCGCCGCTCACCCGTCCGGACCACGCTCGCACCGACGGGCCGCCCGCGCCGCAGGTGAGGCCCGGGACGCGAGGTGGACGCTCCCGGGCAGGCCGCCACCGACCCCCTAGACTCGGCCCGTGATCTTCAAGGCCGTGGGCGACGGGCGCCCGTACCCGGACCACGGGCTGACGACCCCGGCGCAGTGGGCGGACGTCGCCCCGCGGCAGGTGCGGCTCGACGAGCTCGTCACCACCAAGCGCACGCTCGACCTGGACGCGCTGCTGGCCGAGGACTCGACCTTCTACGGCGACCTGTTCGCGCACGTCGTCGAGTACAAGGGTGTCCTCTACCTCGAGGACGGGCTGCACCGCGCGGTGCGCGCGGCGCTGCACCAGCGGGCGCTGCTGCACGCGCGGGTGCTGGTGCTGACGTGACGCACGGCGACCGGGTCGAGCGAAGGACGGGGGGCGCAGCATGAGCGACCAGGACCGGGCGCGCGCGCTGCGCCGCCGGCACGTGCACGAGCGGCAGGCCGTCGTGTTCGGCGTGCTCATCGCCGGGCTGGGCGTGGCCGGGCTCGGCGCGGCGGCGATGTACACCGACAACCTGTCGCTGCCGTTCTTCGAGCGCGGCTTCTCCGCGAAGCCGACCGCTGCGGCGGAGAGCGTCGCGGTCTACTGCCCGCCCGAGGGCGCGCTGCCCGTGCCGAACGACCAGATCACGGTGGACGTGTACAACGGCGCCGGCACGGCGGGGCTCGCGCGGCAGACGGCCCAGTCGCTGACCGGGCTCGGGTTCGTCGTCGGCGCCACCGACAACGCGCCGTCGGTGTCCGGGGTCGGCCGCATCGTCTACGGACCGGCCGGCAGCGCGGCCGCGTACACGCTGCTCGCGTACCTGCCGGACGCCGTGCTGCAGCTCGCCGACCGTGCGGACGCCCGCATCGACCTCACCGTCGGGTCCGGGTTCGAGGGTCTGCTGCCGCCCGAGCAGGTCGTGCTCGACCCGGCGACCCCGCTCGTGGGGCCGAGCGGCTGCACGCCGTTCTCCGAGCTCACCGCCGCGACCCAGGACGGCGAGCAGGCTGACGGGGGCGAGCAGCCCGCGGACGGCGAGCAGCCGGCCGAGGGCGAGCAGCCTGCCGAGGGCGACCAGCCCGCAGGCTGAGCGACCCGCCGGCCGAGCGGCCGACGGAGGGGCCGGTGCGCGGCGGACGTGCACCGCGCACCGGTGCCCGTCAGTGCGTGATCTCGTCGCCGCCGGGCACCGAGGCCGGCGTCGCGGGCTCCTGGCTCGTCCCCCGCCACCGGGCCACGAGCCGCATGAGGTGGTAGAGCCCGATCGCGGCGGCCGTGCCGAGCGCGATGCCCTCGAACCGCAGGTCACCCGCGGTCCACACGAAGTTCGCGATGCCGATGATGAGCGCGACGGCCGCGGGCATGAGGTTCACGGGCGCGGAGAAGTCGACGCGGTGCTGCACCCAGATGCGGGCGCCGAGCAGGCCGATCATGCCGTACAGCACGGTCGCCGCACCGCCGAGCACGCCCGCGGGGATGGTCGCGACCAACGCACCGAACTTGGGCGACAGCGACAGCACGAGCGCCGTGGCCGCCGCGACCCAGTAGGCGGCGGTCGAGTACACGCGGGACGCCGCCATGACGCCGATGTTCTCGGCGTACGTCGTCGTGCCCGACCCGCCGCCGGTGCCCGCGAGCGTCGTCGCGAGGCCGTCCGCCATGAGCGCACGGCCCACGTACGGGTCGAGGTCGCGGTTCGTCATCGCCGCGACCGACTTCACGTGCCCGACGTTCTCGGCGACGAGCACCAGCACGACAGGCAGGAACAGGCCCAGCACCGCGACGTCGAACGTCGGGGTGACGAACGGCGGCAGGCCGATCCACGCCGCGTCCCGCACGGGGTCCAGGTCGACCTCGTGGCGCACGAGCGCGACCGCGTAGCCCGCGAGCACCCCGACGAGGATCGAGAGCCGCCCGAGGATCCCGCGGAACAGCACGGTCGCGAGGATGATCGACAGCAGCGTCACCGTCGCCGTCACGGGTGCGGCCCGGAACCCCGAGCACGACCCGCCGTCCTGGCAGCTGCCCCACGCGGCCGGTGCGAGGTTGAAGCCGATGAGCGCGACGATCGTGCCCGTCACCACCGGGGGCATGAGCGCGTCGATCCACCGCGTGCCGGCGACGTGCGCGACCACGCCGACCAGCACGAGCGCGAGCCCGGTGACGAGGATCCCGCCCACCGCGACGGACTGGCCGCCGGCCGCCGTGGCCGCCCCGACCGGCGCGATGAAGGCGAAGCTCGAGCCCAGGTAGCTGGGCAGCTTGTTGCGCGTGAGCAGCAGGAACACCGCCGTGCCGAGCGCCGAGAAGAACAGCGTCGTCTGCGGCGAGAAGCCCGTGAGCAGCGGCACGAGGAACGTCGCGCCGAACATCGCGACGACGTGCTGCATGCCGATGCCGATCGTGCGACCCCACGCCAGGCGCTCGTCGGGCGCCACCACCTCGCCCGGTGCGACGGTGCGCCCGTCGCCGTGCGTCGTCCAGCCCCAGCTGCTCATGCCTCCGCCTCTCGCCGTCACCGCCGACGTGAGGGTAGCGACCCCGCGGACCCGGCGTCCGGGACGACCGTCGCGGCGCGCGGGCGCACGTCGCCGCGCGGCGCGCGACCCCCCGTGGGACGGTGGAGGTCCCGCTGCCGGACCACGGAAGGAGACCGACCATGTCCGTCCCCACGAGCCCTGACGAGCCGCTCGACGACGAGGCCGCGGCGCGCACCGACGGCACGCCGGACCCGGTCGTCGCGACCGCACCGACGGCCGACCCGGCCCCCGACGAGCGCGAGGACGCCGACCCCGCCGAGGCCGCCCCGGGCTTCCCTCCCGCACCCGGCGGCATGCACGGCGCACCGACCACGGTCCCGCCGCACCGCACGGTCTGAGGCGCGCCCCGGCGCGCCGTGCTGCGGCGCGCCGGGCCGTCGTCGCACCCGGTCCGACCGGACCGGCGCGCACACGCGCGTCCCGTACCCTGACGCCGCCTCACCCGCCGTCGACACCGGAGGCCCGCCCTGAGCGCACCCGTCGTCCCGACGCGTCTCCGCACACCCCTGGTGTGGCTGGCCTTCGTGCTCGCCCACCTGTGGCTGACGTACCTGGGCACGACGCTGCTCGCGCGCGCGTCGTTCGGCGACGTGGACCTCTACCGGCGCTGGGTCGCGACCGGTCTGACCACCGGGACGTGGCCCGTGCTCGACGGCCCGTGGGTCTACCCGGCGGCCGCGCTGCTGCCGATGCTGGCCGCCGGCGTCGCGGGCGTGACGCCGGACGCGCCCTACGCGCTCGCCTGGTGCGGCCTCGTCACGGCGCTCGACGCGGCCGCCGTCGCGCTGCTGCTCCGGCGCCGCAACGGCCACGTCGCGGCCGTGTGGTGGCTCGCGTTCCTCGTGCTGCTCGGCCCTGTCGCCATCGGCCGGCTCGACGCGGTCGCCGCACCCGTGACGCTCGTCGCGCTGCTGGTCGCGCTGACGCACCCGCGCACCTCGACCGCGCTGCTCACGCTGGGCGCGTGGGTCAAGGTCGCCCCCGGCGCGGCGGTGCTGCCGCTGCTGCTCGCGACCCGACGCCCCTGGCGGCGGGTCGTGCTGCCGGGCGCCGCGGTGTGCGCGCTCGTGGTGGGCACGGTCGCCCTGCTCGGCGGCGGCGACGAGGTCGCGTCATTCGTGCTCGAGCAGGACGCGCGCGGCCTGCAGCTCGAGGCCGTGGCGGCCACGCCGTGGCTCGTCGCGGGGCTGTTCACGACGCGCGTCGAGCACGTCTTCAACCGCGGCCTGGTCACGTGGGAGATCGACGGCCCCGGCACGCAGGCCACGGCCGACGCGCTCGGCGCGGTGCTCGTGGCGGGCGTGCTGGCCGTGACCGCGCTGCTGTGGTGGTGCCGGCGCCGCGACGGCGCCCGGTTCTGGTCGGACGACGTCCTGCGGGGCGACTTCGTGCTGCGCGGCGCATTCGTCCTGGCGCTCACGCTGATCGTCGCGAACAAGGTCGGCAGCCCGCAGTTCCAGTCGTGGCTCGCACCGCCGGTGGCCGTCGCGCTCGCGCTCGGGCGCCCGTGGTGGCGGCGCACCGCGGTCACGCTGCTGGGCGTCGCCGCCGCGACCCAGTGGGTCTACCCGTGGTGGTACGGCGACGTGGTGTCCGGGTGGCCGCTCGCGACGCTCGTGCTCGCGGCGCGCAACGTGACGCTCGTCGTGCTGCTCGTGGTCGCGGTCGCGCACCTGCTGCGTCCGCCGGGCCACGACCCCCGCGCGTCGGTCCGCGCCGACGCCGCGGCCGCGACGCGCGGCGGTCCGGACGACGCCGTGGTCGCCCGGACCGCCGCCGCGGACTGACGTCCGCGCACGAGGTCAGCGCGGCAGGTGCGGCGCGACCTCGTCGGCCACGAGCTGCAGGTGCTCGAGGTCCGCGAGGTCCAGGACCTGCAGGTACACGCGCTGCACGCCCTGCTCGGCGAGCCACGTGAGCCGCTCGACGGCCTCGCCCGGGGTTCCTGCGATGCCGTGCTCGCGCAGCTCGGGCACCTCGCGCCCGATCGCCGCGGCGCGCCGCGCGAGCTCGGCCTCGTCCCGCCCGACGCACATCACGAGCGCGACGGACTGCACGAGCGTGCCCGGGTCGCGACCGATCTCGACGCACGCCTCGTTGATCCGCGCGATGCGCGCCGGGACGCTCGCGACCTCGGGGAACGACTGGTTGTACTCGGCGGCGAACCGCGCGGCCAGGCGCGGCGTGCGCGTCGGACCGCCGCCGCCGACGATGATCGGCACGCCCGCGCGCGACGCGTCGAGCGGCGAGCGCTGCACGGGCTTCGGCAGCGCCGGCGAGTCCGTCAGCGTGTAGTGCTCGCCCGCGTGGCTGAACGTCTCCCCCACGGGCGTGCCCCACAGGCCCGAGACGATCTCGAGCTGCTCGGTGAGCAGGCCGAACCGCTTCTCGGGGAACGGGATGCCGTACGCGGCGTGCTCGGCCGCGAACCAGCCCGCCCCCAGGCCGAGCTCGACGCGCCCGCCGGACATCTGGTCGACCTGCGCGACCTGGATCGCGAGCACGCCCGGGTACCGGAACGTGGCGGCCGACACCAGCGTGCCGAGCCGGATGCGGCTCGTCTCGCGCGCGAGGCCCGCGAGCGTGGTCCACGCGTCGGTGGGGCCGGGGAGGCCGTCGCCGTCACCCATCACCAGGTAGTGGTCGGAGCGGAAGAAGGCGTCGAAGCCGAGGTCCTCGGTGGCACGCGCGACCGCGAGGAGGTCGTCGTAGCTGGCGCCCTGCTGGGGCTCGGTGAAGATGCGCAGATCCATGCCGTCAGCCTCGCACGCCCCGCCGTCGGGGGCTGCCGTGGCGCGGGCGGGTGAACGGCGTCGGCGCGCGCGCGTTCGAGGTGCGCGAGCGGCCCGCGCTTGCGACGGTGGACACGTGCACGACGCCACGCCCCTGACCGCAGCCCTCGACGTCGCCGACTGGCGTCGTCGCACGTCGCAGACGTACGCGCAGGTCCGCGCGCTCGCGGTCGACGATCCCGCCGGTGCGCACGCGGTGTGGGTGCAGCAGCGCGACGAGCTGTTCGCCTACCACCCGGCGTCGCCGCTGACGGCCGACGCACGGGCCGTCTTCGACGGGCTGGACGTCGCGCCGTACGACCCGGCGTACCGGTTCGAGGTCGAGGTGGAGCGCGCGGGCCAGCAGCGTCTCGACGTCGCGACGGGCACCGACGGCGTCGTCGGGTTCGACCGCATCGGCGTGGTCGAGCTGGGGGACCTCGGGCGGCTGACGCTCTGGTCGGTGCGCGGGTACGCCGGCGGGCTGTTCCTGCCGGTGCGCGACGCGCTCGCCGGCACGGTGACGTACGGCGGGGGCCGCTACGTGCTCGACACCATCAAGGGCGCGGACCTCGGCACCGACCACGTGGGCCGCCTGGTGGTGGACCTGAACTTCGCGTACGCGCCGTCGTGCGCGTACGACCCGGCGTGGGCGTGCCCGCTCGCGACCCGGGCCAACACGCTCGCGGCCGAGGTGCCGGTGGGTGAGCGCACGGCGCCGTACCCCGGGGCGGACGGCCCCGCCGACGGCGGCACGGGCGACGACCCCGTGGCGCGCACCGACGCCTGACGCCGCCGGGCTCAGACCTGGCAGGCGGGGCAGCGGTACAGCTTGCGCGCGGCCATCTCCTCGACGACCACGGGCGTGCCGCACACGCGGCACGGCAGACCGCCGCGCCCGTACACCCAGTGCCGCGCGGTGGGGTCGTGCCGGGCCTGCGCACGGCCGGCCGCGTCGAGGTCCTCGCGCGTGAGCATGACGCCGTCGCGGATGCCGTCGGCGAGCAGCACGGCCCAGTCCCGCCACAGCGCGCGGACAGTGTCGGGCGGCACGCGCCGGCCGGGCGTCCACGGGTCGAGCCGTGCCCGGAACAGCAGCTCGGCGCGGTAGATGTTGCCGATGCCCGCGACGACCGCCTGGTCCATGAGCAGCTGACCGACCGGGACGTTCCGGCGGGTCACGCGCTCGACGACCACGTCACCGGCGGCGTCGAGGTCCTCGACCTCCTGCGGGTCGGGGCCGAGCCGGGCGCGCACGAGCGCGGCCTCGTCGGCGGTGAGCACCTCGCACGCGGACGGCCCGCGCAGGTCCGCGACGACCGACCCCGAGTCGAGCCGGACGCGCACCTGACCCAGCGGGGGCGGCGGCCACTCCAGGCCGTCGTCGGCGGCGTGCTCGGTCTCGTCCTCGCCCATGCGCAGGCGGCGGGTCGAGGGCTGGGCGTCCATCGCGGCGCCGGGGCGCACGCGCGGCGCGCCCAGGCTGCCGCGCACGCGCTCGCCGTCGCCGAGCGGGCTGACGTCGCCGTAGAGGTCCCACGCGCCGTACAGGCCGAGGTGGACGCGCAGCACGTCGTCGTCGCCGAACGCGCAGAACAGCTGCTTGCCGACGGCCGACGCGCGCGTCATGGTGCGGCCGTCGAGCCGGGCCGCACCGGCGGCGAAGCGGCCCTGGGGGGACGAGACGGCGAGCGGCCGCCCGACGAGGTCGAGCGTGAGCTGGCGGGCGACGCGGTGGACGGTATGACCCTCGGGCACGGCGCCCACCCTACGAGGGGGCGCCGACACGGGCGCCCGTCGTCCCTTCGTTCCGTGGCGTCGTGACCGATGGGGAGGCGTGTCGTCGCACCGCGCCCCCGTCGCGGCGGCCCACGGGTCGACGGACGACGCCGGCGCCGTGACGGCCGTCGCCCTGGGCGGGCGCGCCCTGACCGTGCTGACGGGCGTGGGGCTGGTGCTCGGAGCGGGCGTCGGCGGCGTCCTCGAGCCCCTGGTGGTGTGGGCCGACGCCGTGCTGGTCCCCCTGCCGTGGCTGCGCGACCTGCTGCTGGGTGCGCCGGCCGCGCCCGAGGTGGGGGTCGTCGCGGTGCTCGGCGGCGCCGCCGGGGTGTGGTGCTGGGAGCGCTGGCGGCAGGACGTCGGGGTCGTCGAGGTGTCGACCGACGGCATCGGCGTGGCGCGGCACGGCCACGAGCGGTTCGTGCCGCGCGCCGCGGTCGAGCACGTGCACGCCGACGGCGACGACCTCGTGGTGCTGGGGTGCGGCGGCCGGCAGCTGCTGCGCTGCCCCGCCGACGCGCTGCTGCGCCGCACGGGTGCCGCGCTGCGCGCCGCGGGGTACCCGTGGTCCGACGACGGCGACCCGTACGCCGGCGAGTGGCGGCGCTGGGTGCAGGGCCGGCCCGGCACGCCGCACGGCGCCGACGCGCTGCTCGTGCGGCGCCGCACGGCCCTCGGCGACGAGGACCCCGCGACGGCCGACGCGCTCGCGTCCGAGCTCGGCACGCTGGGCGTCGCGGTGCGTGACCGACGCGACCGCCAGGAGGTCCGCCGCACGGGCTGACGCCCCGGCCGCCTCCCCCGAGACCGACCACCGGTCACCTCGCCCCCCGTGGTGACCGGTGGTCCTCGTGCTCGTCGGCGACCCGCGGCTCCCGGGGTGGGCGGTGACGACGTGTGCCAGGCTCGGGGCGTGGACGACGACGCGACGCTGCCCCCGCACCCGCCCACGACGCCGACCGGCGAGCCCGCGCCCGCACCGGGCGCCCGCACCGCGACCGACCCGCACGTCGTCGCGTCGGACGTGCTCGCGAACCTGCGCGACGTCGGCGGCCGGCGCACCGCCGACGGCCGCACCGTGCGCCGGGGCGTCGCGCTCCGCTCGGCCGAGCTGCGCGCGCCGGCCATCGCGGCCGACCCCGCGATCGCGGCGCTGGGCGTGCGGACCGTCGTCGACCTGCGCACCGCCGCCGAGCGCGCGGCCGCGCCCGACGTGCTGCCGGCCGGGGCGCGCGGCGTCCACGCCGACGTGCTCACGCAGGACCCGCAGGCACCGGCGGCCGACCTCACGGAGCTCATGGCGCACCCGCAGCGGCTCGAGCAGGCCCTCGCGGCGCTCGACCCGGCGGCGCGCATGCGCGAGACCTACGTCGACCTGGTCGTCGGCGACGCCGCCCGCGCGGGCTGGGCGACGCTGCTGCGCCACGTGCTCGACCCGGCGGCGGGCCCGGTGCTGTACCACTGCACGGCCGGCAAGGACCGCACGGGCTGGGCGACGACCGTGCTGCTGCTCGCCGCGGGCGTCGACCTCGACGGCGTGCGCGCGGAGTACCTGGCGGTGAACCCGACGGTCCGGGCGATGTACGGGCCGCTGCTGCACCGGTTCGCCGACGCGGGCGGCGACCCCGCGCTGCTCGTGCCGCTGCTGGAGGTCCGCGCCGAGTACCTCGACACCGCGCTCGACGCGATGGTGGACCGGTTCGGGTCGTTCGACGGGTACCTGACCCACGGGCTCGGGCTGGCCGACGACGAGGTCACGGCGCTGCGCGCGGCGCTCGTCGACTGACGTCGCGGGGGCGTCCGCGGGGTCGGCCACGGGGTCGCCCACGAGGAGCACCCGCGCGGGTGACGCACGCGACGGCGGACGGACATACGCAGGCAACCCGGACACGGTTGGATGTGTCCGTGCTGACCTGGACGTTCCCCACCACCGAGCTGCGCCTGATGTTCGGGGCCCCGCCGCGCGGCGCCCGCACGGGCCTGTGGGACCCGACCGCCGACGACGGACCGGCGGGCCTCACGCTCGACGACGTGCACGCGGCGCTCGTGCCGGGCACGCCCGACCCCCGCGTGCTCGAGCGGGTCGCACAGGCGCCGCACCTGCGGTTCGTGCAGCTCGCGGGTGCGTGGCACGGCGGGCTCGCGGGCGTCCTGCCGACGGGTGTGACGGTGGCCGACGCGCGAGGCGTCCACGCCGACGGCGCGGCGGAGCTCGCGGTCGGGCTCGCGCTCGCGCAGCTGCGCGGCATCGACGACGCGGCGCGCCGGATGACCGTGCAGCACTGGTCGCCCGCACCGGGCCGGGTCGGGTCGCTCACGGGCAGCCGGGTGCTCGTGGTCGGCGCCGGCGCGGTCGGCACGGAGGTCGTCGCGCGGCTGCGCGCGTTCCGCGCGTCGGTGACGGTCGTGGCGCGCACGGCGCGCGAGACGCTCGACGGCCGCGTGCACGGGGTCGACGAGCTGCCGCACCTGCTGCCGCGCGCGGACGTCGTGGTGCTCGCGGTGCCGCTCACCGACGCGACGACGCACCTGGTCGACGAGGACTTCCTCGCGGCGATGCACGACGACGCGCTGCTCGTGAACGTCGCGCACGGGCGCGTGGTCGACACCGACGCGCTGGTCGACGAGCTCGGGTCCGGCCGGCTGCGGGCCGCGCTCGACGTCACGGACCCGTCGCCGCTGCCGCCCGACCACCTGCTGTGGCGGGCGCCGAACGCGCTGGTCACGCCGGAGGTGGGGCGGCGCACGCCGCTGACGGCGGCGCGGCTGACGGAGCTCGCGCGGCGCCAGCTCACCGCGCTCCTGGCGGAGCGCCCGCTGGAGAACGTCGTCGCCGGTCCGCCGGTGATCCCGCTGCTGGACCTGTGAGACCGCCGTCGCAGACGTCCGACGGGATCTGACACGCCGTCTCGACATGTGGTCCCACATGTCGAGACGGTGCGCGGGCGCGTCCGCGCCGCGTGCTTGCATGACCGGCATGGCACACATCGACACGCACGCGCCGCGACCGGCCCACGCCGTCGCCGCCTGCATGTGCCGTGCCCGAATGTGTCGCTGACGGCGACCCCGCGCGCCCCTCGCGCGCTCCCCTGACCCGCTGCCGCTCGTCCGCGCCCCGGGTCGTCCCCCGCCCGCCGCACCGGCACCCTGCGTGCCCCGCCCGCGGCACCACCTCGAAGGACCCCCGTGATCGAGCTGACCGGTCTCCGCAAGGTCTACGCGTCGCCCGACGGTGACGTCGTCGCCCTCGACGGCATCGACCTGCACGTCGAGCGCGGCACCGTGCACGGCATCGTCGGCCGCTCGGGCGCCGGCAAGTCGACGCTCATCCGCTGCCTCACGGGCCTCGAGCGCCCCACGTCCGGCACGGTCCGGGTCGACGGCGTGACGATCTCCGACCTCGCCGAGAACAAGCTGCGCGCGGCCCGCCGCCGCACCGGCATGGTCTTCCAGCACGTCAACCTGCTCGACTCGCGCACGATCGCCGCGAACGTCGCGTACCCGCTCGAGGTCGCCGGGGTCCGCCGCCATGAGCGCGCCGCCCGGGTCGCCGAGCTGCTCGACCTCGTCGGCCTCGGCGACCGCGCGGGCGCCTACCCCGCACAGCTGTCCGGCGGGCAGAAGCAGCGCGTCGGCATCGCCCGCGCGCTGGCCACCGAGCCCGGCGTGCTGCTGTGCGACGAGCCCACGTCGGCGCTCGACGGGGAGACCACGCGCCAGATCCTCGGCCTCGTGCGCGACCTGCGCGACCGGCTCGGCATCACGGTCGTCGTCATCACGCACGAGCCCGCCGTGGTCCGCGACGTGTGCGACCACGTGACGCTGCTCGAGCACGGCCGGGTCGTGCAGACCGGTGCGCTCGCGCAGGTCGTCACGGCCGTCGGCTCGCCGCTGTCCCGCGCGCTGGTGCCCGTGCCCGACCTGCCGCCCGGCGACCGGCGCGCGCTCGTCGAGGCCGTGTTCTCGACCGACGCCGTGCCGACCAGCGTCGCGTTCGCCGCGGTCGCCGCGCTGGGCGACGACGTCGAGGTCGCGTCCGCCACGGTCGAGCCGCTCGGCGGCGTCCGGGTCGGCCGGCTCATCGTCGACGCCCCGACGGGGCGCGTGCCGGAGGTCGTCGAGCGGCTGCGCGCCGCGGGGCTCGACCCGCTCGCCGTCCCGACCGCCACCGACGCCGGGCGGGAGGTGGCGTGATGGGCGACCTGTGGATCGAGCTCACGACCAACCGCGTCATCCAGCAGAAGCTCCCCGAGGCGACCGTCGAGACGCTCCAGATGGTGGGGCTGTCGGCGCTCGTCGTGCTCGTCGTCGGGCTGCCGCTGGGGCTGCTGCTGCGCTCGCTCGCGTCCGACGGGCTCACGCCGAACCGGACGGCGTCGGCCGTGCTCGGGTTCGTCGTCAACACGCTGCGCGCGCTGCCCTTCATCATCCTGGCCGTCGCCGTGATCCCCGTGACCCGGGCGATCGTCGGCACGAGCCTCGGGTGGGAGGCCGCGGTCGTGCCGCTCAGCCTCGGGACCATCCCGTTCTTCGCGCGGCTCGTCGAGACCGCGGTGCGCGACGTCGCCCCGGGCAAGGTCGAGGCCGCGCGCGTCATGGGCTCGACGACGCCGAAAATCCTCGGCGCGGTGCTGGTGCGCGAGGCGCTGCCCGCGATCGTCTCCGGGTTCACCGTCACCGTGATCGCGCTCATCGGGTACTCCGCGATGGTCGGCGCGATCGGCGCCGGCGGCCTCGGGTTCCTCGCGATCACCTACGGGTTCCAGCGGTTCGACCCGACCGTCCTGTACACGTCCGTCGTCGTCATCGTCGTGCTGGTCACCGTGGTCCAGCTCGTCGGCGACGCCGTCGCCCGCCGCCTGGACCACAGGTGAGCACGCCCCGCCGCGACCGCGGCCCCCGCACGTCGTCCCCGACCGGGGGACGGACCCTGAGAGGAACACCCGCGATGAAGAGAATCGTCCGCACCGCAGCCGTCCTGTCCGCAGCGGCCCTGGTGATGACGGGCTGCGCGGGTGGCGACGACCCCGACGCCGGCGCGACCGCCGGCTCGACCGACGCGTCGGGCACCACGACCCTCGTGGTCGGCGCGAGCCCCGTGCCGCACGCCGAGATCCTGCAGTTCGTGCAGGACGAGCTCGCTGCCGACGCGGGTCTGGACCTCGACATCCGCGAGTTCACGGACTACGTGCTGCCGAACACGGCGCTCGCCGAGGGCGAGCTCGACGCCAACTACTTCCAGCACCTGCCGTACTTCACGGCGCAGGTCGAGGAGAACGGCTTCGACTTCGACCACTTCGACGGCGTGCACATCGAGCCGTACGGCGTGTACTCGAAGAAGGTCGAGTCGGTCGACGACATCCCCGACGGCGGCGTCGTCGGCATCACGAACGACCCGGGCAACCAGTCGCGCGCGCTCGACCTGCTGGTCGAGGGCGGGCTCATCACGCTCGAGGAGACCGACGGCGACGCGACCCTGCTCGACATCAAGGACAACCCGAAGAACCTCGAGTTCGTCGAGACCGCGCCCGAGCAGCTCGTGGTCTCGCTGCAGGACGTGGACGCCGCGATCATCAACGGCAACTACGCGCTCGAGGCGGGCCTGAACCCCGCGAAGGACTCGATCCTGCTGGAGTCCGGCGAGGGCAACCCGTACGCGAACTTCCTCGCGGTGCGCTCGGAGGACAAGTCGAACCCCGCGCTCGTGAAGCTCGACGGCCTGCTGCACTCCGACGAGGTCCGTGCGTTCATCGAGAAGCGCTGGCCGGACGGCGAGGTCGTCGCCGCGTTCTGACGCACGGCACCCGACGGGCCGGGCACCCTCACCGAGGGCGCCCGGCCCGTCGTCGTCCGCGGCCCGCGGACGCCCCCACCCACCCACCACC
>NZ_BCRB01000035.1 GCF_001552375.1 Cellulomonas iranensis NBRC 101100 = JCM 18110 | reverse complement strand
CCCCCCCCCCCGCCGGCCCGCTGCACCCGCCGCCCCCGCTGCACCCACCGGCCCCGCTGCACCCGCCGACCCCGCTGGCCCCATCCCGCCCCCGGTCCCGCCCACCGGTCTCACTCCTCCGGCGAACGCGGGGTTCGTCCGGTGCCGGGCCGCGCAGACCGGCCGAACCCCGCGTTCGACCCGTGGGACGGACGGGGTCGGGACCGTGCGGGGCGGCCCGGCGCGTGCACGTCCGTGCGTAGGTTGGGGGCGTGAGCGAACCCGCCCCCGTCGACGTCGTGCCGGCCCTGCCCGCCGACGTCCGCGCGATCCACCGGCTCGTCGAGCCCTACGCGCACGAGCGCATCCTGCTGGCCAAGGAGTGGGTCGGCTACTACGAGGCCGTGCAGGAGTTCCTCGTCGCGCGCCCCGCCGACGGCGGCGACGTGGTCGGCTGCGGTGCGCTGCACGTCATGTGGGAGGACCTCGCCGAGATCCGCACGCTCGCGGTCGCACCCGAGTACCGCGGGCGGGCCGTCGGCCACGCGCTCGTCGACGGGCTCGTCGACCGTGCGCGCCGGCTCGGGCTGCGGCGCGTGTTCTGCCTGACGTTCGAGGTCGAGTTCTTCCGCCGCCACGGGTTCGTCGAGATCGACGGGACCCCCGTGCCGCCCGACGTCTACGCCGAGCTGCTGCGCTCGCACGACGACGGCGTCGCGGAGTTCCTCGACCTCGCGCGGGTCAAGCCGAACACCCTGGGCAACACCCGCATGCTCCTCGAGCTCTGACGGGTCGGCTCGCCCGCCCGGCGCCACGGGTCCGCCCCGCAGCCGCCCGCCGCCGAACGCGGGGTACGGCCGGTCCTCGACGCCCGTCACCGGCGAGACCCCGTGTTCGGCGGTCGGGATCGTGGTGGTGTGTGGGGGCCGCGGGTGGGGTGGCGGTGGTGTGCGGGGTGGCCCGGGGGTGACGCTCAGCCGGGGAGGCGGTACGTCGTCGCCGACGGGTCCGGGTCGTCGCCCGAGGGCTCGTCGCGCACCACGAGGCCGTCGGCGACGAGCGCGTCGAGGCACCGCGCGAGCTGCGCGGCGTCCGGCCACACGGCTGCGACCGCGTCGTGCGGCACGGGGGCGATCGCCTCGCGCAGCAGCGCCATCACCCGGCCGCGGGCCTGCCGGTCGGTGCCCGTCCACGCCTGCGTGCGGCGCCGGTGCGCGTGCGCGTCGACGGGCCGTCCCGCGGCGAGCCAGCGGCAGCGGTCCGCCACCGGGCACGCGTCGCACCGCGGCGCGCGCGCCGTGCAGACCAACGCGCCCAGCTCCATCGACGCGGCCGCCCAGCGGGCCGCCGCGGCGTCGTCGTCGGGCACCCACGCGGCCGCCGCGCGTGTCTCGGCGACCGTCTGGGCCGGTGCCGGGAGCGCCTCGCCGGCCGCCACGCGCGCGAGGACGCGCCGCACGTTGGTGTCGAGCACGACCGAGCGGCGTCCGAACGCGAACGCGCGGACCGCCGCGGCGGTGTAGGCGCCGACGCCCGGCAGCGCGAGCAGCGCCGCCTCGTCGTCCGGGAGGTCGCCGCCGTGCTGCTCGACGACCGTGCGCGCGCACTCCTGCAGCCGCAGCGCCCGCCGCGGGTACCCCAGGCGGTCCCACGCCCGCAGCACGTCGGCCGTGGGCGCGGCCGCGAGGTCCGCGGGCGTCGGCCACCGGTCCATCCACGCGCGCCACGCCGGCTCCACGCGCACCACGGGCGTCTGCTGGAGCATGACCTCGCTCACCAGGACGCCCCACGGCGTGCGGTCGTGAGCACGCCAGGGCAGGTCGCGCGCGTGCACGTCGAACCACGCGACGACGTCGCGTCGGACGTCGGCGGCGAGCGGGTCGGGGTCGGCGGCGAGCACGCCTCATGGTGCCCGGCGGCGCGAGGCGGGCCAACTTCGGCCGCGGCCGAGCGGCACGGCGGCGCGGTGCGGCACCGCGGCGCGCCCGTGCGGTGCGGCGGTCCGGGGACACGCACCTGCCGTGCCGGCGCGGCGCCGTCCTCCCGTGCGGTGCGCGCCACCGGCGGCGGGGAGGCGCTTCACGACGCCGGACTGGTCGTCCACGATGTGGACGACCGTCCGGGCCGGGGTGCGTGTCGCCGCGGCCACGCGCGTCGTGGACGGCGCGCGGGCCGCGGGCCTCGTACCGTGGTCGCCGCAGCCGCGGCCCCGCGGGAGGCGCGACCCGGGAGGACACGATGGACGACCGCGACCGCCGGCGCCCCGCCGGCACGGGTGCGGTGCGCCGCGTCCCGCCGCCGCGCCCGCCCGCGCGCGTGTTCTGGATCCGGCGCCTCGTGGTGCTGGGCCTGCCGCTCGTCGCGATCGTGCTGCTCGTGACGTGGCTGCTCGACCGCGGCGGCGACGACCCCACGCCCGCGGCCGCCGTCGACCCGCCGGCCGCCACGCCCACCCCGTCACCCACCACCGAGGACGCCGCGGGCGGCGTCGCCACGTGCGACCCCGCGTCGCTCGCGCTGACCGTCGCCCCGGGCGGCGAGGCGTTCGCGGCCGACGTCGACCCGACGTTCGAGGTGACCGTGACGAACTCCGGTGCGGCACCCTGCCTGGTCGACGCGGGTGACGCGCACCAGGAGGTCGTCATCACGTCGGGCGAGGACCGCGTGTGGTCGAGCCTCGACTGCGCGGGCGACGACGCCGCCACGCGCACTCTGCTGCTGCCGGCCGGCGAGTCGGACGTGTCGGCCCTGACCTGGACGCGCGTGCGCTCGGCCGAGGGCTGCCCCGGGGGCCTGCCGTCGCCTCAGCCCGGCACGTACTCGGTGACCGTGGCGCTCCAGGGCGCGACGTCACCGGCCGCGGTGTTCGGCCTGGGCTGACGGGTCGCGGGGCGGCACGTCACCGGGTCGGCGTGCCGCGGGCACGGCGCCGCCGCGGTCAGACGTAGCGCTCGAGGATGCTCGACTCGGCGAGCCGCGACAGACCCTCCCGGACCGAGCGGGCGCGCTGCTCGCCCACGCCGTCGACGGCCATGAGGTCCTCGATGGTGGCCGCGAGGAGCTTCTGCAGGCCGCCGAAGTGGTCGACGAGCCGGTCGACCACGGGACGGGGCAGGCGCGGCACCTTCGACAGCAGTCGGTAGCCGCGGGGCCCCACGGCAGCGTCGAGCTCCTCGCCGCCGCCGGGCAGCCCCAGCACGCGCGCGATGTGCGCGATGTCGAGCAGCTGGGTCGAGTCCAGCTCGGCGAGCGCGTCGGGCACGGTCTCGACCGCGCGCCGCGTGGTGTCGACGTAGTCGCGGATGACGAGCTCGCGCTCGGTGCCCACGCCGCCGACGAGCTCGTCGAGCTGCAGCGTGAGCAGACGGCCGTCGCTGCCGAGCTCGACGACGTACCCGGCGATCTCGTCGGAGATGCGGCGCACCATCTCGAGCCGCTGCACGACGGCGGAGACGTCGCGGACCGTGACGAGGTCCTCGATCTCGAGCGCCGACAGCGTGCCGCTGACCTCGTCGAGGCGGGCTTTGTACCGCTCGAGCGTCGCGAGGGCCTGGTTGGCGCGCGACAGGATGGTGGGGGAGTCCTCGAGGACGTGCCGCTGGTCGCCCACGTAGAGCTGGATGATGCGCATCGACGCGGACACCGAGATCACGGGCAGCCCCGTCTGGCGCGCGACGCGCTCGGCGGTGCGGTGCCGCGTGCCGGACTCGGTCGTGGGGATCGACGAGTCGGGCAGCAGCTGCACGGCGGCGCGGACGATGCGGTCGCGCACGGGGTCGATGACCACGGCGCCGTCCATCTTGGCGAGCTCGCGCAGGCGGGTCGCGGAGAACTCGACGTCGAGCACGAACCCGCCGGAGCAGATCGAGTCGACCGTCTCGTCCATCCCGAGCACGATGAGCGCGCCCGTGCGGCCGCGCAGGATCCGCTCGAGACCGTCGCGCAGCTCGGAGCCGGGCGCGACCGCGGCGAGCGTCGACCTCAGCAGGTCGTCCTGGTGGTGCGGGTGCGGCACGCGTGAATCGTATCGGTGGCGCGACGGATCGGCCGAGACCTTGGCCACGGGTGTCTCACCTGCCGACCTGCGCGTGAGGGGCCCGCGTCACCGTGAGCCGTCGGCCGGGTCCTGGGGCGCCAGGCCCGCGAGCACGGCCGCGGCGAGGTCGGGGGCCTCGACGACCCGCAGCCCGTCGGGCACCGCGACCTCGGCGAGCGTGCCCGCGGGCACGACGGCGCGCGAGCAGCCCAGCCGAGCGGCCTCGGCGAGCCGCCGTCCGACGCCGGGCACGGGGCGGATCTCGCCCGCGAGCCCGACCTCGCCGACCGCGACGAGGCCCGCGTGGACCGGGACGTTCTCGCGCCCGCTGACGGCGGCGAGCGCGAGCGCGAGGTCGGCGGCGGGCTCGACGACGCGCGCTCCGCCGACGGTCGACACGTAGACGTCCTGGTCGGCGAGCCGTGCGCCGAGCCGCCGCTGCAGGACCGCGAGGACCATCGCGAGGCGGCTGCCGTCGACGCCGCTCGTGGTGCGCCGCGGGTTGGGCACGACGCTCGGTGCGACGAGCGCCTGCACCTCGGCCGCGAGCGGGCGGCGGCCCTCGAGCGTCACCGTGAGGCACGTGCCCGGCACGTCGCTGACGAGGCGCGAGGTGAACAGCCCCGACGGGTCGGCCAGGCCGACGATGCCGTGCTCCGACAGGTCGAAGCAGCCGACCTCGTCGGTGGGGCCGTAGCGGTTCTTGGTCGCGCGCAGCAGCCGCAGGCGCGAGTGGCGCTCGCCCTCGAACTGGCACACGACGTCGACGAGGTGCTCGAGCGTGCGCGGGCCGGCGACCGAGCCGTCCTTCGTCACGTGCCCGACCAGCACGACGGGCAGCGCGCGCGACTTGGCGGCCGTGATGAGGGCGGCCGTGACCTCGCGGACCTGCGAGACGCCGCCGGGTGCGCCGTCGACCTGCGCGCTCGAGACGGTCTGCACCGAGTCGAGGACCAGCAGGTCGGGGTCGACGGCCTCGACGTGGCCGAGCACGGTGCCGAGGTCGGTCTCGGCCGCGAGCAGCAGCGCCGGGTCGAGCGCGTGGATGCGACCGGCGCGCAGCCGCACCTGCGCCGCGGACTCCTCGCCCGTCACGTAGAGCACGCGCCGGCCCGTGCGCGCGGCGCGCGCCGCGACGTCGAGCAGCAGCGTCGACTTGCCGACGCCGGGCTCGCCCGCGAGCAGCACCACGGCGCCGGGCACGAGCCCGCCGCCGAGCACGCGGTCGAGCTCGTCGACGCCCGTGGGGCGTGCGGCGGCGGACTCGACGTCGATCTCGTGGATGGGGCGCGCGGGGTTGCGCGTGGGGGCGACCGCGACCGTGCGCGGGCCGCCCGAGCCGGGGCCGGCGTCCTCGACGACCGAGCCCCACTCCTGGCACTCGCCGCAGCGGCCGACCCACTTGGTGGCGGTCCAGCCGCACTCGGTGCAGCGGAAGCCGGGGCGCTCGGCGGACTTGTCGGCGGTGCGCGCGCGGCGGGTCGTCGTCTGGCTCACGGCGTGCACGCTACGGCCAGGCGCCGACATCGCCCGCGGGGCTCGGCGTGAGGGGGTTGCCCGCGGGCTGAACCGGCGTTTAGTCTACTGAACATGCGATCAGTCGACGACCTCACGGCACGTGCCCGCATCCGCGACGCCGCGATGCTGCGCTTCGGCCGCGACGGCTTCGGCGTCGGCGTGCGGCAGGTCGCGGCCGACGCCGGCGTCAGCCCCGCCCTCGTCCTCCACCACTTCGGCTCCAAGGACGGCCTGCGCGCCGCGTGCGACGAGCACGCGCACGACGCGCTCGTCGCCGCGAAGACCGACGCGATGGCGCAGCCCGCCACGACCGTGCTCGCCCAGCTCGCCGCCATGGACCGGTACGCGCCGCTCGTCGCCTACCTGTTCCGCGTCGTGCTCGACGGCGGCCCCGGCGCCGCGCGGTTCGTCGACGGCATGGTCGACGACACGCTCACCTACCTCGCCGAGGGTGAGCGGGCCGGCGTCGTCCGCCCGACCGGCGACCCGCAGGGCCGCGCGCGCTACGTCGTCGCCGCGCAGCTCGGGCTCCTGCTCGTCACGCAGCTCGACGCCGCGGCCGGGCGCGCACCGTCCCCGACGGCCGAGCCGGCCGCCGCGCTCACGCACATGGCCCGCACCACCGCGCACGCGAGCCTCGAGCTCTACACCCACGGCCTGTTCGCCGACAGCACCTACCTCGACGCGTGGCGCGCCACGCAGGAGCGACCCGAGCCGCCCGTCGACCCCACCACCCACCAGGAGCAGCCATGACCGACGCGATCGCCGTGCGCGGCCTGGTCAAGACGTTCGGGCGCCGCCGCGCGCTCGACGGCCTCGACCTCACCGTCCGCACGGGCGAGGTGCACGGGTTCCTCGGGCCCAACGGCGCCGGCAAGTCGACCACCGTGCGGGTGCTGCTCGGGCTGCTGCGCGCCGACGCGGGCGACGTCGCGCTGCTCGGCGGCGACCCGTGGCGCGACCCCGTGGCGCTGCACCGGCGCCTCGCGTACGTGCCCGGCGACGTCACGCTGTGGCCGCAGCTCACGGGCGGCGAGACGATCGACCTGCTCGGGCGGCTGCGGGGCGGGCTCGACCCGCGGCGGCGCGACGAGCTCGTCGAACGGTTCGAGCTCGACCCGCGCGTGCGCGCCCGCGCCTACTCCAAGGGCAACCGCCAGAAGGTCGCGCTCGTCGCGGCGCTCGCCGCCGACGTCGAGCTGCTGCTCATGGACGAGCCCACGTCGGGCCTGGACCCCCTCATGGGTGCCGTGTTCCAGGAGGTCGTGCGCGAGGCGGCCGCCGAGGGGCGCACCGTGCTGCTCTCGAGCCACGTGCTCGCCGAGGTCGAGGCGCTCGCGGCACGCGTGACGATCATCCGCCGCGGCCGTGCCGTGAGCACCGGCACGCTCGACGACCTGCGCGGCCTCACGCGCACGACCGTCGTCGCGGGCCTCGCCGACGCCGCGGGCGCGCGCACCGCGCTCGACGGGATCGCGGGCGCGCACCACGTGCGGGTCGACGACGACCGCGTGACCCTCGCCGCCGACGCGCCCGCGCTCGACGCCGTCCTGGGCGTCCTCGCGGCGCACGGCGTGCGGTCCGTGACGGCGCACCCGCCGACGCTCGAGGACCTGTTCCTGCGCGAGTACAGCGACGAGCTCGCGACGCTCGGCGTGGGGGAGCGGTGACCACCACGGCGTCGCGGCGGTCGGCACCCGGTCGGGTCGCGCCCGCGCCGCACGGTCCGCTGGCCGGCACGGGACGGCTGCTGCGCCTCGCGCTGCGCGCCGACCGCTGGACCGCCGCCGTCTGGGCCGTCGCGGTCGCGGGCACGGCCCAGGTCTCGGTCGTCGGGCTCGCCGGCCTGTACGCGACGCCCGCCGACCTCGCGGCCCGGGCCGCGCTCATCGCGTCGCCCGCCGCGACCGCGCTCGCGGGTCCGGGCTACGGGCTCGACGACTACACGCTCGGCGCGATGACCGCGAACGAGCTCGGCGTCTGGCTCGCGGTGCCGGTCGCGATCATGGCCGTGCTCGCGGTCGCGCGGCACCTGCGCGCACCCGAGGAGGACGGGCGTCTCGAGCTCGTCCGGTCGCAGCCCGTGGGGCGCGCGGCGCCCGTCGCGGCCGGTCTGCTCGCGACCGCGTCCGAGGTGCTCGCGGTCGGCGTGCTGCTGCTCGCCGCGCTGCTCACGACCGAGCTCGACCCCGCCGGGTCGGCGCTGCTCGTGGCGTCGGTCGTCGCGGCCGCGCTCGTGGTGGCCGCGGCGACGGCCGTCGCGGCGCAGCTCACCACGCACGCGCGCACGACGAACGCGCTCGGCCTCGCCGTGGTCGGCGTCGCGTTCGTGCTGCGCGCGGTCGGCGACGTGCACGGTCCGCGCAGCACGAGCGCGTGGTCGTGGCTCTCGCCGTTCGGGTGGTCGCAGGCCACCGCGCCCTACACGCTCGACCGCTGGTGGCCGCTGGGCGTCAGCGCCGCGGCGGCGGCCGCGAGCGTGGCGCTCGCGGCCGTGCTCGTGCGACGCCGCGACCTGGGGACGGGTCTCCTGCCGGACCGCCCGGGTCCGGCGCGCGGCCGGGTCGGTGGGCTGGTGGGCCTGACGTGGCGGCGGCAGCGGACGTCCGTGCTCGCGTGGGGCGCGGGCGTCGTGCTGACCGCGGGGCTCGTCGGCGTGCTCGCGTCCGCGGTCGTGCGGTTCGTGCGCGACGAACCGTCCCTGTCGGTGCTGCTGGGTGACCCGGGCGACGCCGTCGCCGCGGTCTTCGGCCTGTACGTCGTGTTCGTCGCCGTGCTGGCCGGCGCGTACGCCGCGACGGCGGTCGGGGCCGCACGCGCCGACGAGCGCGCGGGCCGCGCGACGGCCGTCCTCGCGCTGCCCGTCGGGCGCGTGCGCTGGCTCGGCACGCAGGTCGCGCTCGCGGCCGGCGCCGCGACGACCATGATGCTGCTGGCCGGGCTCGTGATGGGCGCCGGCGCGGCGCTCACGCTCGACGACGCGTCGCAGGTCGGCCGCCTGCTCGGTGCAGCGGCCGGCACCGTGCCGGGCGTGCTCGTCGTGCTGGGCGTCGCGACCGCCCTCGTGGGGCTCGTGCCGCGCGCGTCCGGCGCGGTGTGGTCGTACGTCGCGTACACGGGCACGGTCGGGATGTTCGCCGCGCTGCTGCCCGCGGGCGCCGACGCGCTCTCGCCGTTCGCGCACCTCGCGTCGCGGCCGGGCGAGCCGTTCGACGCCGGCGCCGCGGTCGCGGTCACGGCCGTCGCCGCGCTGCTGGTCGGCGCGGGACTGCTCGGCGTCCGCCGGCGCGACCTCGACGCGTGACGCCGGCGGTCGACGGTGCCTGGGTAGGCTGCGCCCTGGTCCGGCAGCCGTCGGCCGCGACACCGAGGGGGACGCGCGCATGAGCGACACCGGACGACCCGGGCAGCCGGAGCAGCGACCCGGTCCGGCGGCCCCGACGCACCGGCCCGCCGCGACGCCGCAGGGTGTGCCCGGCCCCGGTGCGGGCCGTCCCGCGTGGGCGCCGTCCGGCGCGTCCGCGGCCCCGGAGCCGGCCCCGGCCCGGCACGACGACCGTGGTCGCGGCCGCCCGGCGTGGCTGCTGCCCGTCGTCGTCGGCGTCGTCGTCCTGCTCGTCGCCGGTGCCGTCGCGGGGATCCTCCTGACGCGGGACCGCGGTGCGGGGGCCGCCCCGACCGGCACCGCGTCGACGGTCGTGCTGCCCGCCCCCACGCCCGCGACGGCGCCCGTCGCGCGCGAGGCGACGACGGCGTTCGCGGCGGCCCTGCCGACCACCGTCCTGCAGTACGCGCTCGCGTCGTCGCAGGAGGACGCCGAGCGGCTCGCGGCGGGCGCCGTCGAGGCGTACGTCGAGACGCTGACCGACGGGGCCGGCGGCACCGTCACCGTGCGTGCCGCACAGCTCGAGAGCCCCGAGGCGGCGACCGCCCTGCAGCAGCAGGTCGCGGCGACGCTGCCCGTGCCGGCGCCCGACACCGGCGCGACCCCCGTCGACCCCGACGCCCCCGACCTGCCCGAGTCGGGCGACGTGACCGTCGGCGGCGAGGTCGTCGGCACGTACACGGTCGCCGACGCGGGCGACGGCACCGGTGTCGCTGTCTGGCGCAACGGCACGGCCGTGCTGCAGCTGACCGCGCCCCTGGCCGACGTGCTCGACGCCTACCGCGCCTACGGCCTCTGACGGGTCGCCGCGCGGCGCCCGACGTGCCGCGTCAGCGCCGCAGCACCGCGACGACGTTGCCCGCCGGGTCGGTGAACCACGCGATGTCCGGGCCCGCGTCGCCGCCGCGCACGATCCCGGACGCGTCGGCCTCGAGCCCCGGGTACCGCTCGAACGTCACGCCGCGGGACCGCAGCCACGCGACCACGCCCTCGAGGTCGTGGACCGCGAGGTTGAGGACCGTGAACGTCGCAGGGCGGTGCGCGTCGCCCTTCGGGTAGACGAAGACGTCGGTCGCGGGCGTGCCCGGGGGCTCGTGGACGCCCACCCGCAGCCACAGCCCCTGGGGCGTGCGCTCGACCGGCAGGCCCAGCACGTCGGAGTAGAACCGCTCGGCGGCGTCCAGGTCGTCGACCGAGAAGCCGCTGAAGGCGTGCGCGTCGGTGAGCACGGTCGTCCCCGTCCCTCGTCCGCGGGGCGACGGTCGTCGCCCCGTCAGGTACCGACCGCGCCCGTCGCCGCCGCCGTGTCACCCGGACGGGTGGGACCCGCGGCGGGCAGCCGTGCCGCGAACGTCGTGCGGCCCGGCGCCGACGTGCACGTGAGCGTCCCGCCGTGCGCCGTCACGACCGCGTGGGCGATCGCGAGCCCCAGCCCCGTCGAGCCGGCGGCCCGGTTGCGCGACGCGTCACCGCGCGTGAACCGCTGGAACAGCGAGCCCGCGAGGTCGGGCGGCACGCCCGGGCCGTCGTCGGTGACCGTCAGCACCACGTCCGCGCCGTCGCGCCGCACGCCCACGTCGACGCGCGTGCCGGGCGGTGTGTGGCGGCGCGCGTTCGACGTGAGGTTCGCCAGCACCTGGCGCAGCCGGTGGTCGTCGCCGAGGACCGTCAGCTCGTCGTCGGCCGCGTCGTCGCCGTCGTCGTCGCTGCCCGGCAGGTCGAGCCGCCACACGTGGTCCGGCCCCGCGGCGTGCGCGTCCGCGACCGCGTCGACCGCCAGCACCCCCAGGTCGACCGGCTCGCGCTCGAGCGCGCGGCCCGCGTCGAGCCGCGCGAGCAGCAGCAGGTCGTCCACGAGCGCGCTCATGCGGACCGCCTCGGCCTCGACGCGCGCGAGCGCCGCGACCGCGTCGGGCGGCAGCGCGTCCGGCGAGCGGCGCACGAGCTCGGTGTACCCGCGGATCGACGCGAGGGGCGTGCGCAGCTCGTGGCTCGCGTCGGCGACGAACCGCCGCACCTGCGACTCCGACGCGTGCCGCTCCGCGAGCGCGTGCTCGACGTGCCCCAGCATGCGGTCGAGCGCCGCGCCGACCTGCCCGACCTCCGTCGACGGGTCGGTGTCCCGCGGGTCGACGCGCGCCACGATCTCGACCTCGCCGCGCGCGAGCGGCTGCTCGGCGACGCGTGCGGCGGTCGCGGCGACGCGTGTCAGCGGCGCGAGCTCCCGGCGCACCAGCAGCGAGCCGCCGACGCCCGCCACGAGCAGCGCACCGGCCGCCAGCAGCACCTCGATGACCACGTACTGGCCGACGGTCGCGTCGACGCCCGACGTCGGCAGCGCGTTGACCACCAGCACGCCGTCGTCGTCGCGCAGCGCGACCGCGCGGTACGTGCCGAGGTCGTCGAGCAGCACCGAGTGCGGCGCGCCGTCCGCGGGGACGCCGCGCAGCGCCGCGACCTGCGCGTCGGTGAGGCGCCGGTAGCCGTCCTGCGCGAGGTGCGCGCCGTCCGTCGTCGTGGCGCCGACCACGAGGCTCACGGTGCCGACGTCCTGGCCGGGCACGAGCAGCGGCGGCGGCCGGTCCCCGTGGCGTCGGTCGTCGTCGTCACCGTCCGGCCGCGGCGGCACCACGCCGAGACCCCCGCCGCCCTCCGTCGCCTGCACCGCGCGCGCCGCGGCCGCGACCGCGCGCTGGTCGACCTGCGCGACGAGCGAGCCGCGCAGCGCCAGGGTCGACACGACGCCCATCGCGACGCCCACCAGCAGGACGAGCCCCAGGACGACCGCTACGAGCCGGCGCCGCAGCGACCAGCGCGCGCGGCGACGGGGCGCGGCGTCCCGGAGGTCGCCCGCCGGGGTCATCTCGCCGGGCGCAGCACGTACCCGACGCCGCGCAGCGTGTGCAGCATCGGCTCGCGGCCCTTGTCGATCTTGCGTCGCAGGTACGACACGTACAGCTCGACGATGTTCGCCTGCCCGCCGAAGTCGTACTGCCACACGCGGTCGAGGATCTGCGGCTTGCTCAGCACGCGGCGCGGGTTGCGCATGAAGTACCGCAGCAGCTCGAACTCGGTCGCCGTGAGGCGGATCTCGTCGTCGCCGCGCCACACCTCGTGGCTGTCCTCGTCCATGCGGAGGTCGCCGACCACGAGCACGGACTCCTCCGACGGCGCGACCGCGCCCGCGCGGCGCAGCAGGCCCCGCACGCGCGCCACGACCTCCTCGAGGCTGAACGGCTTCGTCACGTAGTCGTCGCCGCCCGCGGTGAGCCCCGCGACGCGGTCCTCGACGGCGTCGCGGGCCGTGAGGAACAGCACCGGCACGTGCGGGTGCGTCTGGCGGACGCGGCGCAGCACGTCGAAGCCCGACAGGTCGGGCAGCATGACGTCGAGCAGGATCACGTCGGGCTCGAGCGTCCGTGCCTTCGTGATCGCGCTCTGGCCCGTGAGCGCGTGCTCGACGTGCCAGCCCTCGTACCGCAGGGCCGTGGCGAGCAGCTCGGCGAGCGTCGCCTCGTCGTCGACGACGAGCGCGCGCACGGGGGAGCCGTCGGCGCGCGTGAGCGCGTCGGGCTTGCGCGTCGGGTGCGGGGCGGGGGCCGTGGTCGTCATGCGACCAGCGTCGTGACGGCGGCTGTGGTGCGCCTGGAGCGCGCCTGTGAGTTGGCTGAGTCCCGCTCGACGGGCGGCGGGCGACGCGCCGCCTCAGTCCTCGACGTCGCCCACGGGCCGGGGCGCGTCGGCGCCCGCGAGCGTCGCGGCGAGGATCGCCTCGATCGCGAACGCGGTCGCGTCGGCCAGCTCGACCGCGGAGTCGTCCAGCAGCCACTGCGTCTGCAGGCCGTCCATGACGCCGATGACCGCGTCCGCGGCACGCACGGCCGCGGTGCGCGGCACGTGCGGGCCGATCTCCTGGACCGCGTCCGCGACCTGCCCGCGCAGCACCGCGAACCGCTGCGTCACCCACGGGCGCGCCGGGTGCCCCTCGGTGACGGACTCGCCGACCAGGACCGTGTACCCCTGGACGAGGCCCCGGCGGCCCTCGTTGGCGCGCACCGTGCGCACGAGGTGGCGGAACAGCTCGAGCCCGCCGGGGATGTGCTGGCCCTCGAGGTCCCGCACGCCGTCGTCGTCGCGCTGCTGCAGCACCGCGACCAGCAGCTGCTCCTTCGAGCCGAAGTGGTGCAGCACGCCCGCGTGCGTGATCCCGACCTGCTCCGCGACGTCCGCGAGGGACCCCGTGCGGTACCCCTTGCTGCCGAACGTGCGGGCCGCGGCGCGCACGATCTCCTCGCGACGCTCCTGCGTCGCGGCGCGCGGGCGGCGAACCCGGCTGGTCACGGCCTCGTCCATGGCCCGCAGGGTACGGGCGGTGGGACCGTGGCCACCGCGCGTGACCACCGTGCGGCCGCCACGGGGCCAGGAGATCCCCCGGGTGGCCTACCGTGTGACGGTGCACGAGCGCCCCCCCGCCCCGGACACCCCGGGAACCGTCGTCGCACGACGCCCGCGGTCGCGCGGCTGGACCGTCGCGGCGTGCGCCGTCGTGGCGCTGGCCTGCGCGGTCGGCGTGTGGCTGCTGTGGCGCACGTTCGTCGACACGTGGGCCGGCCAGCGCGTCGAGGACGCCGCGCTCGACGGCGCGACGACCGGCCAGGGGCACCTGTGGCGCGTGGCCGAGCCGGTGCTCGACGTCGTGTCCGTCGGCTTCGTCGCCGGGGGCCTGCTCGCTGCGGCGGGCGTCGCGCTCGTGCGCCGGCGGTGGTCGCTCGCGCTGCAGGTCGCGGTGCTCGTCGGCGGCGCGAACCTCACGACGCGCCTGGTGAAGTACGAGGTGCTGCAGCGACCCGTGCTCGGCGTCGGCGCGGACTACGGCAACACGCTGCCCAGCGGGCACACGACCGCCGCCGGGTCGGTCGCGGCCGCGCTGCTGCTGGTCGTGCCGCCGCGCGCCCGCCCGGCGGTCGCGGTGCTCGGCGCGGCCTACACCGCGGCGACGGGCGTCTCGACGCTCGTGGGCCAGTGGCACCGGCCGTCCGACGTCGTGGCGGGAGCGCTGGTGGTGCTCGGCTGGACGGCCGTGGTGTGCGCCGCGATGGTGCTGCGCCCCGCCCGCACCGCGACCGCGACCGCGACCTTCCGCCGCGTCGACCGGTCCGACCCGTGGCGCGCGCGCACGCGCCGGACCGCCCTCGCGCTCGTCGTGGTGGGCGTCGCGGCCGGTGGTGTCGCGACGGTCCTGCTGACCCGCACGTGGGCGTACCGCGCCGGGGCCACGTCCCGCGCGGACGAGATGCTGGCCTACGGTGGGGGTGTCGCGGGCGTCGTCGCGGCGTGCAGCCTGGCCTTCGCGCTCATGCTCGTGCTGCGGCACGTCGCCGGCGCACGGGCCGAGACGCCCGCTTGACCCCAGCACGTAGAGTCCCCCCGGTACGGGCGGCCGCGGCGACGCGCCGCCCACCCCCCTCGGCACGGAAGGCCGGTCAGATGCCCGCAGGTCGCAAGCTCGTCATCGTGGAGTCGCCCGCCAAGGCGCGCACGATCGCCGGCTACCTCGGCGAGGGCTACGACGTCGAGGCCTCCGTCGGCCACATCCGTGACCTGCCGCAGCCGTCCGAGCTGCCCGCGGACATGAAGAAGGGCCCGTACGGCAAGTTCGCGGTCGACGTCGAGAACGGCTTCACGCCGTACTACGTGGTCGACGCGGACAAGAAGAAGAAGGTCGCCGAGCTGAAGAAGCTCCTCAAGGAGTCCGACGAGCTCTACCTCGCGACCGATGAGGACCGCGAGGGCGAGGCCATCGCGTGGCACCTGCTGGCCGAGCTCAAGCCCAAGGTGCCCGTCAAGCGCATGGTGTTCCACGAGATCACCCGCGAGGCGATCACGCGGGCCCTGGAGAACACGCGCGAGCTCGACGAGCGGCTCGTCGACGCGCAGGAGACGCGCCGCATCCTCGACCGCCTCTACGGGTACGAGGTCAGCCCCGTGCTGTGGCGCAAGGTCCGGCAGGGCCTGTCGGCGGGGCGCGTGCAGTCGGTCGCCACCCGGCTCGTGGTCGAGCGCGAGCGCGAGCGCATGGCGTTCGTGCCCGCCGACTACTGGGACGTCACCGGCACGTTCGCGGTCGCCGACACCGCCGAGCCCACGTTCTCCGCGCGCCTGACGGGGGTCGGCGGGCAGCGCGTCGCGTCCGGCCGCGACTTCGACGACCGCGGGCAGCTGAAGACGCGCGACGCGGTCGCGCTCGACGAGGCGCGGGCCTCGGCGCTGGTGAGCGGGCTCGACGGCGCCGCGTTCGCGGTGCAGTCGCTCGAGACCAAGCCGTACACGCGCCGCCCCGCCGCGCCGTTCACGACCTCGACGCTCCAGCAGGAGGCGTCGCGCAAGCTCCGCATGGCGTCGCGGCAGACGATGCGCACCGCGCAGTCGCTGTACGAGAACGGCTACATCACCTACATGCGGACCGACTCGCCCGGGCTGTCCGCCCAGGCGATCGACGCGGCCCGCCGGCAGGCCGCCGAGCTGTACGGCGCCGAGTACGTGCCCGACAAGGCGCGGGTCTACACGTCGAAGGCGAAGGGCGCGCAGGAGGCGCACGAGGCGATCCGCCCCGCGGGCGACCACTTCCGCACGCCCGCCCAGGTCGCGCGCGAGCTGTCGGGCGACCAGTTCAAGCTGTACGAGCTGATCTGGAAGCGCACGGTCGCGTCGCAGATGGCCGACGCGCGCGGGCAGACGGCCTCGGTGCGCCTCGCCGCGACCGCGACCACCGCCGACGGCCCCGTCGAGACCGTGTTCTCCGCGTCCGGCACCGTCATCACGTTCCGCGGGTTCCTCGCGGCGTACGAGGAGGGTCGCGACCGCGGCCGGTACGACGACGCCGAGGGCGGCGCCGCGGCCGGCAACGACGACGCGCGCCTGCCGCAGATGGCGCAGGGCGACCCCGTCACGGCGTCCGACCTCACCGCCGACGGCCACCGCACGTCCCCGCCGCCGCGCTACACCGAGGCGTCGCTGGTCAAGGCGCTCGAGGAGCGCGGCATCGGCCGCCCGTCGACGTACGCCGCGACCATCGGCGTCATCCAGGACCGCGGGTACGTCACGAACCGCGGGCAGGCGCTCGTGCCCACGTGGCTCGCGTTCGCGGTGACGCGGCTGCTCGAGGAGAACTTCGACCGGCTCGTCGACTACAACTTCACCGCCGGCATGGAGGAGGACCTCGACGCGATCGCCGCGGGCCAGAAGGCGCGCGTCGACTGGTTGACGGACTTCTACTTCGGTGACCGGTCCGACTCCCCGGAGTCCGGGGGCCTGCGCGGTCTCGTCGACAACCTCGGCGAGATCGACGCGCGCGAGGTCAACTCGATCGACATCGGCGACGGCATCACGCTGCGCGTCGGCCGGTACGGCCCCTACCTCGAGGCGCCCGGCGACGGCCCCGACGCGGACCCGCTGCGCGCGTCCGTCCCCGACGACCTGGCACCCGACGAGCTCACGGTCGCGAAGGCGCGCGAGCTGCTCGAGACGCAGCCCGACGGCGACCAGGTGCTCGGCACCGACCCGACCACGGGCACGCAGATCGTGGCCCGCAACGGCCGCTACGGGCCGTACGTCACCGAGGTGCTGCCCGAGCCCGAGCTCGACCCCGGCCTGTCGGCCGCGGCGCGCAAGAAGGCGCTCGCGGCGCAGCCCAAGCCCCGCACGGCGTCGCTGTTCAAGTCGATGCAGCTCGCGACCGTCACGCTCGACGACGCGCTGCGCCTGCTGTCGCTGCCGCGCGTCGTCGGCGTCGACCCCGAGTCGGGCGCCGAGATCACCGCGCAGAACGGCCGCTACGGGCCGTACCTCAAGAAGGGCACCGACTCGCGCACGCTCGCGTCCGAGGAGCAGCTCTTCACCATCACGCTCGACGAGGCCCTCGCGATCTACGCGCAGCCCAAGCGCGGCCGCGGCCAGACCGCGACCCCGCCGCTGCGCGAGCTCGGCGACGACCCGACCAGCGGGAAGCCGATCGTCGTCAAGGACGGCCGGTTCGGCGCGTACGTGACCGACGGCGAGACCAACCGCACGCTCCCGCGCGACGTGACGCCCGAGTCGATCACGCCCGAGCAGGCCGTCGAGCTGCTGGCCGAGAAGCGCGCCGCCGGTCCCGCCAAGAAGCGCGGCACGGCCCGGAAGACGACCACGACCCGCAAGAAGTCGACCGCCAAGGGCTGACACGGGCGATCGGGCCGCTGGTCCGACTGGGTGCTTTCGTCGGTCGTGACACGGGCGTTCGGGTGGACCGTCACCGAACCCGGGTCACAGCGGGCTCTCAGCCGCGAGCCTTGACCGCCGGTGACCTTCCGGTCGCGGTGGGCTCGAGGGGGCATGGCAGTGCGCGCACGTATCAGCCGGTGGTTGACGGTCGTCCTGGTGGTCGTGGTGGGCGGCGGCCTCGGCGCGGGGCAGGCGGCTGCTGCGCCGACCTCGACAGGCCGCGCGGCGACGGCGTCGTCGATGTCGGCCGGCTGGGTCCCTGTCTCGCCGGTCGCACCCTGGGCCGGCGCGGTGCGGTCCACCGCTGCCGCCGGTCGGCCGGTCGTGGCGCCGCTGGCCGTGCCCCGGTCCGTCCCCGCGAGCACTCGCACCGTCGTCGTGCAGGTCGAGGTCCAGGCAGCACGGGCGGGTGACCTCGCGGTCTCGGTGCCGGGCGTCGAGGTGGCACCGGCTGTGGCGTTCCCCGCGGGAGCGTCGTCCTCGACGACGCTCGTGACGACGGACGCCGCGCGCCGCGTGGAGCTGCGCTCCACGACCGACGCCCAGGTGCGGGTGTGGGTCACCGGGTACGTGGAGGCAGGAACGGGGGGCGGCGCGACGACCCTGGTACCCGCCGCCCCCGTGATCGACACGGACCAAGGACTCGGCGGCGTGCTGCCCGACGTCGGACGGACGAACGTGCTGCCCGTCGCCGCGAACGCGGGGGTTCCTGCCGCCGGTGCTGCGGCGGTCTGGCTGTCGGTCGCGGTGCGCGGCACGGGCGCGGGCACCCTGACATGGTCCGCGGACGGTGCCACGGACGCCGTGTCGAGGGTCCCGTGGTCAGACGCCTGGGCGACATCTCTCGTTCTCGTCCCGCTGACCGCGCGGGGGGACCTCGCCTGGGGCGCGGTCGGTGCACGACCTGAGCAGCTGCGTGCCGTGGTGGTGGGTTGGGTCGCCGCGGTGTCCGCCGAGCGGCCGGCCGCACCGGGCATCGTGGTGCCTGCCGCCCGTGACGTCGCCGTGACCGGCCTCGGGGCGGGGCGCCTGCAGACGCTTGCCGTGACCGGCGGTGATGTGCCCCGGAGCGTCGAAGCCGTGCTCCTCACCGTCGACGTCGCCCCCGGTGGGCAGGCCGGTCTGCTGCGGGCGTCGTCCTCGCTGGTGCTCGCGGTCCTGCCGCTCGGGCCGTCCACACCGCTGCCGGCACGCGTCGGGACGCGCACGACCCTGCTGGCGCCGGTGGACGCGGCGGGTCGAACCCATGTCATGGCCCCGCCGGGCACGCGGGTCACGCGTGCGGCCGTCTCCGGGTACGTCGCGGGAGAGGTCTCGCCTTCCGTCGACCGTGTCGCGCCCCGCCTCTCGGTCACGAGCCCCGCAGCAGGCGCGACCCATGACCAGAGCTCCAGCCCGCTGGTGACCGTGGCGGGCACGGTCGCCGACAGTGGCTCGGGAGTCCGGTCGGTGCAGGTCACCCTCGACGGCGCGGACCTGGGGGAGACACCTCTGCGTGGCGACGGGGACGGCACTCTCGCGTGGCGCCTGGACGCCCCCGCCGTCGTGGGGACGCACCACCTCGTCGTGCGGGCGACCGACCGCGCGGGTCGGAGCAGCGAGGTCCGCCGCACGTTCACGGTGGCCGCAGCGGCGCCCGACGACGTGGTCGTCGCGCCCGAGGCACGCGTGCTCACGTCCGCGCAGGAGGCGGCCCTGACCTCGGTCGGAGCCGACGGCCTCGTCTTCCAGGGACTCGCACCCGTGCGGGCGGGTGATGTCCTGGTGTCGGGAGCGACGCCGTCGGCTCCGGGCGGTCTGCTGCGCTCGGTCGACTCCGTCACCGTCCACGGCGACACGTCGGTCGTCCGGACGGGCCCAGCCACGCTCACCGACGTGTTCGTCCAGGCGGACATCGAGCTGCGGGACGCGCCGATCGACGTCGACCCGGCGGTGCTGGTGCCTGTCGAGACGCCGACGACGTTCGCCGCGCGCGCGGCGGTGGACCTGGAGCACGGGACGAAGGTCGTGCTCGCCTCCGGGAAGGTCGAGACGCCCGACGGCGCGCTCGTGGCGCAGGTCGCCGCGACGGCGACGGTCACTGCGACCCTCGTGCTCCGGATCGACCCCAACTACGGCCCGACGGGTCCTGTGCCCACCCTGGAAGAGTTCGCGCTCACTCTCGGAACCCGTGGCGGCGTCGACGCGTCGATCACGGCGTCCAAGAAGCTTGAGCGCAAGATCAGCACGGCGTTGGGCTCGGTTCGCGTCGGCGGGCTCACCGTCATGGCCGGGCCGGTGCCCGTCGTCCTCACGTTCAACCTCAACCCGTCGGTCTATGGCGAAGCCAGCGTGACAGGCGCCGTGACGGCGACCTACGAGCTGTCGATGGAGACGAAGAACGGGGTCCGATACGCCGACGGGCGCTGGCAGGCGGTGAACGAGCGCGAGTTCACCTCGGCGCTCGGTGCCAAGGCGTACGTCACGTCGACGGCCTCGGCCGGTGTGCGGCTCGACTTCGTGGTGCGCATCTACGACGTCGCAGGGCCGTACGTCGGCATGGGCGTGGGGCCGCGGATCACCACGAAGGTCGACCTCATGGCGCTCAGCGTGAGCCAGGACCTTGCGCTCGCCTACGACCTGCGCGTCGGTGCGGAGGTCAAGGTGCTCGGTCGGACGCTCGCCGACTGGGCTGATGACCTGGGCGACTGGGAGTACGAGCTCTGGTCCCGGACCTACGCCCTCGAGGGCGGCGGGTCGACGGACCCGACCGACCCCACCGACCCGACCGATCCGACCGACCCCACGGATCCGACCGACCCCACCGATCCGACCGACCCGACGGGTCCCGGGGACGGACCCGGCGGTGGCGACGGTGAGCAGCCGTCGGGAGGGCGGGACGTCGCGCTCGTCGTCGATCGCAGCGTGCCTGCAGGGGCTGAGCGTGAGCGGCAGCGCTCTGCAGCGCACGCGGTCCTCGACATCCTCGACGAGGCGGACCGTGCCGCGGTCCTCGCCTACGACGGCAGCGGCTGGCGCGTCCTGGGGCTCACACGTGACATCGCGGCTGCGCAGGCCGCGGTCGACCGGGCCTACACCGAGCGTCCCGAGGGGCATGCCTACCCCAACATGGGTGACGCCTTGATGTCAGCCGTGCTCGAGCTCGCCGAGCGCGGAAGCCCGGGGCAGGTCCGCACGGTCGTCGCTTTCGGGGACGGCGGCGGATGGACCGGGATCTCGTCCTACTACCGGGACATGGCCCGGGACCACGACATCACGATCCACGGCATCGGCTTCGTCCCTCTCACTTCCGGGCACCAGGTGGCTGAGGTAGCGCGCAGCACGAACGGCACCTACCTGTCGGTCGGCCCCGAGCAGGACGCGCCGTCCGCGGTCAGTGCCTACGTGCGCGCGCTGAGCGGGGAGCCGTCCGGTGTCGCCGCTCACGCGCGCGTCGTTGAGGACGTCGACGGGGAGACGCGTCGTGAGCGCGTCGAGATCGACATCGACGAGCTGCCCGTGAAGGCGGCGTCAGGGGGCGCGGGGGCGGACGTCTCGTGCGTCGCGACCGAGCCCGTCCCCGGTCCGGCACGCGGCAGCGAAGCCTCGCTGGTCGGCCTCGCGGTCACCGACCGTGCCTGGCGGTTCGACTGGGAGGGCGCGGTCGCCGCGGCGCCTGCGGTCGGCCGGACGTACCTGTGCGTCGTCGAGGCGGTCGATCCTGCGGGTCTCGTCGTCGGCTCGCTCCCGCTCGTCGTCGTCGACGACGACGGCACCGGGTTCGTCGGTTCCTGGGACGGCCACGACGGTGCCGTCCGCGTCACGTTGACCTCCTGGCCGATCGGAACGCGCAGCGTCCTGCTGAGGTGCTCGCTCGAGGACTGGTCGCGGAGCTTCGACACGGTCTCGGCAGACGTCCCTGCGCGGGGCGAGCCCTGGGGGCTGAGTCTCGAGGTGGACCCGGGTGCGGACTACACCTGCGCCGTGACCGCGCTCGCTCCGTTCGACGACGCGGACCCATGGCTCGAGACCGAACTGGGTCGTGCGTCCAGCCGGGTCCGGGTCCCGGCATGAGCTCAGAGGGGCTCGGACGCTAGGTTGGGTGCCATGGCTCGCACCGAGGACCCGCGCACCGCCCCGTCGATCCGTTGGGGCATCATCGGTGCCGGTGGCATCGCCAGCCAGTTCGCCCACTCCGTGCGGGAGTTCACGCGCGCGCAGCTCGTGGCGGTCGGCTCGCGGAACAAGGACCGCGCCGAGCGGTTCGCCACCGCGCACGGCATCCCCACGACCCACGTCGGCTACCGCGACCTCGTCGAGGACAAGCAGGTCGACGCGGTGTACGTCGCGACGCCGCACTCCGAGCACCGCGAGCACGCGCTGCTCGCGATCCGCGCGGGCAAGCACGTGCTCGTCGAGAAGTCGTTCACGCGCAACGCCGCCGAGGCGCGCGAGGTCTTCGACGCGGCGCGCGAGGCCGGCGTGTTCGTCATGGAGGCGATGTGGACGCGGTTCCTGCCGCACGTCGCCGCGCTGCACCAGGTGATCGACTCGGGCGAGATCGGCGACATCGTCAACATCCGCGCCGACCACGGCCAGTTCTTCGCGTTCGACCCCGCGAGCCGCCTGTACGACCCCGCGCTCGCGGGCGGTGCGCTGCTCGACCTGGGCGTGTACCCGGTCGCGTGGGCGCACGACTTCCTGGGCGTGCCGTCGCAGGTGCACGCGTTCGGGCAGCTCACGAGCACGGGCGTCGACGGGCAGGTCTCGATGGTGCTCGAGTACGGCGAGGGCACGCAGGCCACGCTCAGCACGACGCTGTGGTCGAAGACGCCGACGACGTCGTCGATCTCGGGCACCGAGGGGTACATCCGTGTCGCCGGGCCGTTCTACGCGCCCACGTCGTTCCGACTCGCGCGCCGCGACGGCCGCGAGTGGACGTTCGACCAGCCCGCGCAGCGCGGTCTGCAGTACGAGGCCGCCGAGGTCGCGCGCCGCATCGCCGACGGCGACACCGAGAGCCCGCGCATGTCGTGGCAGGGCACGCTCGACGTCATGACGACGATGGACGAGATCCGCCGCCAGGTCGGCGTCGCGTACCCGGGCGAGCCGACGGCCTGACGGGTCGGCAGCGGGTCGGGCCGGTGCCGGTGGTGTCGGCGCAGGCGGCTAGCCTGACGCCGTGACCCCTGACCCTGGTGCCGTGCCCGCCGACGTCCCGCGCGCGCAGGGTGGTGGGCCCACCGGGCTGTTCGTGTCCTTCGAGGGCGGCGACGGCGTCGGGAAGTCGACGCAGGTCGCCCTGCTGGGGCACCACCTGGCCGCGCGCGGGCGCGAGGTCGTCGTCACGCGCGAACCGGGTGGCACACCGCTCGGGCTGGAGCTGCGGCAGGCGATCCTGCACGGCGAGGACCTCGACCCGCGCACCGAGGCGCTGCTGTACGCGGCGGACCGTGCGCACCACGTCGCGTCGCTCGTGCGCCCCGCGCTCGAGCGCGGGGCGGTCGTGCTGACCGACCGCTACCTCGACTCGTCGGTCGCCTACCAGGGCACCGGTCGCGGGCTCGGTGCGGACGAGGTCGAGCGGCTGTCGCTGTGGGCCGCGCGCGGGCTGCTGCCGCACGTCACGGTGCTGCTCGACCTCGACCCGGCGGTCGGGCTCGCGCGCCTCACCGGGGACCCGGACCGGCTGGAGTCCGCGGGCGCCGACTTCCACCGCCGGACGCGCGACGCGTTCCTCGCGCGCGCCGCGCAGGACCCGGACCGGTGGCTCGTGCTGGACGCGTCCCAGCCGGCCGAGGACCTCGCGGCGCAGGTCCGTGCGCGGCTGGCACCGCTGCTGGAGGGCGACGCGTGAGCGTCTGGGACGACCTGGTCGGGCAGGAGCCCGCGGTCGCGGTGCTGCGCCGCGCGGTCGAGGACCCGGCGGCCATGACGCACGCGTGGCTGCTCACGGGCCCCCCGGGGTCGGGGCGGTCCAACGCGGCGCGCGCGTTCGCCGCGGCCCTGCAGTGCGAGCGGGGCGGCTGCGGCACGTGCCACGCGTGCACCACGACCCTCGCGGGCGCGCACCCCGACGTCACGTTCGTCGCGACCGAGGGCGTCTTCATCCGGGTCGACGCGACGCGTCCGCTCGTCGAGCTCGCGCAGCGCTCGCCGTCGCAGGGTCGCTGGCGCGTGATCGTCGTCGAGGACGCCGACCGCTTCAACGACCAGAGCGCGAACGTGCTGCTCAAGGCCGTCGAGGAGCCGCCCGAGCGCACGGTGTGGCTGCTGTGCGCGCCGAGCCCCGAGGACGTGCTCGTCACGATCCGCTCGCGCAGCCGGTCGGTGGGCCTGCGGGTGCCGCCCGTCGACGCGGTCGCCGACCTCCTCGTGCGGCGCGACGGGGCCGACCCCAGGACCGCGCACGTCGCGGCCCGCGCCGCGCAGAGCCACATCGGCATCGCCCGGCGGCTCGCGCGCGACCCGCAGGCGCGCGAGCGGCGCGCCGCCGTGCTGTCGCTCGCGTCCCGCGTGCGCGGCGTCGGCGACGCGGTGCTCGCCGCCGGTGAGCTCGTCGAGACCGCGCAGGCCGACGCGAAGGCCGCCACCGAGGAGCGCGACGCGGCCGAGCGCGCCGAGCTGCTGCGCGGCCTGGGGGCGCAGGGAGCGCAGACGCTGCCGCCGGCGCTGCGGGCCCAGGTGCGGCAGCTCGAGGAGGAGCAGAAGCGTCGCGCCACGCGCGCGCAGCGCGACGTGCTGGACCGCGCCATGGTGGACCTGCTGTCGCTGTACCGCGACGTGCTCGTGGTGCAGCTCGGTGCCGACGTCGAGCTCGTCAACGTCGAGCAGGAGGACGCGGTGCGCGCCCTCGCGGCCGGCTCGACGCCCGAGCAGACCTTGCGCCGCATGGACGCGGTCGGCGTCGCCCGCACGCGCCTCGCGGGGAACGTCGCGCCGCTGCTCGCGGTCGAGGCGATGGCCATCGCGCTGCGACCCCAGGGGTGACGCGCGCGGCACCGTGCCGCGCTCCGGCGCGCCGACGGGCGCACTACCGTGGGGGCATGCCGACGCGTCCTGCCCTGCGCCGGTGCGCGCTCGTGGTCCTGACGGTCCTCACCCTCACGGGGTGTCTCGCACCGCGTCACCAGGCGACGGCCCCCACGTCCGCCGCGTCGTCGGGGACCACCGACCCCGCGCTCGCGCGGTTCTACGACCAGGTCCTGGAGTGGACGACGTGCGGCGAGGAGCAGTGCGCCGACGCGACCGTGCCGCTCGACTGGTCGGACCCCGAGGGCGACACGATCGAGATCGCGCTGCGGCGGATCCCCGCGAGCGGCGGCTCGCCCGTGGGCTCCCTGCTAGTCAACCCCGGCGGCCCGGGGCGGTCGGCCATCGACTCCATGAGCTTCTTCCGGCAGGTCGTGTCGCGCGACGTGCTCGCCGCCTACGACCTCGTCGCGTTCGACCCGCGGGGCGTGCAGCACTCGGCACCCGTGACGTGCGTGGACCCCGCGCAGCTCGACGCGCTCACCGCGTGGGTCCCGGACTTCTCGACCGACGCGGGGATCGCGGAGGCCGCGGCGCGCAACGGCGAGCTCGGCCGCGCGTGCCTCGAGCGCACGGGCGACCTGCTGGGGCACGTCGACACGCAGAGCGCCGCCCGCGACATGGACGTGCTGCGCGCGGCGCTCGGCGACGAGGCGCTGACCTACCTGGGGTTCTCGTACGGCACCGAGCTGGGTGCGACGTACGCCGCGCTGTTCCCCGAGCGGGCGGGACGGCTCGTGCTCGACGGCGCGCTCGACCCGACGCTCGACTCCGGCCAGGTGGCCGCGGGCCAGGCGGCGGGGTTCGAGAACGCGCTGCGCGCGTACGTCGCCGACTGCCAGACCGGTGCGCAGTGCCCGCTCGACGGCGACGTCGACGCGGGGCTCGCGGCGGTGTCGACGCTGTTCGACCGGGTGCGGGCCAACCCGCTGCCGACGACGAGCGGTCGCGAGCTCACGGTCTCGCTGGCGTTCAGCGGCGTCGCCGCGGCGCTCTACTCGCAGGCCAGCTGGCCGGTGCTCACGCAGGCGATCGGCGCGGCCGTCGACCGCGGGGACGGCACGGCGCTGCTGCAGCTCGCCGACAGCTACTACGGGCGCAACCCCGACGGCACGTACTCGTCGAACCAGAACGAGGCGTTCTCGGCGATCACGTGCCTCGACGACCGCCCGTCGGCCGACCCCGCGCAGATGCGCGCCGACGCCGAGGCGATCGCCCAGGTCGCACCCACGGTGGGGGAGTTCTTCTCCTACGGGGGTGCGTCGTGCGCGCAGTGGCCCGTGCCGGCCGTGCCCGCGCTCGAGTCGTACGCGGCGCCGGGAGCCGCCCCGATCGTCGTCGTCGGCACGACCAACGACCCGGCGACGCCGTACGCGTGGGCCGAGCAGCTCGCGGGGCAGCTGTCGTCGGGCGTGCTGCTCACCTACGAGGGCGAGGGCCACACCGCGTACGGCCGCTCGAACCGCTGCGTGAAGGACGCGGTCGACACGTTCCTGCTCACCGGCGAGGCGCCCGCCGACGGCACCCGCTGCTGACTTTGGAGGTCGGCCGCCGGGCAGGTACAGTGGGCGCGCTCGCCGATCGACCACGGTCACGCCGTGGTGGACGACGACGCCGCCTTAGCTCAGTCGGCAGAGCGTCTCACTCGTAATGAGAAGGTCAAGGGTTCGATTCCCTTAGGCGGCTCGCACCGAAGGCCCCGCACCTGCGTCACGCAGCTGCGGGGCCTTCGTCGTGCGAGAGGGCTCTCGCGGGGGGCCGGGCGTCGTCGGCGAGCGGGTGCTACAGCTCGCGGCCGAGCACCTCGACGAGCCGGGAGATCCGGTCCTCGTCGCGGCGGTAGTGCGTCCACTTGCCGACGCGCGTCGAGATCACGAGGCCCGCGTGCTCGAGCGTGCTCATGTAGGCCGACACGGTGGACTGCGCGAGGCCGGCCTTCTCGGTGATGTGGCTCACGCACACGCCGACCTCGTCGGGGTCGGCGATGGCGCGCTCCTGCGGGAAGTGCGCGCGCGGGTCGCGCAGCCAGTGGAGGATGCGCAGCCGGACGGGGTTGCTCAGCGCCTTGAACGCCTCGAGCACCTGGGTGTCGACGGCCTCGTCGTCGTTGACGTGCACCGGCATGGGGCAGCCGCCCTCCTCATCGCGATGGTTCGGGATATCTCGATCTTCACGTCGAACCTAGCACCGGCTCGCCGTGCACGCCCACGAGGCGGTGCCGCCCGATCCGGCCGGGCACCGGGGACCCGGGCGGTCGCTGGCGCAGCGCCCACGAGACCAGCGCGTGGTCCAGCATGTACAGCCGCGCGGCCTCGGCCCGGCCCCCGGGGGACAGGTGGTCCACCACGTGCTCGAACGCCGAGGCGCCCCCGTAGGCCGGCCGCGGCTCGTACAGCCGCTCCGCGAGCCCCAGCTCGCCCAGCACGTTGAGCACGTAGGCGAACGGGTACGGCCGGTTCGCCCGGCCCGCGGGCGTCGCCCCCAGCCGTGCGAACGGCGTCACCATGCGCTCGACCATCGTGTCCGTCACGAGGTCGGAACGGCCCGTGACGTAGGCGAGCTGCACGAGGTACGCGTACGAGATGCCGTACAGGAAGTAGTCGCGACCCGGGTCGATCGACCGCCACCGCCCCACGACGTCCTCGACGAAGGCGTCGAGGTCGGGGAGCTGGTCGTCGAGCCGCCCCAGGTTGTCGAGCGCGACGACGTGGTACAGCGCCATGTGGGTCCGCTCGACCGGTGCCATGGCCGCGATGAGGTCGGTCGCCTGCGCGAGCCGGTCACGGCCCGCGTCGAGCAGCTCGAGGTGGCCCGACACCGCGATCGCGTTGAGCATCGTCAGCAACGGGTAGGCCGCGACGAACGCGGGCGACATCGCGCTGGGGAACGCGGGCTGCAGCGCCGCCGGGTGCGGCCGGTCCAGCCACGCGAGCGTCGAGCGCGCGTGCTCCTCGACGGTGGCTGACCCGCCCAGCACCGCCACCGCCGACAGCAGCGTCGAGCCGCCGCGTCCGCGGAAGAACGGTGACGGCACGCGGTCGATCGACGCGAGCGCCGCCGCGACCTGCGCGTCGTCGGGCACCACCGGCAGCTCGTGCGGCTCGAAGTGGGCCAGCGCGAGCAGGAGCGCCGTCCACGCGGCGACGCGCTCGTAGTCGCCGTGCCGGCCCTGGTTCTCGTCGGCGATCTGGTCCGGCCGGATCTCGTCGACCGCCGCGAGCGTCTCCCGCACCAGCGGGCCCACGCGCGCGGCGACGTGCGGGTCGGCGGTCAGGCCCAGCGTGGACACGGTCGTCAGCAGGATCGACGCCGCCGTGACCCGCTCGTAGGGGGTGGTCAGACCGCGGACCGTCGCGGCGACGGCGTCGACCCGCCCCGCGACGTACCCCGCGGGCAGCGGCTCGCCCTGCGTGACCTCGAGGGCCGTGCCGGCGAGCTCCGCCGCGAAGCGCGTGTACGGGTGCGCGTCGTCCACGCGCTCGCGCAGCCGCGCGAACGACCACCGGATGCGGTCGGCCTCGCCCGGGTCGAACCCGGACGGGTGCTGGCCCAGGCCGACGCCGCGGACGATCCTGCTCCACGGCGTCGCGACCACGCGGGTCAGCGGGGTCAGGTCGGCCAGGCCCCGCACCGGGGTGCGCCGCGCGGTCACCGGACCGCCCCCGCGCCGGTTGCGGCGCCCGCCCGGGTGGACGCCGGGTCGACCGGCAGCCCCAGGAACGACGGCCGCGTGCCCTCCCACATCTGCAGCGCCCAGTTCAGCCACTTGACGCCCTCGCAGTAGATCGCGACCGGGCGGCGCTGCACCTCGGGCGTGTCGACCAGCGTGCCCTCGACCTCGGACGTGAAGTGGAACGGGGGCATCGCCGTGAAGTGCGTGCCCATGGTGAAGACGAACCGCAGCAGCCAGTGCGGGTCGTCGCGCAGGTGCGGAGACCCGGGGGAGTCCAGGTCGTAGACCGCGCGCATGACCGCGGCGAAGTGGTCCTCCACGCCGCGCGGGCGGGCGGGGTCGACGGGCAGACCGCGTTCCGTCACGTCCCGCACGCCGTAGGACACCGCGTAGGGGTTGTCGCGGTGGAACGTCACGTCGACGCGCGCCGTCCCGTCGGCGCCCGCACGCACCTCGAGGTCGAACAGCTCGTTGTGCATCTCGTCGTAGTGCCCCACCGAGTTGTGCCACGGCTTGTTGTCGTACATCGGGTCGTCACGCGTGTCGGCGCCCGCGCTGCGGTACCCGATCGCACGCGGGTCGAGGAACCGCAGGCCGATGCTGCGCGCCGTGACGGCGCGCAGCGCACGGGCGATCTCCGCCTCGTCGCCGCCCGCCGTGACCAGCGCGTCCGCGTGCAGCAGCGGCCCGAGGTCGTCCATCTTGATGTTCTCGGTGTTGGTGTCGCCCACGACGAGCGCGTGCGTCGGCGGCTCGAGGACGCGCTGCAGCGCCGCGTCGCCGCGGAACGCGGCGAGCAGGGGACGCACGTTGCGGTAGCGGACCCCGTTCACCGTGAGGGTGTCGGCGTCCAGCAGCCGTGCGTCGAACGTGCGCGGCGCGGTCGCGCGGGACAGCAGGAGCCGGTCCTCGATCTTGCGCAGGTACTGCTCGTCCAGCGTGCCGCCCGGGCCGGCGCCGCGCCGCTGGGTGTGCACGTGCGCGTGCAGGAACCGCAGGATGACCTCGTACAGCCGGGCGACGACCCGGTGCGACGGCGCGTGGTCGCGCACGAACTGCCCGACCTCGACGCCCGGCACGTAGGTCATCTCGTAGATGACCTCGCGCAGGGCCTCGTCCCGCGCGCCGTGCCCGACCGCGCGCAGCGTGCGCTCGGTCAGGTGGTCGACCTCCGGGAAGTGGTCGCGCAGGCCGGGTGGCAGCGCGCCGAGGTACTCCGCCTGCCGTTTCGCCTTCGTGAAGGGCGGCAGCATGGGGCCTTCGCCGTCGGGGTCCCACCGCGCGGTCGTGAGCGCCTCGCTGAGGACCTTGCGCACCCGCAGCCGGGGGTCGCCGGCGCGACGGAAGAAAATCGTCATGGACTCGCTGCCGCCCTCGCCGAAGCCCGCGACGGTCTCGTCGGGCTGGACGTACGCGCTCACGGTGCTGTGCAGCAGGTTCCTGCGCTGCGCGTAGTCCGTGATCGCGCGACGCTCGGGCGACGCGGTGAGCAGGACACGGGCCTCCGCCTCGTCGAGCTCGGGGTTGAGCCCGTGGCGCCACGTCTCCTCGGGCGAGCGCACCACGAGCGTGCGCAGGCCGTGGGGCCCCGCGTCGAGCTGGGTCGCGCGGCTCGAGTGGCCGAGGGCGAGCACGGTGCACGACGCGTCGAGCCGTACGGGGCGGCGGCGCTCGCGGGCCTTGCGTCGCGTGAACACCGCTGCCGTCTCGGCGGCCAGGTCACGGCGCGCGACCAGCGGTCGCCCGTGCAGCGAGAGCATCGGCACCTGCGCGTCGACGACGCGGTCGCACAGCGCGACCACGAGCTGCTCGGTCCGCCGGTCGTGCCCCCGCCCCAGGACGAGCTGCGTCGCGAGGTCGACGACGTCGGCCGGCGGCACCGCGCGGGCGGCCACGAGCCCGAGCAGCCACCCGAACGGGTCGTTGGCCTCGATGAACACGTGGTTGTACTCGAAGAAGCCGGGCCGGTGCTGGTGCACGAGCGCGAGCATGCTCAGCTGGTGGACCAGCACGTCGACCGCGTCGGCCCGGGCGAGCACGACGTCGAGCGCCTGCCGCGCGTCGTCGCGCACGTCCTCGCGGCGCCCGCCGACGACCGCGTCGTGCACGCGCTGCGCGACGGGCTGCGACGTGACGAGGTCGCGGACGACGGGCACGACGTGCCGGACGGCGGTCCGCCGGAGCTGCTCGAAGTGCACGACGAGCGCCTCGGTGTCCGCGGCCGGCTCGACCTCCTCCACGCGCACGGACCCGCCGGCGTCGAGCACCTGCAGCTCCGTGCAGGCCCGGCCGGCGTCGGGGCCGGTGAGACGCTTGCGCATACGCGCGCCGACGACGAGGTCGCCCGTGCGGACGTGCGCGTGGTGGGCGAGCGTGTGCTGCAAGGTCTCGCGGAACCGGCGCAGCGCCGGGCTCGTGTCGCGCTCGGGGTGCCTCGCGGCGTCGAACCCCATCTCGCAGACCCGTCGCCGGAGGTACCCGTCGAACGCGGGCTCGCGGCCGGCGAGGCACGTGAGCTCGCGCAGGGTGGCGAGGTCGGTGTCGGCGAGCGTGGCGTCGGCCCGTTCCGCGAGCGAGCGCGTCCGGAGCGTGAGCTCGTCGACCAGGTCCGCGCCGGCCACGAGCCGTGCCGCCTCGCCCGCGTCCGCGACGGAGAGTGCGTCCGGCTGGGCCGTGTTGTCGCGCAGCAGCCGCAGCGAGCGCCCGCCCCGGCCCAGCTCGAGCACGAGGTCGGGGTGCAGCTCGTCGATCAGCTCGACGGTGCGCTGCGAGTCCATCACCTCGTCGGTCATGGCGAGGATCGCGTGGCGCACGTGGTCGGCGGTGATGAGGAAGCCGTGCCCGCTGTTCGACAGCAGCGGGGCGCGCGGGGCGGTGAAGGTGATGCGGCGGTCGTCGAGGTACCGCGAGAGCGCCTCGCGCGCGCCGATCATGCGCCGGGAGTGCGCGAGGAACGTGGTCGGCGCCTTGAGCTCCTCGGCCTCGATCTCGGGGTAGGAGCGCAGCACGTGGACGAACGTGGGGAGGAAGGACTCGCGCACGTACACGTTGACCTGGTGCCGCGAGTACCTCTTGTGGACCTCGACGTGCTCGCCGTGGCGCTGGGTGAGGAGGTCGGTCACGCGGCGCAGCGGCTCGGTGCCGGACCGCAGCGCGACCACGTGGAACGGCTCGCCGACCGGCGGCGACTCCGCGGAGTGCCGGGGCAGGTACCGCTCGATGCTGGCGCCGAAGGTGCCGCCGGCGCGCTGGTTCGACGCCGCGAGCAGCAGCGGGGTGAACACGCGGGCGATCTGGGCGCCGTCGCCGACCGAGAGGGCCCCGGCGGCGACCGCCGAGGCGAGCATGCCGAAGCTCTCGCCCGTGTAGGCGGCGAACCGCAGGTGCCCGGACCGCTGCGCGCGCGCGGCGAGGTCGGCGTGGATGGCGAGGTTGTGCACGAGGAAGGCGGTGGCGATGAAGCCCTGCCGCTCGACCCGGTCCTCGGGGAGGTTCGCCCGGGTGAGCGCGAGACCGTCGGGGCCGCCGGCGACCTGGAGCGCGTCCGCGGCTTCCTGGTAGACCTCCCGGACGACCGGCAGGTCGGACCCGATGGTCCCGGCGCCCACCTCGCGGTAGGCGTCGCGGCTGCCGAGGCCCGGGAAGAACGCCACCGCCGCGAAGCCGTCCCCGGTGGGGGACGTGCTCCGCGGCGGTGCGGCCTGCTGCTGGACGGCTGGACCCGGCGGCTGCTGGTCCACGGCGTCGTCGGTCGCTACGTCTGTCGTCACGTCGGTTCCCCCCTGAGATGTGCCGGACGGTGCTGCGGTCCCGCGGTGCGTGCGGGCGCGACCGCGCGCGGCGGGTCGCCCCGCCGCGCGGGAGGTGTGTGGTCGTGCGCGAGGTGGTGCGCGCTCGGGGTGTCGACGCTCAGGTGGTGGGCTGGGCGACGGTCGCGGCGTCGTGAGCGACCGGGGCGCGCCCGGTCCGCGGCGCCGACTCGCGCCGGGCGGCGCGCGAGGTCGGCACGAGCACGGCGAGCGCGGCCAGTGCGAGCGCCGCGCCGACCCACAGCGGCGACACGAAGCCGAGGCCTGCGGCGATCGCGACGCCGCCGAGCCACGCCCCGGCGGCGTTGCCGACGTTGAGCGCCGCGATGTTGGTGCCGGACGCGACGGTGGGCGCGTCACCCGCGAACTGCATGATGCGCAGCTGGAGCCCGGGTGCGGTGGCGAAGCCGACGGCGCCGAGCAGGAACATCGCGACGACGGTGAGCCAGGTGATCGACGCGACGGCCGCGAACCCGACGAGGACGAGCGCGAGACCCCCGATGGTCGCGACGAGCGAGCCGTCGAGGTCGTGGTCGGCCCAGCGCCCGCCGGCGAGGTTGCCGAGGAACGTGCCGACGCCGAAGAGAAGCAGGAGCCACGGGACGGCGCCGGTCGCGACGCCGCTGACCTCGGTGAGCGTGAAGGCGATGTAGGTGTAGGCGCCGACGAGCCCGCCGAAGGTGAGGACGCTGACGAGGGCCGAGAGCAGCACCTGGGGTCGTCGCAGCACGCCGAGCTCGGAGCGCAGCCCGGCGGACGGTGCGGCGGGGGTGTGGCGCACGAGCAGCTGGATGCCGGCGAGCGTCACGACCCCGATGCCGGTGATCGCCCAGAAGGTGGCGCGCCAGCCGAGCTGCTGGCCCACGAAGGTGCCGAACGGCACGCCGACGACGTTGGCGACGGTCAGGCCCGCGAACATCAGCGAGATGGCGGCCGCCTTGCGGTTCTCGGCCACCATGTCGGAGGCGACGACGGCTCCGACGCCGAAGAACGCGCCGTGGCAGAGCGCGGCGACCACGCGTCCGGTGAGCATGACGCCGTACGTCGGTGCGAGCGCCGAGATGAGGTTGCCGGCGATGAACAGCACGACGAGCCCGAGCAGGACGCGCTTGCGCTCGACGCGGGCGAGTGCCGCGGTGAGGGCGATCGCCCCGACGGCGACGCTGAGGGCGTACCCCGAGACGAGGTAGCCCGCGACGCTCTCCGTGACGGCGAAGTCGGCGGCGATCTCGGGCAGCAGCCCGACGATGCCGAACTCGGTGAGGCCGATGCCGAAGCCTCCGAGGGCCAGGGCGACGAGCCCCGGGGGGAGTGCGGCGTTCTTGGCGTCCTGCCCCTGTGCGGCCATGGTGACGTCCTCTCCCGAGTGATATCGATGATTCGAAGATTATCGATGAGCGGGTCGGTGGTCAATGGTCTCCGTGAAGCGTGACTTCCTGCTGTGACACGTGAGTCGCCCTCGCGTCGCGCAGCACGACGGCCGCGCGCGGGTCTCCCCGCTGCGCCGCGCGCCGCGCACCCGCGTCCGCAGTCATATCGCCAGTGTGCGATTCATCGATGCGTTCGTCCAGGGGGAGGAGCATCTCGTCGGCGCCCGTCACCCCGCCCCGGACCGAGGTCCCTCGTGCGGGGCGGGACCGGGCTCCTACCCTGCGAGGACAGCCCTGCGTCGTCGGGGCAGGGCGTCATCGGCGAGGAGGCCGACATGCGTGTCCGTCCGTACCACTCCGCCCGCAGCACCGCCGCGCACCTCTACCACGAGGACGACGAGTGCCCGGCCGGCCGGCAGCTCGCCTGGTTCGACAAGGTCGACGGCACCGAGGGCTGCGAGCCGTGCCCCGTGTGCGCGTCCGCCGCGACACCGTGCCCCGAGCACGCCGCCGCGGCCGCGCCTGCCCGCTGACCGGCTGGACGTCCCGGCCGCGACGGCCCGACGATCGGTAGGTTGACCTGCATGGACGGTCGTCGCTCGCTCGGTCAGGTGCTCGTCGGTGTGCTCGTCGTGCTCGCCGGGGTCGTGCTGCTGCTGGAGCGCACCGGTGTCCTCGACATCGACCTCGCCACCGTCGCGAGCACGCTGTGGCCGCTGCTCGTCGTGCTCGTCGGGGTGACGTCGCTCCTGCTCGTGCCTCGCGCGTGGTTCGGACCCGTGGTCGTCACCGCCGCGGGCGTCGTCCTGCTGCTGGACCGGCTGCGCGTGCTCGACGTGAGCCTGTGGGAGTACCTGTGGCCCGTCGCCGTGATCCTCATCGGCCTGGGCATCGTGCTGGGCGCCGCGGCGCGCACCGAGCAGGAGGGGCGTCTGACCGCCATCGCCTTCTGGTGGGGCGCCGAGCGACGTACCCGCACGCAGCGGTTCCGGTGGGCGAGCCTCACGGCGATCATGGGCGGCGTCGAGCTCGACCTGCGCGAGGCCGACATCGAGGGTGCCGCGCGCATCGACGTGTTCACGTTCTGGGGCGGCGTCGACATCAAGGTCCCCCGCACGTGGGAGGTCCGCACGTCGGGCCTGCCGCTGCTCGGCGGCTGGGAGGACAAGACCGAGCCGCCGCTGGGTGGCGGCCCCGTGCTCGACGTGCGGCTCGTGACCATCATGGGCGGCGCCGAGATCCGGCACGGCAAGAGGTCCGCACGCCCCGACGTCCAGGACGCACCCCTCGCCTGAGCCGTCGCGGGACGGCGCGAGGGTCAGCCGCCGACGTGCGTGAGCGCCTCCGCGATCCGGTCGCGCCACACGCCCGGGTCGTCGGACGTGATCGCGACCCACGCGCGCATGGGCGGCCGCCCCTCGGGGAACGGGGCGCCCTCGCCCGCGGCGACGAGCGCCGCGACCCGCGCGGCCGGCAACGTGACCACGAGGTGCTCGCCCGGCGTCATCGCGACGATCGTGCGGCCCAGCCGCAGCGTCGCGGTGCCGAAGTGCCGGGGGCCGTCCGCGGGCAGCACCACGCCGGGCCGCCCGGCGAACGCGGCGGCCACCGCGTGCAGGCGCGACTCCGCAGCCTCGTGGGGTGTGGCGGCGGTCACACCGCGAGCGTAGCGGCGCCCCCCGGGCGGCTCCTAGAGGACGGGGGCGGCCTGGCCGACGACCTCGGGCCCGCCGACCTCGCGGGCGCCCAGCTCGTCCTGCGCGAACGCGTGCGCGACCCGGATGCCCGGGCGTCCCGCCGCCGACGCGTCGACCACGACCCGCGGGAACGGGCGCGTGTCGTCCGCCGGGGTGGTCCACGCGATCGCCGCCGCGGACCAGCCGCCGCGCCGCGCGGCCTCGCGGGCCTGCGCGACGCCTGCGTCGGACGCCTCGAACTCGACGACCTCGACCTCGTGCGCCTCGCGGGTCAGCACGAACGGTGCGCAGTCGCCGCGCACGGCGCGCTCCAGCGCGAGCTCGAGGGCGCGCAGCGCGAGGTCCTGCACGCGCTCCGACGGCCGGTACGGCAGGTCGTCGGGCGTCAGCGGACTGTCGCCCGCGCGCACCCCGCGGCCCGGCGTCGCGGGAGCGGCCGCGCGCGGGGCGGCCGGCGCGACCGCGGGCGTCGGGTTCGTGTCGGCGTCGAGGTCGTCCGGGGTGGTGGCCGCGTGGTCGGCGACCGCGGGCGGGACCTCCGTGGCCGGGGGGCCGGCCCACGCGGGGGTCGGTCCGGCGGCTCCGTCGGCGGCGGCGTGCCCGGCTGCCGCCACGGGCACGAGCGGGTCGGTGACGTCCGCGACGCTGACGGGCGCGTCCGTCACCGGGTCGACGACGGCCTCGACCGGGGTCGCGACCGTGTCGGCCGACGTCGGGCGGCGCGCCAGGAAGAAGGCGGAGGGGTCGGTGTCGGGCTCCCGGCCGTGGCGCCCCGCGACGGGCGCGGGCTCGGAGGGCCATGTGCCCTCGTCGAGCGGCGCGTCCGGCAGCGCGTGCGCACCGTGCCGCGGGGGCGTGGGTGACGCCTCGGGCGACGGGTGCGGGCTCGGCACGCCCGGCGTCGCGACGTGCAGGTGCGCGCTCGCGCGCGCGACGTAGTCCACCGTCCAGGCCGGCACGCGCGTGCGGCGGCGCGCCTGCGCGTCGAGCACGGGCAGTACCGGCATGTGCGGACGTCGCTCGTGCAGCACGCCCGGCGTCGCGCCCTCGGGTCCCGGGCACATCATCCAGACGACCCCCGGCACCGCGGCGACCAGCAGGTCTCCCACGGCGATCCCGATCGCGGCGGCCACGCCCTCGGCCGCCGGGGCGTCGCCGGAGGTGTCCGCGAGCAGGCGCCCCCAGCGCGCGTCGAGCGCCGCCGCGTCGTGCGGGTCGGTGCCGTCGTTGCGCAGCCACGCGCGCAGCCGCTCGAGGTGCGACCACTCACCGGGCGTCAGGGGGCGCGCGAGCACGGGGCCGTCCGGCGCCACGGACCTCGTCGCGAGCACGGGCGAGACGGTGTCCATGCGGTGGCATCGGCGCTCCGCGGCGCCCTCTTGAGTCCCCGGAACGTGTGATCCCACCCGATGATCCTGCCTCACGGCGATGCGCGGCCCGGGGTCGTCGGGCTCTGCACGACGCTCCCGGGCCGGCGCGCCGCCGCCGGGCTGCGGAGCGCCGCGGCGGCTCCCGGTGGCGCGGCGCGGGGACCCGGTTAGCGTGGTCGGGTCCCCGGGGAGGTGGCATGCGTCGATCCGCCGTCGTGGCCGTGGTGACGGCGTCCCTCGCGCTGGGCGGCGGGGCCGGCGCCGCGGCGTGGGGGACGCAGCAGCGGCAGGCCGCCGACGGTCGCCACGACGCGGCGGTCGCCCGCGTCGACGCCGCGCGGGGCGCCGCCCGGGACGACCACGAGGCGCGCACCGCGCTCGTGGCGACCGCCGACGTGGCACGCGCCACCGACCTGCTCGACGACGCCCGCGGGGCGCTCGACGCGGCGGTCGCGCAGGCGCGGCAGACCCTCGACGACTCGGCCGGTCAGGTCGGCGACGACGACGCGCCGCGCGGCGCCCTGGCGGCGCAGCTCGAGGCCGCCGAGCAGGTCGCGTCGTCGGCGTCGCCCGCCCGGGCGCGCGCGCTGACCGCGGACGTCGCGGGCGCCGAGCAGGCGGTGCGCGACGCGGTCGCGGCGGAGCAGGCGCGCGTG
>NZ_BCRB01000034.1 GCF_001552375.1 Cellulomonas iranensis NBRC 101100 = JCM 18110 | reverse complement strand
GGCGGCCGCAGCGGCGCCCGCCCGCCCGTGGCGGGTGCGTCAGTCGGCGTCGAGCGCACGCACGGCCTCGGCGACGTCGGCGGCGGCCTGCGCGTTGCGCACGCCGGCCTCGGTCGCGGCGAACGGCACGACGACGTAGCGCTGCTCGCGCACGGCGTCGAGCTGCGACGTCGCCGGGTTCGCGGCGAGCGCGGCCTTCTTGCTCTCGGCGGTGTTCCAGGCGGCGTCGACCAGCACGATCACGTCGGGGTCGGCGGCCACGACCTGCTCCCAGCCGACCGACGTCCACGTGTCGTGCACGTCGGCGAACACGTTGGTGAGCCCCGCGGCGGCCATGATCATCTGCGGCGCGCCGATCCCGGCGCCGACGTACGGGGTGTCGCCGCCCGACGACCACCACACGGCGGTCGTGCCGTCGACCGGCTCGATCGCGTCGAGCACGCCCTGCTGCTCGGCGACCACGGCGTCGGCCGCGTCGGGCACGCCCAGCACCGCGCCGACCTCGCGGACCTCGCCGAACACGTCGTCGAACGTCAACGGGTCCGGCTGGTAGCCGGGTTCCTTGCAGGCCGCGGGGGACACGTACGTGGCGATGCCGAGCGCCGCGAGCGACGCGCGGTCGCCCGCGCCGTCGGCCGTGAGGTTCGACTCCCACCCGGCGTACACGAGGTCGGGCTCCGACCCGAGCAGCGCCTCGGGGCCCGGGACCTTGTCGGACAGGACGGGGACGTCGGCCACGTCGGCCGCCCAGCGCTCGGGCACCGGGCCGTCGGCGAACGCCGTGCCGACCAGACGGTCGGCGGCGCCGAGCGCGAGCACCATCTCGGTGGTGGACGACTTGATGGTCACGACGCGTCGCGGCGGCGCGTCGAACGTGACCTCGGTGCCGCAGTTGTCGACCGTCACGGGCCGGTAGGCGCCCGACGACGCCGTCGACGCGGCCGCGCCGTCGGTCGAGGGGGACGCGGCCGGCGCCCCCGACGCGCACCCGGCCAGCGCGAGCGCGGCCAGCGCGGCGAGCGGGACCAGCCGCGTGCGGGCGCGGACGGACGACGGACGGTGGACGGCGCGGGGCATGGGGTCTCTCTCCGGCGGGGGCTGCTGCCGCGCACGTCGTCGGACGCGGACGTCGGGGGTGGGGCGCACGTCGCGCCGCGGAGGACCGTCCCAGGCCAGGGCGGTGCGACCCGGCCAGAGAGGGGGCCGGGTTCCGACCCGTCACCCTAGGCGCTGCCCCCGGGTGCCGGGCAAGCCGGGCCGGCGTGGCGTGCGTCGCGCCGTCTCACGCGCGGACCGCGGCGGCCAGCGCGGCCGCGACGCGCTCCGTGTCGGCGTCCGGCAGCACGCCCGTGGTCACGCGCACGAACCCGCCGCGCGGCGGCGGCTCCGCGAGGAACGCCCGCCCGCGCGCGACCCGCACCCCGGCGGCCTCGAGCCGTGCCAGGGCCGCGTCCTCGTCGCGCACGCGCAGCCACGCGTGCAGGCCGTCGCCCGGCGGGACGGCCACGCCGTGCCGGGCGAGCGCCGTCGCGAGGGCGTCGCGCCGCGCGCGGTACGCGTCACGGGCGTGCGCGACCGCCGCGACCGCGCGCGCGTCGGCCAGCAGGTCGGCCAGCACGCGCTGCAGCAGACGGCTCGTCCACCCGGGCCCGAGCAGCCGCCGCGCGACGAGCGCGTCGAGCACGGCCGCGGGCCCGCCGACCGCCGCGATGCGCAGGTCCGGCCCGTGCGACGCCGAGTACGACCGCACGTGCACGACGCGACCGGGCAGCAGCGCCCCGAGGCTCGTGGCGGGCGACGACGCGACGTCGCCCGCGTGGTCGTCCTCGACGACCCACGGCGGGGCTGCCGCGCGGCGCAGCACGGCGGCCAGCGACCGCAGCCGTGCGGGCGTGGTGCTGACGCCCGTCGGGTTGTGGGCGCGGGGCTGCAGCAGCACCGCCCGCGCACCGACGCGCAGCGCGTGCGCCAGGGCCTCCGGGCGCGGGCCGTGCGCGTCGAGCGGCACCGCGACGCGCTCGAGCCCCAGGTGGTCGAGGAGGTCGAGGAGCGGCGGCGCGCCGGGGTCCTCGACGGCGACCCGGTCGCCGAACCCGACGACCTGCTCGAGCACGCGGCCCAGCGCGTCGACCGCGCCGTCGACGACCGTGAGCCGCTGCGCGGCGAACGGCCACGACGCGCGCAGCAGACGCTCGAGCTCGGGCACCACCGGGTCGTCGAGGTAGTCGGGCGGTCGCGCGGCGCGCGTGCGTGCTGCGACGCGCGCGAGCGCGGGCCGCAGGTCGGGCAGCAGCGCGGCGTCCGGTCCGCCGCCGCTGAGGTCCAGGCACGCGGCGGGCACCCGCGCGAGCTCGCGGTACCGGCGGGGCAGCCGGCTCGCGGGGCCGGGCAGCACGGACGTCCCGGCGCGCCCGCGCGACAGCACCAGCCCCGCGGTCGCGAGGGCCTGCCACGCCGCACCGACGGTCGCCGGGCTCACGCCGAGCGCCGCGGCCAGCTCGCGCACGGTCGGCAGCCGGTCGCCGGGCAGCAGGTCACCCGCGTGCACGAGGCGCGCGATCGTCGCGGCGATGCCCCGGGGGGACCGGTCGGTGACGCGGTCCGCCAGCTCCTGCGGTGACATGCGCGCATCGTGGCGTGCCCGTGTTGCGGTGGCGTGTCCGGTCGATGTGCGGCGTTCGCGGACGTGCGTCCGGGGCGACGACGGTGCGTGGGCGTGCCCACCGCCGCCGCCCCGGGACGGTGCGTCAGCGCGTCACGCGGCGGCGCACGTGACGGTCGCGCCCGCGCCGTCGCCCGTGCCCTGGAAGCCGAACGTCGTGCTGCCGCCGGCCGCGACGCGGCCGTTCCAGTCGGCGTTCGTCACGCTCAGCGGTGCGCCGCCCGTCGACCGGCCGTTCCACACCTGCGTCGCGGTGGCGCCCGACGGCAGGGTCACGGTCACGCGCCACCCCGTCAGCGGTGCCGCCCCCGCGGTCACGGTGACGTCGGCGACGAAGCCACCGGGCCAGCTGTTCGCGAGCCGGTACGTCGCGGTGCAGGCGCCCGCGGGCGCGGTCGGCGACGGGGTCGCGGTGGGGGTCGGCGTCGGCGTCACCGTCGGGGTCGGGGTGACGGTGGGCGTGGGCGTGGGCGTGGGCGTGGGCGTGGCGGTGGGCGTCGGGGTGGGTGTCGGCTGCGGTCCCGCGTCGGCCCACGCGTCCTGCAGGAACGCGGCGATCGTGTCCCAGCTCGGGTTCGGCGAGCCCTGCGTCACGGTCTCCTGGCAGCCGCGCACGGTGCGCACGGTCTGCTGGCCGTACCGCGCGGCGCTCGTGACGTCGGGGTGGCTGTGCCCGGCACCCGGGACCGAGAAGAACCGGGTGTCGACGCACGCCGCCTTGAGCGCCGCGTAGAGGATCTCGGTCTGCGCGTGCGGCACGACGGTGTCGGCGCGCCCGTGCAGCAGGAGCATCGGCGGGTCGTTCGCGTCGACGTACGTCAGCGGGTTGGCCTGCCGGGCCTTGTCGGGGCACGACGGGATCGCGCAGCCCAGCAGCTGCGCCTCGGGTGCGGACGGGCTGTCGTGGTCGATCCAGCCGTTCGGGTCCTGCTCCTTGAGCCGCAGGAAGTCGGTCGGGCCGAAGAAGTCGACGCCCGCCTGCACGTCGCTCGACACCCCGGTCGTGCCCACCTGCCCCTCGAGCGCGGCGACGCCGTTGGTGAGCGCGGCCATGCTCGCGACCCACCCGCCCGACGAGTCGCCCATCGTCGCGAACCGCGCGGGGTCGATCCGGTACTGCGCGGCGTTCGCGCGCAGCCAGCGGATCGCCGCCTTGACGTCGTGCACCTGGGCGGGGAACTTCGCCTGCGAGCTCGACCGCACGCTCACGCCGGCGACCGCGATGCCGCGTGCGTTGAGCTGCTGCGCGACCGCGGCGGCGCCGGCCTTGCCGTCGTCCGACGTCCACGCGGAGCCGGTCGACCACACGACGAGCGGTGCCGGGCCGGGGCCGTCGGGCAGGTACAGGTCGAGCAGGTGGCCCCGGCTGCCCGCCGGGTCCGCGGGCGCGTAGGCGATGTTGGTGACGGTCTGGGCGGCGTGCGCCGGGGTCCCCACCCCGACGAGCGCCCCGGTGGCGGCGAGCACGCCGGCGACGGTGCCGGCGATCCACGAGCCGCGGGTCCTGGTCATGCGACCTCCTCGTCCTCGACACGGTCGTCGAGCCCTCACCGTGCGCCCGGCCCGCGCACAGCGGCCACCACCGAAACGGTTCGGTTCCGACGTCGAAACTGTCGGGTCCCCACGGGTGCGGGTGCGAAGGTCGCCGCGTCGACCCCCTCCGACCCGCTCGCCCGTCCGCTGGACCGCTGCCGTCCTCGGCCCACGAGGAGGGCATGCTGAGCAGTGCGCCCGACCGCCTCACCCCAGGAGCCCCGCATGACCGCGTCCACCGACCGTCCCCGCCGCGCGCTCGTCACGGGTGCGTCGTCCGGCATCGGCGCCGCCACGGTGCGCCGGCTGCGCGCCGACGGCTGGGACGTCGTCGCGACCGCGCGCCGCGCCGACCGGCTCGCGGCGCTCGCGCGCGAGACCGGCGCGGACACGGTCGTGGCCGACCTCACGCGGGACGCCGACGTGGCCGCGCTCGTCGCCCACGTGCGGGACACCGGCGGGCTCGACGCGGTCGTCAACAACGCGGGCGGCGCGCTCGGGCAGGACACGGTCGAGCACGGCGATATCGAGCAGTGGCGCTCGATGTACGAGCTCAACGTGCTGGGCACGCTGCGCGTCGTGCAGGGCGTGCTGCCGCTGCTGCGCGAGCGCGGCGCGGGCGACGTCGTCGTCGTCACGTCGACCGCCGCGCACGGCGCCTACCCGGGCGGCGCCGGGTACACGGGCGCCAAGCACGCCGAGCGCATGCTCGCCACCACGCTGCGGTGGGAGCTGGTCGGCGAGCCGATCCGCGTCGTCGAGATCGCCCCGGGCGCGGTCGCGACCGAGGAGTTCTCGCTCGTGCGGTTCGGCGGCGACGCCGAGCGCGCCGCGCAGGTCTACGAGGGCTACCAGCCGCTCGTCGCCGACGACGTCGCGGACACGATCGCGTGGAGCCTGTCGCGCCCGCCGCACGTCAACGTCGACCTGCTGGTCGTGCGCCCGCGCGCGCAGGCCAACAACACGACGATCGCCCGCACGGGGGTGTGACCACTCGGCCGCACAGCGGGCTGGACAAAACAGTCTCGCGACTTCAAATCAAGACCGCTTCCGCCGGTAAGCGTACCCTCGTCCAGCTGTTCCAGGGACGTGTTCGATCTCATTAGCGGCGATGAGGTCTTCGAAGATTTTCTGCATACGGCTCTCTGACAGAACGCCTGTCAGCTTCCTGGCCTGCTGGTTTCGAATCGACTCGTTCGAGTTGAGATGGTCGACGACCTGCTGGGCAGGAGAAGCAAGGCTCTCGTGCCGAATAACCACAAGCACTGAGTGTTCGCGCTCCAAGATTTCCGGCTGCTTGAGGTTCAACTTCCGCATGAACTCAAAAGCCGTGTCAAGACCTTCGCCCACATCTTTGTTTGGAGGATCGGGGAAGCGGTTCAGATGGCGAACGACGAATGGATTTCGACTCAGTCGTTCAGAGAGGATATTCGCGGGTGTAATGTGACCCGGAAGGCGCCCGGGACTCTCGACTTCCACGCGGTTCTCGTAGATTCTCACATGAACGTCGTCGGTCACGCTGTAGTCTCGATGTAGAACTGCGTTTGTGATGATTTCATGCAGAGTTTCCGCGGGATACGCCACAGTCCTCAGCCCGTCATCTGACAAAAATGCGGCCTCAGATATGAGGCGGACAGTCTTCTCGACGGCCGAGTAGACTTGCGCGTAAAGGTGCCCTTCGACTGTAATTGGATCCTGAACCAGACGGTCGCGGCTCATCTCCTCGCTGCTGTAACGGTAGATCTTGATGCCACAACGTTTGGGGAGCGCCGCCTGCGGTTGTTCGGCGAAGAGCAGCACTGCGGCCACGGTCGGTCGCTGACCGTGAATCAGATACTGACCGCGGAGGTAGACCTCCGGCTCCGCTGTAGGCACTGCCGAGACGAGATACTCAAGGATTGGTAGCGAATTTGTGACCTCTGACAGGGCGACGGCTACCGTCTCCTCTTCGAACGACTCGAGCCCTTTCTGTCGTCGAAGGGCAAGAATTGACTCCTCTGACGATACGGGCAGGTTCTGGGCGCCGACCCGCTTATAGACTCTAGACTCGCTATCGCTTCGAACAAATCGAGATTTCCTTGCATTGACATGCAAGACGAGGCCATCGAGACCGGGCGTGCGAAGGAACTCGCCCGTGAGATCCTCGCCGAACGGGCTCACTGCCTCGAACGCTTGGATATGGCCGTTTGCATCTTCTGGATCGGCAAAGCCGCTCCAGGTAAACTTCCCAGACTCCTCCGCAATCCCGACGTATAAGTCGCCACCGTCAGAGTTGCAGAATGCGGCAAGGGATCGCGTTAGTTTCCCGGGCGAGATTCTCTTGTCCTTGAAGTCGAGAAAATGACCCTCTTGCTTGAGTGTTAGCGCCGCCACGTCCTCGCTGGGAACGTCAATGATCTCTAGCATTCGCAACTCCCGCCGTCTCGTGGTCGGAGCCTAACGATCCTGGCATCGAAGCGTGGCTGGTTCGAGGGTGAAGCGTTGCCCGGATCCCTCGCAGCCGTGCGAGCGAGGGGAGGGGGTTCTAGGGTCGTGTCGTGCCACCCCGCGAGACCTCCACGACGCGCGCCCTGCTGCGCCTCGTGCGGTGGGCGCGGCCCGCGCTGCCGCGGGTCGTCGCGGGTGGCAGCGCGACCCTCGTCGCGAGCCTGCTCGCGCTCGCGGTGCCGCAGGTGCTGCGCGGGGTCGTCAACGGTCCGCTGCTGACCGACGGGTCCCGCACCGCCGTCGTGCACGCCGCGCTGCTCGTGCTCGCGCTCGGCGTGCTCGAGGCGTTCCTCGTGTGGTGCCGGCGCGCGCTCATCGCGACGCCCGGCACGAGCGTCGAGCGCACCATGCGCACCGACCTGTTCCGGCACCTGCTCGACCTGCCCGTCGCGTTCCACGACCGGTGGGCCGGCGGGCAGCTGCTGCAGCGGTCGATGGGGGACCTGCACCTCGTGCGCCGGTGGATGGTCTTCGGGCTCGTGCAGCTCGTGGTCTCGGCCACCACGGTCGTGGTGGGGGCCGCGCTGCTGCTCGTCACGACCCCGCTGCTCGGGCTGGTGTACCTCGCGGGCGCGGTGCCGGTGATCTGGCTCGGGTTCCGGTTCCGGCAGGACTACAAGGTCGTCGCGCGGCGCGCGCGCGACCAGGCGGGCGACCTCGCGACGAGCGTCGAGGAGTCGGTGCACGGCATCCGCGTGCTCAAGGCATTCGGCCGCGGCGACGACGCGCTCGACGACTTCGTGCGGCAGGCCGACGAGCTGCGCGGCACCGAGCTCGACAAGGCGCGCGCGCAGTCGCGCATGTCGTTCGCGCTCGCGTGGATCCCCGAGACGACGCTCGCGGTCGCGCTGGGGCTCGGCGTGTGGCTCGCGGCGTCCGACCGCGTGAGCATCGGCGCGCTCGTCGCGTTCTTCGCGACCGCAGCGGTCATGACCAGGCCCGTCGAGAGCCTCGGTCAGCTGCTCGCGATGACGCTCGACGCGCGCGCCGGCACCGACCGCTACCTCGACGTCATGGACACCGTGCCCGCGCTCGCCGACCCCGCGGCCCCCGCCGCGCTGCCGCCCGCACCCGCGCACGGCTCGCGCGTCGAGCTGCGCGACGTGCGGTTCGCGCACGGCGACCGCGCGGTGCTCGACGGCGTCGACCTCGTGCTCGAGCCGGGCACGACGACCGCGCTGGTGGGCCTGACGGGCAGCGGCAAGACGACGCTCCTGCAGCTCGTGCCGCGCCTGTACGACGTCACCGGCGGTGCGGTGCTGCTCGACGGCGTCGACGTGCGCGACGTGAGCCGTCACGACCTGCGCGGCGCCGTGGCCGTCGCGTTCGAGGACCCGATCCTGTTCTCGGCGTCGGTGCGCGAGAACGTCCTCATGGGCGTGTCGGTCGAGCGGCTCGCGACGATGCCCGACGCCGAGGCGGACGAGCTCGTGCGGGTCGCGCTCGACGTCGCGCGCGCGGGGTTCGTGCACCGCCTGCCGCGGGGCGTCGACACCGTGATCGGCGAGGAGGGCATGAGCCTGTCCGGCGGGCAGCGGCAGCGCGTCGCGCTCGCGCGCGCCATCGTGGGCCGCCCGCGCGTGCTCGTGCTCGACGACCCGCTGTCCGCGCTCGACGTGGCCACCGAGGCCGACGTCACCGACGGGCTGCGCCGCGTGCTCGCGGGCACCACGACGCTCGTCGTCGCGCACCGCACGTCCACTGTCGCGCTGGCCGACCGGGTCGCGGTGCTCGAGGACGGGCGCGTGACCGGCGTCGGCCGGCACGCCGACCTGCTCGCGACGCACCCGCACTACCGGTACGTGCTGACGGCGCAGGACGACGCCGCGGCGGCGCGCGGCGGCTCGTCCGGTGACGACGCCGGAGGGGACGGACCCGGGTTCGGCGGGGCCACGGGCACCGACCGGGTGACCGCGGGCGAGGTGCCGCGATGACCACGACCGCACCGCGACCGCCCGAGGTCGACGACCACGACGCGGGGCTCACGCCCGCGCAGGTCCGTGCGCGCTCGCTCGGCCTGCTGGCCTCGCTGCTGCGCCCGGTCGCGCGGCGCGCGTGGCTCACGGCCCTCGTCGTCGTGGTCGCGCAGCTCGCGCTGGTCGCCGGGCCCGCGCTCGTCGCGGTCGGCATCGACCGGGGCCTGCCGGCGCTGCGCGGCGGCGATGCGGGCCCGCTGCTGCTCGTCGCGGGCGGGTACGCGCTCACCGCGCTCGTCGCGGGCGTGTTCACCGCCGCGACCGTGCGCATGGCCGCCACCGTGAGCCAGGCCGTGCTGCTCGATCTGCGGCGGCGCGTGTTCAGGCACACGCAGCGCCTCAGCCTGGAGTTCCACGAGCGGTACACGTCGGGCCGGATCATCTCGCGGCAGACGTCCGACCTCGACGCGCTGCGCGAGCTGCTCGACGGCGGCGTCACGACGCTCGCGGCGAGCGGGCTCGCCATGGTCTTCACCGCGACCGGGCTCGTGCTGCTCGACTGGCGCAGCGGCCTCGTGCTGCTCGTCGCGGTCGTGCCCGGCGTCGTGCTGACCCGCTGGTTCCAGGTGCGCTCGCAGGTGCAGTACCGGCGCAGCCGCACGGCCGTCGCGCGGGTGATCGTGCGGTTCGTCGAGACCATGACGGGCATCCGCGCGGTGCAGGCGTTCCGCCGCGAGCGGCAGGTCGCGCAGGTCTACGAGGCGGAGGCCGAGGAGTACCGGGCCGCGAACGCCGAGGCGATCCGCGTCAACGGCGTGTTCGACACCGGCCTCGTGCTCATCGGCAACGTGACGGTCGCGGCGGTGCTGCTGGTCGGCGGGCTGCGCGTGCTCGACGGTGCGCTCGACGTCGGCGTGCTCGTGGCGGCCGTGCTGTACGCGCGCCGGTTCTTCGCGCCGCTCGCGCAGATCGGCATGTTCTACAACTCGTTCCAGTCGGCGACGGCGGCGCTCGAGAAGCTGTCGGGCCTGCTGGCGCAGGAGCCGACCGTGCCAGACCCGGCACGCCCCGTGCGGCTGCGCGAGCCTGCGGGCGACGTGCGGTTCGCGGGCGTCGAGTTCGGGTACCGCGACGGACCGAGCGTGCTGCCGCGGCTCGACCTGCACGTGCCCGCGGGGCAGACGGTCGCGCTCGTGGGGGAGACGGGCGCCGGCAAGTCGACGGTCGCGAAGCTGCTCGCGCGGTTCTACGACCCGCGCGAGGGCGCCGTGCTGCTCGACGGCGTCGACCTGCGTGACGTCGACCCGCGCGACCTACGGACCGCGATGGTCATGGTCACGCAGGAGGCCTACCTGTTCTCGGGGTCGGTCGCAGCGAACATCGCGCTCGGGCGGCCCGGGGCCACGCGCGCCGAGATCGAGGCCGCGGCCCGCGCGGTGGGCGTGCACGACCTCGTCGCGTCGCTGCCCGACGGCTACGACACCGAGGTGGACACGCGCGGCGTGCGCCTGTCCGCCGGGCAGCGCCAGCTCGTGTCGTTCGCCCGCGCGTTCCTCGCCGACCCGGCGGTGCTGGTGCTCGACGAGGCGACGAGCTCGCTCGACATCCCGGGCGAGCAGCTCGTGCAGGACGGTCTGCGCACGCTGCTCACGGGCCGCACGGCCGTCGTCATCGCGCACCGGCTGTCGACGGTCATGCACGCCGACCGCGTGCTCGTGGTCGACGGCGGCCGCGTCACCGAGGACGGCAGCCCCGCGGAGCTCGTCGCGGCGGGCGACCGGTTCGCCGAGCTGCACCGGCAGTGGCAGGACTCGCTGCGCAGCGCGTGAGCACCCCGGTGCCCCGGCGCACGTGCGCCGGGGCACCGGTCCCCGTCAGAGGTGCCGCGCGGCGTACGCGTGCAGCGCGTCGCGCACGAACGCCGCACCGGCGTCGTCGTCGCCGTAGTGGCGCGCGAAGCGCGGGTCGGCCACGTACATGTCGGCCAGACCCGTGACGTACTCCCGCACGGGCGTGCCGCCGTGCCCGGGCGTGCCGGGCACCGACGCGAGCCACGCGACGTGCCGCCGCGCGAGCTCCTGCGCCTCGTCGGACCCGGGGTCGGTGCCGCGGGCCGCGGCGGCCGCCCAGTCGCGGGCCAGCGCGGCGGACCGCTCCTGCCACCCGGTGCGCTCGTCGTCGCTCATGCCGCGCCACCAGGTGTCGCCGGCCGCGTACGCCTCGGCTCCCCAGCGCTCCGTCACCTCCTCGCGGTGCTCGCCGTGGTCGAACCCGTCGAACATCTCCTCGAGCACGGGTGTGCTCCCTCCTCGTCGTGCGGACAGCGTCCGGCGCACCGACGCGGCCTGCCGGGCGAGGCGGTCCTGCTCGGCCGCGAGCCACGCGAGGTGCCGGCGCAGCGCCGTCTCCTCGTCGGTCTCGCGATCGAGCACACGGCCGATCTCGCCCAGGCCGAGCCCGAGGTCGCGCAGCAGCAGGATCCGCTGCAGGCGCACGAGCGCGTCGTCGTCGTACCAGCGGTACCCGTTGTCGCCGACCCGGCTGGGGGCCAGCAGCCCGATCGCGTCGTAGTGACGCAACGTGCGGCTGGTCGTGCCGGTCAGCCGGGCGACCTCCTGGATCGACGCCTCCACCGCTCCTCCTCGTCGTGCTCCGTCCGTGGACCTGCTCGACGGTAGGAGCTGACGCAGCGTCAAGGTCAAGCGCGGGTCCTCAGTCCTCCGGCGGGTGCTCCTTGAGCCAGCGCGAGTCGTCGTTGACGTACGCGTAGTACAGGCCGATGAGCAGCCCGCCGCCCAGGAAGTTGCCGATCAGCGCGAGGCCGACGTTGCCGGCCGCGAGCCCCAGGTCGAGGCCCTCGCGCAGCCCGACGATGGAGAACAGCACCGTGTTGGCGACCGAGTGCTCCAGGCCCAGGAACGCGAAGATGAAGACCGCGACGATCATGACGAGCGACTTGGTGAGGTCCTCCTTGATGAGCCCGTTGTAGACGAGCAGCATCGCGAGGTTGATGCAGAAGTTGCACAGCACGGCCCGCACCAGCAGGTCCACCCAGCCGGTCGGCCCGTCGGCGACGTACGCGAGCTTGTGCTCGACCGCGCCGACCATCTGGTCGAGCACGGCGCCCTCGGCGAGCGTCGAGAACCGCACGAACACCGCGACGAGCAGGCCACCGACGAGGTTGCCGAGGTAGCACAGCCCCAGCAGCCGCGCGGCGCGGGCCCACGACGTGCGCCGGTGGTAGGCGCCGATCGTGACGATCATCATGTTCGAGGTCAGCAGCTCGGACCGCGAGTAGTAGATGAAGACGAGCGCCCAGCCGAACGTCAGCGCCCCGGCGATCCGCCCGAGCGGGTACAGCGACGTCCCGCCCAGCACGATGGCGTCGAACGCCGCGATCACGGCGTAGTGCGCGCCGTAGAGCAGCCCGATGATGATCCCGGCCATCGCGGCGCGCATGAGGTAGCGCCGCCCGAGGGCGCCGGACATCGTCGTCTTGGTCTCGAGCGCCTCGAGGACCGTGCTGATGAAGTGCTTGCCGGGGAACAGGCCGGGCAGGCCGGGGCGGGGGTCGCTCACGGTCGACAACCTCCCACATCAGGGGCGTGCGGGTGCGCCCGGCGCACCCGCCGCCCGTCGGGCCGCCCACGCCCGGACCGAGACCCGCAGCGCGCGGCGCAGCACCAGGCCGACCGCGGCCCCGCCGCCCGCGACCAGCAGCACGCGCGGGTCGGTCGGGTCGAGCTGGAACAGCCGCTGCCCGAGCGGCAGCGCGACGACGGCGGTCATCGCCCCGACCATGGCGGTCACGAGCGCGACCTTCCACGGTCGCAGCGGCCGCGCGACGTCGACGAGGATGTCGAAGGCCACCACGACGAGCGCGAGGAACGCGGCCGTCGAGGTCGGCACGGTGTGCGCCGACCCGGTGCCGATCACCGACCGTGCGACCGCGTACGCGCCGTACGCGGCCACGGCCACGGCCACGCCGCCGGGCACCGCGGCGGCGAGCACACGACCGACGAACCCGTCGCGCGCGGGCTCGCGGTTGGGCGCGAGCGCGAGCACCGCGGCCGGGATGCCGATCGTGAACCACGCGATGAGCGTGACGTGGCGCGGCAGCAGCGGGAACGGCAGCGCGGTCAGCGCGACCACCAGGGCGAGCAGCACCGAGTACACGGTCTTGGAGAGGAACAGCGTCGCGACGCGCTCGATGTTCGCGACCACGCGGCGCCCCTCGGCGACCACGAACGGCAGCGTCGCGAACGACGAGTCCAGCAGCACGAGGCGCGCGACGGCGCGCGCCGCGGGGCTGCCGCTGCCCATCGCGACGCCGACGTCGGCCTCCTTCATCGCCAGCACGTCGTTGACGCCGTCCCCGGTCATCGCGACGGTGCGACCGCGCGCGGCGAGCGCACGGACCAGCTCGCGCTTCTGGTCGGGGCGGACGCGGCCGAACACGGCGGCGCCGTCGGCGACCCGCCCGAGCTCGTCGGGGTCCGTGGGCAGCCGCCCGCCGTCGACCGTGTCGTGGGCGTGGGGGAGCCCCACCTGCTCGGCGACGGCCGCGACCGCGACGGGCGCGTCGCCCGAGATCACCTTGAGCGTGACGCCTTGCTCCTCGAAGAACCGCAGCGTCCCGGCTGCCTCGGGCCGCACCCGCTGGTCCAGCACGACGAGCGCCACCGCGGTCAGCCCGGCGGGCAGCGCCGTGCCCTCCAGCGGCGCCGTGCTGCGCGTGAGGGCCAGCACGCGGCGGCCGCGCGCGGACTCCTCGGCGGCGCGCGCGAGGGCCGGGTGGTCGGGCAGCAGGCCGTCGGGCGCACCGACCACCCACGTCGCGGCGGGGGTCTGCGCGGCGGCCCAGCGCCGCGCCGACGAGAACGGCACGCGCGCGGTCGCGTCGTCGCCCCGGACCGCGTCGGTCGCCTCGAGGATCGCGTGCATGCTCGCGTTCGGCCGGCTCTCGCCGGCGCCGATCGTCGCGAGCGCCGCCCACGCCTCGTCCTGCGTGCCGTCCAGCAGCACGAGCTCGCGGACGCGCATGCCGTCCTCGGTGAGCGTCCCGGTCTTGTCGAAGCACACCACGTCGACGCGGGCCAGGGCCTCCATCGCGGGCAGGTCCTGCACGAGGCACTGGCGCCGCCCGAGCCGGATCACGCCGACCGCCATCGCGACGCTCGTCATGAGCACCAGGCCCTCGGGCACCATCGGCACGAGCGCGGCGACCATGCCGCGCAGCGCGTCGTCGAGCGGCAGCGACGTCTGCGTGAGCTGGTTCCACACCATGAGCGCGCCGACGGGCACCAGCACCCACGTCAGGTACCGCAGGATCGTGTCGATCCCGGCGCGCAGGCCCGACGACGGCGCCGAGTAGGTCGACGCCTCGCGTGCGAGGCGCGCCGCGTAGGCGTGCTCCCCGACGCGCGTCGCGCGCAGCCGACCGGTCCCGGCCACCACGACGCTGCCGGACAGCAGCGGCGCCCCGACGGCGGGGGCGAGGGCCTCGGACTCCCCGGTGAGCAGCGACTCGTCGACCTCCAGGCCGCTCGTGCTCAGCAGGTCGCCGTCGACGGGCACCTGGTCCCCGGCGGAGACCTCGACCACGTCGTCGACCACGATCTCGGCCGGGTCGAGCGCGAGCTCGCCGTCGGCGCGGACCACCGTGACGGTCGAGGCGTTGAGGATGGCCAGCCGGTCGAGCGTCCGCTTGGCGCGGATCTCCTGCACCATGCCGACCGCGCTGTTCACGACGATGAGCAGACCGAACAGACCGTCCAGCCAGTGCCCGGTGAACGCCACGACGAGGAACAGCACGAAGTAGATCGCGTTGACGCGCGTGAACACGTTCGCGACGACGATGTCGCGCGCGCTGCGGCTCGTGACGCGCTCGACGCGGTTCACCTCGCCGCGGCTGATCCGGTCGGCTACCTCGCTGCTGGTCAGGGGCTCCACGCGGACAGGCTAGGCGCAGCGCCGCCCCGCGGCCGTACGGCCACGGGGCGGCGTGTGCGCACGTGCGGGTCCTGGGTCAGCTCGCCGCAGGTCCCCGCGCGGTGAGCGTGAACACGGTGGCGGGGCTGCCGGCGTCGGACGCGACCGCCAGTCCGCCCTCCTGGTCTGCCGCGAGGTAACCGTTGTCGTTCGAGACGTTCACCTGCTCGGGCCGGTCCAGCGCGGTGACCCGCAGCTGCTGGTGCGGGTCCGCGGGGTCGCACTCCGCGAGGCCCACGACGTCGTCACCCGGCAGGTTGAGGCACATGTCCCGGTCGTCGGTCGTCGCGCTCGACCGCACGAGCGACGTGCCGTCTGCCCCGGCGGGCTCGATCACCCACGTGTACGGCACCTCGGACGTCGACGGGTTCTCGAGCGTCGTCACGGCGCCCTCGACGGTCGTGACCACCCAGGTGGACGCGTAGGTCGCGATGTCGACCACCGTGCTGCCGTCGGTCAGGGCGGCCGGGTCGGTGCCGCCCGCGTCGTCCGACGTGGGCGTCGGGGTCGGCGCGTCGGGCGTGGGCGACGTCATGCCGTCGGGCGTCGCGGCGGGGGTCGTCGCGCCGTCGCCGGACGCGTCGTCGGTGCCGCAGGCCGCCAGTGCGAGGGCCAGACCCCCGGCGGCGAGGCTCGCCCCGACGAGGCGGGGCAGGCGGGTGCGCGGGGTCGTCCTGATCATGGGTGTCGTCCTTCCGTGGGCGGACACGATCGCGGCTCGATCGCGGGGACGGACGAGCCGTCCCTGTCGTTCTCGTGCGCTTCGAACGTATCGGTGCACGTCACGGGCGCAACTCGCGAGCGGCCGCACCGGTGGGGGGCACCGACCTCGTGCGACGCCGTGGTCGGTGAACGGCGTGCGATGCGCCACCATGGAGCCATGACGACGACCGAGGCCGCACCCGGCCAGGAGATGCCCGCCGACCGCGAGGTGCTGGGCTGGGAGCGGTTCGGGGACGCCGTGCGCGAGCTCGCGCAGGCCGTGGCGGACTCGGGGTTCGTGCCCGACGTGGTCGTGTCGGTCGCGCGCGGCGGGCTGCCGCCGGGCGGTGCGCTGGCCTACGCGCTGGGCACCAAGGCCGTCGGCACCATGAACGTCGAGTTCTACACGGGCGTCGACACGACGCTGCCCGAGCCGGCGGTGCTCCCGCCGCTGCTCGACACCGAGGCCGTGCAGGGGCTGCGCGCGCTCGTCGTCGACGACGTCGCGGACTCGGGGGAGACGCTCGCGCTGGTCAAGCGGCTGCTGAGCGAGGACTGCTCCGAGGTCCGCACCGCGGTGCTCTACCACAAGCCCCGCTCGGTGGTCGTGCCCGACTACGTGTGGCGCCAGACGGACCGCTGGATCACGTTCCCGTGGTCGGCCCTGCCGCCGGTGACGCCGACGCGCTGACCTCGGGGAGCGTCCCGGTGGCTCCGGCGAGCGCGTCGAGCACGGCTGCCGCGAGCCCGTCGACGCGCGGCACGACGCCGATCGCGCCCGCGTCCTCGAGCTCGCCCGGCTCGGCGTAGCCCCACGCGACGCCCAGGCACGGCAGCCCGTGCGCCGCTGCGCCGACCGCGTCGTGCGACCGGTCGCCGACCATGACGACCGGGCCGGTCGGCGTCAGCGCCGCGAGCGCCGCGGCGATGACGTCGGCCTTGGTCGACGGCACGTCGTCGAGCGGTGCGCCGAACACGCCGTCGACGCCGCCCTCGAGGTGCTCGGCCAGGCCGTAGCGCTGGCAGATCGGGCGCGCGAAGACCTCGGGCTTGCTGGTCGCGACGGCCAGCCGCACGCCCGCGTCCCGCAGCGCGGCGAGCTGCTCGGGCACGCCGTCGTACACGCTGTTCTGCCACATGCCCTGCTCACGGAAGTACCCGCGATACGCCTCGACCGCCTCGGGCACGCGCTCGGGCGGCACGCCGAACAGCGCGAACGACGACGGCAGCGGCGGCCCGACGAACCGGCGCAGCGCCCGGTCGTCGGGCACCGGCAGGCCCAGCGCCGCGAACGCGACGCGCGCGCTCGCGGCGATGCCGGGGTAGGAGTCGGTGAGCGTGCCGTCGAGGTCGAGCAGCGCGAGCGGTGCGCCGGTGGGCGCCGCGGCGGGTCCGGTCACGCGGCGCCGTCCGTCACGCGTGCGAGGACCGCTGCCGGCACCTGGGACGTCGACGTCAGCACCTCGACGGCACCGGCATCGCGCAGCTCGTCGCCGTCGGCGTAGCCCCAGCCCGCGCCGAGGCACGGCAGCCCGTGCTCGGCCGCGCCGTGCACGTCGTGCTCGCGGTCGCCCAGCATGACCGCGCGGAACCCGGCGTCACCGGTCGCCTCGCGCACCCACGTCAGCGCGCGGCCGATGATCTGGCCCTTGGACTCCGACTCGTCGTCCGGCGCACCCACGAGGTGGTCGAGCAGCGGCGTCAGACCCGTCTCGTCGCAGATCGGGGCGGCCCACCGCTCGGGCTTCGCGGTCGCCACGACCAGCAGGGCCCCGGCCTCGCGCAGCGCCGTCAGCGCCTGCGGGATGCCGTCGAACACGCGCGTGTCCCACACGCCGACCCGGCCGAAGTGGTCGGCGTACGCGGCGGCCGCGTCGTCGAGGAGATCGGCCGGCACGCCGTGCGTCGTGAGCGACCAGCCGAGCGGCGGCCCGGCGAACGACCGCATGACGGCCTCGCTCGGCACGGGCAGCCCGACGCGCTCGTACGCCGCGCGCACCGACGCGACGATCCCGGACGCCGAGTCCATGAGGGTGCCGTCGAGGTCGAGGAGGGCCACGGGCCGGGGGGAGGTCATGGGACCGATCGTGCCCCACGCGCGCGGGGGGACCGAATCGGTGACGACGTCCGCGACGGGCGTCGATACACTGGGGCGCACAGGCGTCGACCCGGCCATCACCGGCGAGCCTCCGGAAGAACGGGACCCGCCCGGCGGGCGGGTCCTCAGTAGAACCGGACGGGGCAGGCCCGTCACAGCCGTCGTCAGAGTGGTCGGGGCGCGTCCTCGGCAAGCGAGGTGGTACCGCGGTGGTGCCCGGCCGGTCCGGGCGTCGTCGTCCTCGTGGCCGTGCCGCACCTGCCCAGGTGCGCGAGACCAGGAGCACCGACCGTGGCGTACCCGCTGCACCGCACGTCCGACGGCACCGCCGCCAGCGTCCCGCCGAGCCCCGACCTGCCCGCGCTCGAGGGCGACGTGCTGGCGTACTGGCAGGCCGACGGCACGTTCCGCGCGTCGATCGACCAGCGCCCGGCCGGCGAGCAGGGCGACAACGAGTACGTCTTCTACGACGGCCCGCCGTTCGCCAACGGCCTGCCGCACTACGGGCACCTGCTCACGGGGTACGCCAAGGACGTCGTGCCGCGCTACCAGACCATGCGCGGGCGCCGCGTCGAGCGCCGGTTCGGCTGGGACACGCACGGCCTGCCGGCCGAGCTCGAGGCCGAGCGCGTGCTCGGCATCACCGACAAGTCCCAGATCGACGAGATGGGCATCGCCGCGTTCAACGACGCGTGCCGCACGTCGGTGCTCACCTACACGCAGGAGTGGCAGGACTACGTCACCCGCCAGGCGCGCTGGGTGGACTTCGAGCACGACTACAAGACGCTCGACCCGAGCTTCATGGAGTCGGTCATCTGGGCGTTCAAGCAGCTGTACGACAAGGGCCTGGCCTACGAGGGCTACCGGGTGCTGCCGTACTGCTGGCGCGACGAGACGCCGCTGAGCAACCACGAGCTGCGCATGGACGAGGACGTGTACGCCTCGCGCCAGGACCCCGCGCTCACGGTCGGGTTCCGGCTCGGGACCGGCGAGCTCGTGCTGGTCTGGACGACGACCCCGTGGACGCTGCCGTCCAACCTCGCGGTCGCCGTCGGCCCCGACGTCGAGTACGTCGTCGTCGAGCCGCAGCCCGGGTCGCCGTTCGCCGACGCGCACCCGGGGGAGCGGGTCGTGCTCGCCGCCGCACGCCTCGGCGCGTACTCCCGCGAGCTCGGTGACGAGCCGACGGTGGTCGCGACGCTCACCGGCGCCGACCTCGTCGGCCGCCGCTACACGCCGCCGTTCGACTACTTCGCGGGCCACGAGAACGCGCACCGGGTGCTCGCGGCGGACTTCGTCACGACCGAGGACGGCACGGGCGTCGTGCACCTCGCGCCCGCGTTCGGCGAGGACGACATGGCCACGTGCGACGCCGCGGGCATCACGCCCGTCGTGCCCGTCGACTCCAAGGGCCGCTTCACCGCGCAGGTCGCCGACTACGCCGGCGTGCAGGTGTTCGAGGCGAACAAGCAGGTCATCGCCGACCTCAAGGCCGGCACGGGCCCGCTCGCGCGCGTCGACGCGGCGCACCGGGCCGCGGTGCTGCGGCACGAGACGTACGAGCACTCCTACCCGCACTGCTGGCGGTGCCGGAACCCGCTGATCTACAAGGCCGTGTCGTCGTGGTTCGTGCGCGTCACCGCGTTCAAGGACCGCATGGTCGAGCTCAACCAGGGCATCGAGTGGATCCCCGGGCACATCAAGGACGGCCAGTTCGGCAAGTGGCTCGCCAACGCGCGCGACTGGTCGATCAGCCGCAACCGCTACTGGGGCACGCCCATCCCCGTGTGGGTGAGCGACGACCCCGCGTACCCGCGGGTCGACGTGTACGGCTCGTTCGCCGAGCTCGAGGCCGACTTCGGCCGCCTGCCGCGCAACGACCGCGGCGAGCCCGACCTGCACCGCCCGTTCATCGACGACCTGACGCGCCCCAACCCGGACGACCCGACCGGGCGCTCGACCATGCGTCGCATCCCCGACGTGCTCGACGTGTGGTTCGACTCGGGGTCCATGCCGTTCGCGCAGGTGCACTACCCGTTCGAGAACCGCGACTGGTTCGAGCACCACTACCCGGGCGACTTCATCGTCGAGTACATCGGCCAGACGCGCGGCTGGTTCTACACGCTGCACGTGCTGGCCACCGCGATCTTCGACCGCGCCGCGTTCCGCAACGTCATGTGCCACGGGATCGTGCTGGGCGACGACGGCCGCAAGGCCAGCAAGTCGCTGCGCAACTTCCCCGACCCGGTGCTCATGTGGGACAAGTACGGGTCCGACGCGGTGCGCTGGTCGCTCATGTCGTCGACGATCCTGCGCGGCGGCAACCTCGTGGTCACCGAGGAGGGCATCCGCGACGGCGTGCGCCAGGTGCTGCTGCCGCTGTGGAGCACCTACTACTTCTTCACGCTGTACGCCGGTGCCGCCGACGGCGGGCGGGGGTACGCCGCACGGCGCGTCACGGCAGAGCGGGCCGCGAGCCTGCCGCCCATGGACCGCTACCTGCTCGCGCGCACGGCCGACCTGAGCGCGACGCTCACGGCCCAGCTCGACGCGTACGACATCCCCGCCGCGTGCGAGTCGGTGCGCGAGCACCTCGACGTGCTGACCAACTGGTACGTGCGCACGCAGCGCGACCGGTTCTGGTCGGAGGACGCCGACGCGTTCGACACGCTGTGGACCGCGCTCGAGGAGCTCACGCGCGTCATGGCGCCGCTCGCGCCGCTCGTCACGGAGGAGGTGTGGCGCGGCCTGACCGGTGGGCGCAGCGTGCACCTCACCGACTGGCCGACGGCCGACGAGGCGCTCGTGCACGACGACGCGCTCGTGGCGGCGATGGACGAGGTGCGGGCCGTGGTGTCCGCCGCGCTCGGGCTGCGCAAGGCGCACCAGGTGCGCGTGCGGCAGCCGCTGCGTCGCCTCACCGTGGCCGTCGCCGACCCGGCCGCGCTCGCGCCGTACACCGAACTGCTCGCGGCCGAGCTCAACGTCAAGCACGTCGACGTCGTCGCGGCCGACGCCGAGACGACCGAGCGCTTCGGCATCGTGCAGCGGCTCGCGGTCAACGCGCGCGCCGCCGGCCCGCGCCTGGGCCGGTCCGTGCAGCACGTCATCAAGGCGGCCCGCACCGGCGCCTGGCGCGTCGACGGCGAGACGGTCGTGGTGACGACCGACGACGGCGACGTCGCGCTCGAGCCCGCCGAGTACGAGCTGACGACGGTCGTCGGCGAGGGCGGCGGGGGTGACGTCGCGGCGGCCGTGCTGCCCGGCGGCGTCGTCGTGGTGCTCGACCTCGCGCTCGACGCCGCGCTGCTGGCCGAGGGCTACGCGCGCGACGTCGTCCGGGCGGTGCAGGACGCGCGCAAGGCCGCCGGCCTGCACGTCGCCGACCGCATCGACCTCGTGCTCGGCGTGCCCGCCGACCACGTGGCGGACGTCGAGGCGCACCGCGCGTTCGTCGCCGCCGAGACCCTCGCGGCGTCGCTGACGCTCGAGCCGACCGACGCGGCCGACGTGGCCGTGCACCTGACGAAGGCGGACGCATGAGCGGCGGGGCCGACCACCTGAAGGACGAGGCCGCCCGGGCGGCGCGCGCCGCGGCGGACGAGGTGTACCGCGCGATCCTCGCGCGCGCGCCCGAGCACGACATCGACCCGTCGCTCGACCGCGTGCGGGACGTGCTCGAGCTGCTGGGCGACCCGCAGCGCGCGTTCCGCACCGTGCACCTCACGGGCACGAACGGCAAGACGTCGACCGCGCGCATGGTCGAGCGGCTGCTGCGCGAGCACGGCCTGCGCACCGGACGCTTCACGAGCCCGCACCTGACGCGCGTCAACGAGCGCATCAGCATCGACGGCGAGCCGATCAGCGACGAGCGCTTCGTCGAGGTCTGGCAGGACGTCGCGCCGTACGTGCACATGGTCGACGCGCGCGCGGCCGTGAACGGCGGTCACCGGCTGTCGTTCTTCGAGGTGTTCACGGTCATGGCGTACGCGGCGTTCGCCGACGCGCCCGTGGACGTCGCGGTCGTCGAGGTCGGCATGGGCGGCCGGTGGGACGCCACGAACCTCGTCGACGCCGAGGTCGCCGTCATCACGCCGGTCGCGATGGACCACGAGCGGTACCTCGGCGAGACGCTCGTCGAGATCGCCGCCGAGAAGTCCGGCATCGTCAAGGACGGTGCGACGCTCGTCCTCGCGCACCAGACCGACGACGTCGAGGGCGTGGTCCTCGCCGTCGCGGCCGAGCGCGGTGCGCGGGTCGTGCGCGAGGACGTCGACGTCGCGGTCGTCGAGCGGCAGGTGGCTGTCGGCGGGCAGGTCGTCGCGCTGCGCGGGCTCGGCGGCGTGTACACCGAGGTGTTCCTGCCGCTGTACGGCGAGCACCAGGCGCACAACGCGCTGCTCGCGCTCGTCGCGACCGAGGCGCTGCTCACGGGCGGTGCGGCGCTCGACGGCTCCGTCGTCGAGGCCGCGTTCGCGGACGTGTCGTCGCCCGGGCGGCTCGAGGTCGTGCGCTCGAGCCCGACCGTCCTGGTCGACGGTGCGCACAACCCCGCCGGGGCCGAGGCGCTCGCGGACGCGGTCGAGGAGGCGTTCGCGTTCACGCGGCTCGTCGGCGTCGTGGGCGTCATGGCGGACAAGGACCCCGAGGGCATCCTCGCGGCGCTCGAGCCGCTGCTCGCCGAGGTCGTCGTCACGCAGGCGTCGGGCGCCCGCGCGCTGGACGCCGACGACCTCGCGGAGGTCGCGATCGACGTGTTCGGCGAGGACCGCGTGCACGTCGCCGCGCGGCTGCCCGACGCGATCGACGTCGCCGTGCAGCGCGCCGAGGGCGAGGAGGAGCGCGGCGCGGGTGTGCTCGTGACCGGCTCGATCCTGCTGGTGGCCGAGGCGCGGGTGCTGCTCGGCCGTGCCTGACGCCGCGCCGCCCGCCGCGGCACCGACCGTGCCCGGTGACGCGCGCGGGCGCGCGACGACGCGGCGCGCGCTGCTCGACGCCGCGTACGGGCAGTTCCTCGAGACCGGCTACCTGCGCACGACGATCGGCGCCGTGACCGCGCGGGCCGGGTACACGCGCGGTGCGTTCTACTCGAGCTTCCGCTCGAAGGAGGAGCTGGTCGGCGCGCTGTACCGCAGCGCGAACGCGCACCAGGTCGCGCGCCTGCGCCACGCGGTGCTCGGCGAGGTCGAGCGCACGCGCGGCGGGGTGCCGGCGGCGGACGTCGTGCCGGCCGCGCTGCGGGGGCTCGCGGGCAGCGTCGGCGCCGAGGCCCGCTGGTTCGGCGTCGTGACCGAGCTGCGCGGCGCCGCCGTGCACGACGCGGCGGCCCGTCGCGTGCTGCTCGACGCGCAGGAGGACCTGCTCGCGGGTCTCGCGACGCTCCTCGACGACGTGCTCGCACGGACCGGCTCACGCCCGGACCTGCCGACGCGGGACGTGGTCGCGGTCGGCGTCGGGCTGTACGAGCGCGCGTTCACGGTCGACGAGCCCGACGCCGCGGAGACCGCGGCGGCCGTGCGGGCCGCGACCGAGACGTTCGCGGGCGTGCTGCGGGCCGTCACCCGCTGACATGTGCCGGGGCGTGCGTGCTTGCGGGGCCCTCAGTGGTCATCGTGAGGGTCGCGGCCGTTGCGCCGACCGCGCCTGACCAACAGCGGCGTCGATCTTGTGGTCATGGTGCGCACGTCGGGGTAGGGAAGGGGTCCTCTTCACCCGCTCTCGCACGCGGGTGCGCTGGGATCGCAGGATTGATACCTCGCTCGAGGCTCGATCTCGATGACTCGCTCCGGTGCCACGGGCTAGCAGGGGGAGCGGGGGCGAAGAAGGACGTCGACATCAGAGCGCCCCGCGCGCCAGGGCGCCAGTTGCGCGGTGCACGGCGAACCGCGCAGAACGGACACGCACGAGCGAGCCGGCAACTGTGCGCTTCAGGGCATGTATCACCGGCGTCCCTGCGCGCGCGATACCACCAGACACCCCCGCGCGAAAGACCCCTCGTCGAGCAAAGAGCGCGCAAACAGTCCGTGCGTTTGCCCAAGCCACATCCCCGTCAGGCGCTAGGTTGCCGCTGTCACAAGCACAACAACCACAGGAGCAACCCGTGCGCGCAGGTTCACCGTCGAGCTGGCGAACCCTCCTTGCTGCCGCCCTCGCGCTAGTTCTCGGCGGGTTCGGCATCGGCGTCTTGCTGCCGATCGACGTCTGGAACACCGAGCCCGTCCTGCAGCCTCAGGAGCAGATCAACGCCGACGCGGCCAGCCGCTTCCCGGCGGACGCCACCGTTCCCCAGGTGCCGCCGCCGTACATGACGAGCCTGAGTTACGTGACCATCGAGCGCACGCAGCACGAGGCGTGGTTCCAGCAGCGCAACCGCAACGTCGTCATCTGCAACGTCGGGGCTGACACCACCAACTCCGGCTGCAGGAACGACGGGGTCGAGGTTCTTCGTACCGAGCGCAGCGGTGACCGCACCGTCACGGTCGCGCTCGTGCCGCTCGACCTGCAGGTCGCCGAGAACGAGGGCTTCACCGCTGCCGAGCTCGATTTCGTCCGCGCGTACTGGCAGTCGGTGCCTCTGCAGACCGGGGACCTGCCCGCCTGGATCATCGACCTCGCGAAGGACGCCAAGCGCCCGTCCTAGAACTCCCTCGCGAACAGCGCGAGGGTCACCGCAACACCAGATGCAAGGGGGCAGTACATGTTCGTCAGATCCACAGCGCGCACAGCGTTCGCGTCGCTCGCCGCGATCTCAAGTCCTGGCAGCGGGAGCCAGCGCCGCCAACGCGACCGCCGGCGACGAGCTCGACCCGGGTGTCACCGTCGACACCCAGGTCATCGACTTCGCGACGCTCAACGCCGCTGCCGGCGTCTCGACCCAGGCCGACCAGTCCTCGCGTAACGCGTACACCGAGTCGCAGGCTCGCTCGGGTCGCCTCGTCGACGCCGCCGCCACGCTCACGGCCACCGTCGGGGACACGGCCGTCACCTGGGATGCAGCACTGGCGCTGGACAGCGTCGTCGTGGACACCCTGTACGACGAGACGTCTGTTGAGCCGCAGGGGCAGGGCGTGGCGATCAAGACCAACGGAGAGCAGGCAGCGGACGCCCAGGGGGTCGTGGCGTTGAGCTCGGGCGCCGGACTGGGCCAGGGGTACGGTGCCTCGGGTGGCACCAAGCTCAACGGAAACTGTGTGTCCACGACCACGACCGGTGGCACCGCCACCACGTGCTTCGAGAAGTACAAGCTCCAGCAGAACAGCTCGACGCGCGACCACTTCTACTACGGTCGCTGGGCCACCGCGACGGGTGCCAGCAACGCGTGGACACCCACGCAGATCGACATTCGCTCGCGTCCGCACAAGAACAACACGAGCATCGCCACGATGAGCAACTACTGGCCGAAGGCCGGTCAGAACGTGTGCGCAGGCGGCGGCACGTTCGGGTTCTCAGCGTCCGGGTTCTCGATCAGCATCCCGATCCAGCAGTGCTCGGACCTGACGCCGATCCCGAACGGCACCACGATGGGCGTCATCTACGACCAGGGCGCGATCTACAACGGCCGGTCCAAGGGGGCCGACTTCGGCATGGTCGTCGACACGTTCAAGAACAAGACGGCGTACCTCGCGGACTACACGTACGTGAAGTTCTGCGGTGCCACCTACCTGTCCTGCGACGGCAACCTGCGCAAGGACTCGACCTGGTGAACCTGTCCCACCTGCGAGGGCGAGCCGGTTGGCTCGCCCTCGCTGCGGTCCTCGTTCTTGTCGCCGGGCTCGCGCTTACCGCCCGCAGCCTTTGGCCCACACGCGCGGATGCGTCCACGGACCCACCGACAGTCGCCGCGAATTCATCGACGAGCGCTGACCCGTGCGAGGCCAGCAGCCGGGAAGGGTGCCGCTCTGTTCGCCTCAGCAACGGCTCGCAGATCCGGTACGTCGTCCTGAAGTCCGACGACGCCCAGCTCGACCGCGCGGTTGTCGTCGATCCCGGCGGCCCGGGCCTGTCGATCCTGGGGGCGCAGTGGCCCGACGTCATCGACGACCACCTGCAGGCCGCCCTGGAGGACAGGCCGCTCGTGCTCGTCGAGGAGCCCTGGGTGACCCGGCAGTTGCCCGAGACTTGCCGTCAGGCCCTTCGGGCGTGGTTCACCGCTACGCACAGGGGCACACAGCCCGGTGACCTCGTCGGGCCGTGCGAAGTCGCCGACGGTCAGTGGGGCTGGACCCCGCAGGCGTACGCGGAGGTGCTGGACTCGATCGCTGCGCAGGAAGGGTTGTCGTACGAGGGATTCGTCGGTGTGTCCTTCGGCGCTCACCGGTTCCTGTACGATGCGGGCCGTTTTCAGTGGGCTGCTCTGGCGAACCCTGCGCCCGTCCACATCAGCGGTGACCAGTACCTGGCGACACGAGCCAACGGCGTCTGGCAGATGGCCGCTCGGGTCGCTGGTGGTTCGCTGGCCGATCTCAGCGCGAGGGTGACGGCGCGTGCCGCTGGCCTCGCGGCGGTCGAGATCGACGGCCGGTCGACTCCTGTGACCGGTACGGATCTCGGTGCAGCCGCGATCGCGCTGACCTATCAGCATGCCGAGACCCAGCAGCTCGGTGTGGTTGCCTTGCTCGAGGACGGTGGAGACCCGAGCCTCATCGGGTCGCTGGCGGACCTGACATGGATGCGGTACGGCGAGAACGACATCTCCCCGGCCTACCTGGCCTACTTGGACGAGGTCTGCGTCGCCTACGGTCCGTGGACTCCACCACCTGGCGCGGACGTCGTCCGTGAGGTGCTCGACGCGATGCACCGCCCCTGCAGCGATGTTGCCGAGACCGGCCAGCGCGCGCCCGTGACGTCGGCGACCGTGTGTGTCTCGCACGCCGTGGATGACCCCGTCGCCCCGGAGGGGTTCGCCGCGACATGGGCTCCTGTCGGGCAGGTGATCGGCCGCGACGTGTGATCGTCCGTCCCCGCTTCTGATGGGGACGGGCGATCACCGCCCCGGCAGGCCCACGGCCGCTCGCGGCCGGGCAGGACGTCAGCGAGACGTCATCGTGCTGGGCGTCCGGCTCGACGAGCATGCATTCACGGTCGACTGACGCGGGCGTCCCGCTCGGCGCGTGCGTGCGCGAGCGCGGCGACGTCGGCGACGGTCGTGCGCGGGGCCGACCAGCCCAGCGCGCGCACCACCGAGTCGTCCACGAGCTGCTCGTGCTCGACCTGGTACATCATCTCGGCCTGCTCGCGCGCCGCACCGTTGACGAGGGCCGCGGCACGCACGACCGGGGAGCGCAGCGCACGCAGGCGCACGGTGCGGCCGTCGGTGCGCACGCGGCCGAGCGCGTCGGCGAGCGCGCGGCCCGTCGTCGGCTCGACGGCCGGCAGGTGCAGCACGGTGTCGGTCCGCATGCTGGGGTCGAGCGCGACCTGCACGAGCGCGGCCGCGACCTCGGTCGTGAGCGCGAACGAGTGGGGCGCGTCGGGGTCCCCGAGCCACGGCAGCGCCGGGCGACCGGCGCCGGCCGCCGCGACGACCGCCGGCCACGGCACGATCCCGAGCGACGCGCCCGGGCCGAGGAAGTCCGCGGCGCGGCAGACGACCACGTCGTGGCCCGCGTCGGCGTGCGCCGCGAGCACGTGCCACCCCGCGAGCCGCGCCTCGCCCTTGCGGCTGCACGGGCGCAGCGGCGTCGTTTCGCGCAGCGGCTCGCGTGCGTCGCCGTAGACGTACACGTTGTCGAGGAACGTCAGCGGCAGCCCTGTGCCGCGGCACGCGGCGGTCACGGCCGCCACGAGCGGCGCCCACTGCGCGGCCCAGACCGTCGACCGGTACGGCAGGCCGAGGGTCGCGACGACCGCGCCGCACCCCGTGAGCGCGTCGGTCAGCGCACCGCCGTCGTAGGACGGGACGACGCGCACCGTGACGCCGGCGGGCGCGTCGCGTGGGGCGGTGCGACCGACCGCGACGGCCTCGTGCCCGGCCGCGACGAGCGCGTCGAGCACGAGCCGCCCGACCTGACCCGACGCGCCCAGGACGGCCGTCGGCGCGGCGCTCATGCCGGCACCGCCGCGAGCGCGAGCGCCGCCTGGTCGGGTGCGGGTCGGGGCGCGGGCACGCGCACGCCGACGGCCACCGCGACGCGCACGCACACCGCGCGCAGGCGCCCCGCGTGGTGCACGAGGTGCAGCCCCACGCCCTCGCCCGGCACGACGGGCACGCCGTGCGCACCGGGCACGAGCAGCGGCGCGCGGTCGTCCGGTCGCAGCAGGTCCGCACCGCCCGCCTTGACGGCGCACTCGAGCGCGGTCCACGCGCGCACCGCGTCCCACGGCGTCCGCACCGCGGCCCGCTCGGCGGCGGTGAACGCGCGCGACCCGGCCGTCGTGACCTGCGCCCACCGGTCCATCGCGCACGCGTCGACCACGACCGCGGCGGGCGCGACGGCGACGTAGGTCCGGCCGGCCTCGTGCGACGCCGACACCCCGACGCACGCGCCGGCGACGGCGTGCACGTAGCGCGCGGGGGAGAGGACGGCTGCCACGACCTCGTCGAGCGCCGGTCCGGGCTCGGCGCCGGCGGCCAGCGCGGCCGCGGCGACGGCTGCGCGCACGTCGGGGTGGGCCCGCCAGTCGGCCGTCGCCGTGAGGGACAGCAGCTGCACGTCGGCGCCGGTCGCGTGCACCACCGCGGCGCTCACGCCGGCACCCGCTCGGACGTGCGGACCCCGGCGGCGGCCAGGCTCCGGGCGGTGGCGTCGAGCGCGTGGTCGAGATGCTCGACCGTGTGCTCGCTCGTGAGGAAGAAGCGCAGGCGTGCCTGCGCGTCGGGCACCGCGGGGAACACGATCGGGTTGGCGCTCACGCCCTCCTCGGCGAGCCGGCGCGCGACCTCGACGGCGGCGGCCGAGTCGCCGACGACGACCGGGACGACCGGCACGCCGACGGCGGGGCCTACGTCGAGCCCGCGGGCGCGGGCGCCCGCGAGGAAGTGCTGCGCGTTGGCACGCAGCCGCGCGAGCCGCTCGGGCTCGTCGCGCATCACCTGGATCGCCGCGAGCGACGCGGCCGTGTTCGCGGGCGTGAGGCCCGCGCTGAACACGAGCGCCGACAGCGTGTACCGCAGGTGCTGCACGAGGTCGCGGTGCCCCGCGAGATACCCGCCGCACGACGACAGGCTCTTGGACAGCGTGCCCATGAGGAGGTCGACGTCCGCCGGGTCGACGCCCAGCTCCTCGCACACCCCGCCGCCGTGCGCACCGAGCACGCCGACGCTGTGCGCCTCGTCGACCATGAGGTGCGCGCCGTGGCGCCGCGCCGACGCGACGAGCGCCGGCAGGTCGGGCAGGTCGCCGTCCATGCTGAAGACGCCCTCGGTGACCACGAGCACGCGGCGGAACCGGTGCCGCCGCGCGCGCAGGGCCTCCTCGACGAGGTCGGCACGCCCGTGCGGCACGGCGTGCCGCGTGGCGCCCGACGCCGCGATGCCCTGCTGCACCGAGTCGTGCACGAGCGCGTCGTGCACGACCAGGTCGTCGGGGCCGTACAGGTGCGGCACGACACCGGCGTTGGTCGCGTGCCCGCCGACCAGCACGACCGCGTCCTGCGTGCCGAGCAGCCCGGCGATCGCGTGCTCCAGGTCGTCGTGCAGCGGGCGGTGGCCGGACAGGATGCGCGCCGCGGAGACGGACGTGCCGTACCGCTCGACGGCCTCCTGCGCCGCCGCGACGACGCGGGGGTGGCCGGTGAGCCCGAGGTAGTTGTACGAGCTGAACGAGACCAGCTCGCGGCCTCCGACGCTCGTCGTCGCGGAGATCCGGCCGTCGTGCGGCAGGTAGTACGGCAGGCCGCCGCCGGCCGCCGCGTCGGTGAGCCGGGCCGTGGTCGCGCGCACCTCGGGCAGCTCGGTGAGACGGCCGCGGTCCGGAACGGGAGGTGCGGCCGCCACGGGAGGTGCGGCCGCCACGGGAGGTGCGGCGGCCACGGGAGGTGCGGCCGCCGCGGTGACCGTGCCGCCCCGGGGGGTCGGCGCGGCGTCGTCCCCGGACGCGGCGGTGCGCGGCGACGCCGCCGGTGCCGTGGCAGCTGGTGCCACCGGGTCCGCGGGCGCCCTGCCGCGCTCGGCGTCGACCACGGCGCGCGCGACGTCGTCGACGGTCAGGAGCGTCCGCATGTCCTCCGCGGTCGGTCGCCAGGCGGGGTGGTCGCGCGTGAGCCGTGCGGCGACCGTCGTCATCATGAGCGAGTCGAGCCCGAGGTCGGTGCCGAGCCGGGCGTCGCCGCGCACGTCGTCCGGCGCGTAGCCGCCGATCTCGGCGACGCACGCGCGGACCTCGTCGGCCACCCTGGCCGGCGAGAGCGCCGGCGTGACGGGCTCGGGTGCGGGGCGCGGCCCGGGGACCAGCGCCGCCGGGGCCGGCGTCGGGGGTGCGAGCGCCGCGGCGACGGGTGCTACGGGCAGCACGACGTCGGTGGGTGCGCCGCCCTGCGGTCGCGCGAGCGCCTGGGCGAGCACGGCGACCTGGGCGCCGAACAGCGCGAGCAGCTCCGTGCCGCCCGGCACGCCGAGCGGCGAGCCCGGTACCGGGGCCGGGCCGGGCAGCCGGTCCGCGGCCAGCGGGTGGTCGGCGGCCGGCGCGAGAGGCGCCGGTTCGTCCGTGGTGGGGGTGGTGGGTGTTCCGTGCAGCACGACGGTCTCCCGTCCTTCGTCGGTCCGTGGGCACCTGCTGGCCGTCCCGAGGCGTCCGAGCACGACGTGCGCCCGGACGTCCGGCACGGTGAGGACGAGCTCGGCGAGCGCGGCGAGCGCCGTCGACGTCGAGCCGTCGGGGCCCCCGAGCCCGACGGCGCGCGCCGCCCGGTCGGGGTCGATCTCGTGGAACGTCCGCAGCAGCGAGCCGCCGCCGCTGACCTGCACGACCACGTCGTGCGGGAGCGCGACCGCGGTGCGCACGGCCTCGCGGAAGCGCACGGTCCCGGCGATCTGGCGGCCGAGGCCCGCGAAGGCCTGCTCGACGTCCTCGACCGCCGCGCCCGTCACGGACGACACGCACGTCGCCCCGGTGACGCGCGCCGCGGGGCGGCGCAGGGCCGCGAGCCGGGAGCGCATCGCGCGGTCGGCGTGCGCGTAGTGCGGCGTGTGGAACGCGCCCGCGGTCGCGAGCGGCGTCGACGCCGTGCCGGCCGCCTCGAGCCGCGCGGCGAGCGCGCACAGCGCCGTCAGCGGCCCGCCGAGCACGACCTGCCGCGGGCCGTTGTCGCACGCGACGTGCACGCCGGGGGACTGCGCGACGAGCGGTGCGAGCGCGTCGAGCCCGGCGCGCACCGCGAGCATCCCGGTGTCCGGTGCACCGGTGCGCATGCACGCGACGCGCGCGGCGACCACGTCGAGCACGGTGTCCTCGTCGAGCAGCCCCGCGGCGTGCAGCGCGCCGAGCTCACCGACGGAGTGCCCGAGCGCGACGGCCGGCCGCACGCCGAGCTCGGCGAGCGCGGCGGTCGTCGCGAGCGCGGTCACGGTGAGCAGCGGCTGCGCGACGGCGGTGTCGTCGACGCCCGGGTCGGTGACGCCGGACGCCCACGCGTCGGACAGGTGCGGACGCAGCGGCGGACCGTCGAGCCGCTCCGCGAGCCGGTCCTCGAGGCGGCGCACGTGGGCCGCGTAGGTCGGCAGCAGCCGTGCGAGGGCCGCGTGCTCGCCCGTGCGCTGGCTGCCCTGCCCGGGGTAGAGCAGCAGCGCGCGGCCGGGGCCGGTGACGCGGCGGACCGCGACGGCGTGCGTCGTGGGGGACGCGTCCGGCGACACGGTGTCGTCGCGCACCGCGCGCAGCCCCGCGAGCAGCGTCGGCAGGTCGGCGGCGAGCACGACCGCGCGGTGCGGCCCGGGCGGGACGAGCGCGCAGCGCGCCGCGACGTCGCCGACGCCGAACGACGTCGGCGCGTCGGGCCGGGCCAGGGCGTCGTGCAGGCGTGCGGCGCGCTGCCGCAGCGCGGCGGCGTCGGGCGCGGACAGCAGGACCGGGACGACGTCAGCCACGGCGGACCACCACCTCGGGGTGCGCGAGCACGGCGTGCGCGTCGGTGCCGCCGAAGCCGAACGCGTTGACCGCGGCCCGGCGGACGGGGGCGGCCTCGTCGGCCGGCGTCGGCACGACGAACGGGGAGCCGTCGAGCAGCGGGTGCCACCCGGCGTCGTCCTCGGGCTGCGGCGCCCACCGCCCCCGCCGGAGCGCGAGCACGACCTTGACGAGCGCGAGCGCCGCCGACGCGGCCATGGTGTGGCCGACGACGGCCTTGACCGAGCCGAGCGGCACGCTGCCCGCGGGCGCGTCGGGCAGGACCTCGCGCAGCGTCTCGAGCTCGGTGCGGTCGCCGACGACCGTCGCCGTGCCGTGCCCCTCCACCGCGTCCACGCGACCGGCCGGCAGGTCGCCGCGCGCGGCCCGCACGGCCGCGACCTGCCCCTCGACCGTGGGGGTCATGACCCCGGGGGCGCGGCCATCGTTGCTGCTGCCGCAGGCCTCGACGACCGCGAGCACGTCGTCGCCGTCGCGCTCGGCGTCCGCGAGGCGCCGCAGCAGCAGCAGCGCGCCGCCCTCGCCGAGCACGAACCCGTCGGCGGCGCGCGTGTAGGGCCGGCAGGCCCCGGACGGGGACAGCGCACCGATCGCGGAGAACCCCGCGTGGGCCTCGGGCGTGAGCGCGGTGTACACGCCGCCGACGACGCACGCGTCGACCGCGCCCGTGAGGAGCAGCGCGCGGCCGACGTCGAGCGCGGTGAGCCCCGACGCGCACGCCGAGTCCACCGCGAACGCCGGGCCGCGCAGGTCGAACGAGTGCTGCACCGCGGCGGGCACCATGTTGGCGAGGACGCCGGGCATGGTGTGCCCGGTCATGGGCTGCACGGCGCGCGCCCCGGCGGCGTGCACGGCCGCGCGCTGCGCGGCGTCGCCCGTGCCGAGCGCGCCGTCGACCGTCATGGTCGCGAGCAGCGGGGCCGTGCTGACCGCGCGGTAGTCGGTCGAGCTGACGCCGACGACCGTCGCGACCCGTGCGCCGGGCCGACGCACGTCGGTGCGGGCGCGCGCGAACAGCTCGGCGGCGAGGCCGAGGACCAGGCGCTGCTGCGGGTCCATGCGCCGCGCCCGCGCGGCCGGCACGCCGTGGCGGCGCGCATCGAACGCGTACGGGTCGGCGAGCGGCGCCATGACGTGCGCACCGGCGCGGCGGGAGCGCTCGGCGGCGTCGGTGCGTTCCGGCCAGCGGTCCGCCGGGATCTCGCAGAACTGCGGCACCGCGCACTGCACGAGGTTGTCGAACTCGTCGAGATCGTCGGCCCCGGCGCTCCGTGCCGCCGCCGCCGTGACGGCGATGAGCGTGTCCATCGTCATGAGGCCCCCCTGACCTGCATCGATACACCGTGTATCGCACAGTAGCAGCGGGATGCCGGAATTGTCATTACTTCGGCGACAATTCATCGTGACGTCACCCGGTGCGTCCGCCGGTATTGTGGGTGACGCCACGAAATGTCGACGCCGACAAATTGCGAGGGGTGAACAATAGATTGTCGGACGCGCCGCGCGGCAGTGACGAAGGTCCCTGCGCCGGTCTGCGGGCCGCGGTGGCCCCGTCGAGCGCGGCACGCCTGCACGGACGTGCACGCCCCCGCCGTCGACCCACGGTTGACGCCGCCCGGGCCGCGGGGTGAGGTGGGAGCCGCGGACGACGGCGTCCGGGCACGTCACGTGCCGCCGAGCGAGGGAGGCAGGGCAGTGAAGAAGCTCATCAACGACCCGCAGGACGTCGTCGCCGAGTCCGTCGAGGGGTTCGGCCTCGCGCACGCCGACGTCGTGGCCGTGCACACCGACCCGCTGTTCGTCGCGCGCGCGGGCGGCGCCGTGCCCGGCAAGGTCGGGCTCGTCAGCGGCGGCGGCAGCGGCCACGAGCCGCTGCACGCCGGCTTCGTCGGCGTCGGCATGCTCGACGCCGCCGTGCCCGGCGCGGTGTTCACGTCGCCCACGCCCGACCAGATCGCCCCCGCGATCGCGGCCGCCGACGGCGGCGCCGGCGTCCTGACGATCGTCAAGAACTACACGGGCGACGTCCTCAACTTCGAGACCGCCGCCGAGCTCGCCGACGCCGACGGCGTCACCGTCCGCCAGGTCGTCGTCAACGACGACGTCGCGGTCGAGGACTCGCTCTACACGGCCGGCCGTCGCGGCGTCGCGGGCACCGTCGCGGTCGAGAAGATCGCGGGCGCCGCGGCCGAGCGCGGCGACGACCTCGACGCGGTCGCGGCGCTCGCGCAGCGCGTCGTCGACAACGTCCGCACCATGGGCCTCGCGCTCACGGCGTGCACCGTGCCCCACGTCGGCAAGCCCTCGTTCGACCTCGCCGACGACGAGATCGAGATCGGCATCGGGATCCACGGCGAGCCGGGCCGCGCGCGCGTCGGCCTCGAGAGCGCCGACGCGCTCACCGAGAAGCTGCTGACCCCCGTCGCCGACGACCTCGCGCTCACGTCCGGCGACCGCGTGCTGCTGCTCGTCAACGGTATGGGCGGCACACCGGCGTCCGAGCTCTACGTCGTCTATCGTCGGGCTCGCGCGTTGCTCTCCGGGCGTGGGGTCGAGGTGACCCGCTCGCTCGTCGGCAACTACGTGACATCGCTGGAGATGCAGGGCGCGTCGGTCACGGTGCTCCGTCTGGACGACGAGCTGACCGCCCTGTGGGACGCGCCCGTGCACACCACCGCGCTGCGCTGGTGAGACGGGGCCGGGGAGAGCGGGAGGTCGGGGGATGACGTTGGACGCGGCGTGGGCCGTCGACTGGGTGCGCCGCAGCGCGGCGGCGGTCGCCGAGCACCGCGACGAGCTCGTCGAGCTCGACCGTCAGATCGGCGACGGCGACCACGGCGAGAACATGCAGCGCGGGTTCCGCGCCGTCGTGGCCAAGCTCGACGCGCTCGACGCGCCGCCCGCGACCGTGGGCGACGTCCTGCGACTCGTCGCGACGACCCTGATGTCGACCGTCGGGGGTGCGGCGGGACCGCTGTACGGCACGGCGTTCCTGCGGGCCTCGAAGGCGGGCGCGACCGACGCGCTCGGCGCCGACGGCGTCGTCGCGATGCTCGAGGCGGCGCTCGAGGGCGTCGTCGCGCGCGGCAAGGCGGCACCCGGCGAGAAGACCATGGTCGACGCGCTGACCCCCGCGGTCGCCGCGGCCGTCGAGGCCGCCGACCACGGCGCACCGCCGTCCGCCGTGCTCGCGGCCGCCGCGCTCGGCGCGCGCGACGGCGCGCAGGCCACCGTGCCGCTCGTCGCCACCAAGGGGCGCGCGAGCTACCTCGGGCCCCGGTCCGTCGGTCACCTCGACCCCGGCGCCCGCTCGACGCAGCTCATCCTCGAGGCCGCGGCGTCCGCCGCGGCCGACGCCGACTGAGCGTCACCCCCCGTCCGCACCGACCGGTGCGGCGCACCACGGCACGACGAGGGCGTCGTGCGGAGAGGCAGGACGCGTGACCGACGAGTGGGCGCCCGTGGCGCTGGTGCTCGTGTCGCACTCGCGCGAGCTCGCGCGGGGCGCTGCGCAGGTCGCGGGGCAGATGGCGCCCCGCGTGCTCGTGGTCCCCGCCGGCGGCACCGACGACGGCGGGCTCGGCACGAGCTTCGACCGCGTCGACGCGGCGCTGCGCGAGGCGACCGCCGACGGACGCGCGGCCGTCGTGCTCACCGACCTCGGCTCCGCGGTGCTCACCTCGGAGTCGGTGCTCGAGCTGGCCGACGACGACCTCGCGGCGCGCGTGCGGATCGCCGACGCGCCGTTCGTCGAGGGTGCGGTCGCCGCCGCGGTGACGGCGCACGGCCGCGCCGACCTCGCGGCCGTGCTCGCGTCGGCCCAGGACGCCGCGGCGTCCTTCGGGGCGGCCTCCGGCGCGTCCGAGCCCGCGGCCCCGGTCGCGTCCGGCACGGCCCCGGACGGCGAGGTCCGTGCGACCGCCGTACTGCGCAACCCGCTCGGCCTGCACGCGCGGCCCGCCGCGCTCGTCGTGCGGATGCTCGCGCCCTACGACGCGGCCGTGCAGGTCGACGGCGTGAACGCCGCGAGCGTGCTCGACCTCATGAAGCTCGGCGCGGTGCAGGGCGACGTCCTGACGATCACCGCGCAGGGGCCGCAGGCGTCCGACGCCGTCGCGCGGCTCGTGGCGGACGTGGAGGCGGGCTTCGGCGAGGTCTGACCCGGGCGGGACCCGCCCGCGCGGCCGTTAGCCTGGTGCGATGAGCACGCAGCCGCCCGCTCCGCCGCGCCCCAAGCGACCGGCGAAGCAGCAGTTCACGCAGGCGACCCTCCTGCTCGAGGCGTTCCTCGTGTTCTTCGCGACCCTCGTGGCGTACGGCCTGCGCGTGGCCCCGCCGGCGACGGTCTGGACCCTGGGCGGCGTGACCTGCGCCGCGCTGGTCGTCGTCTCCGGCTACGTGGGACGCCCCGGCGGCTACCTCGCGGGCACGCTCGCGCAGGTCGCCGTCCTCGGCTTCGGCGTGCTGGTGCCGATGATGTTCGTCGTCGGCGGCGTGTTCGCGGTCATGTGGCTCGTCGCGCTGCGCCTCGGCGGCCGCATCGACCGCGAGCGCGCCGAGTGGGACGCCGCCCACCCGCCCGGCGGCACCCCCGCCTGACGGACGCGGCCCCCGGGCGGCGCCCGGTCGCCGTTAGGGTGACGCCCATGACTGACGCACCCGCACCGCAGCGCACGCTCGTCCTGGTCAAGCCCGACGGCGTGCGACGCGGGCACGTCGGCGAGGTGCTGCGTCGCATCGAGGCGAAGGGCTACACGCTCGTCGCCGTCGAGCTGCGGCACGCCGACGAGGCCCTGCTGCTCGAGCACTACGCCGAGCACGCCGGCAAGCCGTTCGTCGGAGCCCTCGTGGACTTCATGCGCTCGGGCCCCGTGCTCGCGGCCGTGGTCGAGGGGCACCGCGTGATCGAGGGCTTCCGCTCGCTCGCCGGCGCCACCGACCCGACGGTCGCGACGCCCGGCACGATCCGCGGCGACCTCGCGCGCGACTGGGGCACCAAGCTCATCGAGAACGTCGTGCACGGCTCGGACGGCGAGGAGTCCGCGGCGCGCGAGATCACGCTCTGGTTCCCCGCGCTCTGACGGCGGTCCGCACGCGCGCCCCGGGCCACGCCCGGGGGCGCGCGTGCGCCGCGCGGTGCCGCGCGTTGCCTAGGCTGCGTCCGTGCACCTCAAGACCCTGACCCTGCGCGGGTTCAAGTCGTTCGCCTCGGCGACGACCTTGAGCTTCGAGCCGGGCATCACGTGCGTCGTCGGGCCCAACGGCTCCGGCAAGTCGAACGTGGTCGACGCGCTCGCGTGGGTCATGGGGGAGCAGGGCGCCAAGTCGCTGCGCGGCGGCAAGATGGAGGACGTCATCTTCGCCGGCACGGCGGGCCGCCCGCCGCTCGGCCGCGCCGAGGTCGCCCTCACGATCGACAACGCCGACGGCGCGCTCCCGATCGAGTACTCCGAGGTCACGATCTCGCGCACGCTGTTCCGCAACGGCGGCTCGGAGTACGCGATCAACGGGCGCGGCTGCCGGCTCCTCGACATCCAGGACCTGCTGTCGGACTCGGGCCTCGGCCGCGAGATGCACGTGATCGTCGGGCAGGGCCAGCTCGACGCCGTGCTGCGCGCGACGCCCGAGGAGCGCCGCGGCTTCGTCGAGGAGGCCGCGGGCGTCCTCAAGCACCGCAAGCGCAAGGAGAAGGCGCTCCGCAAGCTCGACGCGATGCAGGGCAACCTCACGCGCCTGGGCGACCTCACGGCCGAGATCCGACGCCAGCTCGGGCCGCTCGGCCGGCAGGCGGAGGTCGCGCGCAAGGCCGCCGTGGTGCAGACCGACCTGCGCGACGCGCGGGCGCGGCTGCTCGCGGACGACCTCGCGCAGCTGCGCGCACGCCTCGAGCAGGAGATCGCCGACGAGTCGGCCGTGCGCGAGCGCCGCGAGCAGGTCGAGGTGCAGCTCGCCGACGCGCGCACGCGGCTCGCCGCGCTCGAGCGTGAGGCCGCCGAGGCCGCTCCCGCGGTCAGCGAGGCGAGCGAGCTCTGGTACCGGCTGTCGGCGCTGCGCGAGCGCGTGCGCGGCACGGCCTCGCTCGCCGCCGACCGGGCCCGCCTGCTGGGGACACCGACCGCCGAGCGCGGCGGCGGCCAGGACCCCGCCGACCTCGAGGCGCAGGCCGAGCGCGTGCGCACGGCCGAGGCCGAGCTCGCGCGCGAGGTCGACACGGCCCGTGCCGCGGTCGAGGCCGCGGCCGCCGCGCGCCAGGACGCGGAGCGTGCCGCGGCCGCGGGCGAGAAGGCGCTGGCCGACCTGCAGCGCGCCGCGGCAGACCGCCGCGAGGGCGTCGCGCGGCTCGCGGGGCAGGTCGCGGCACGGCGCAGCCGCGTCGAGGCCACCGAGGCGGAGATCGGGCGCCTGCGGTCCTCGCTCGCGGCGGCCGAGCAGCGCGCGCAGGACGCCACGACGCAGTTCGCGGCCCTCGAGACGCAGGTGGCGGGCGTCGAGGAGGGCGAGGAGGGCCTCGACGCCGAGCACGAGGCCGCGGTCGAGGCGCTCGACGCCGCCGTCGAGCGGGTCACCGCGCTCGAGGAGGCGCTGCGGGCGGCCGAGCGCGAGCGTGACCAGCAGGCCTCGCGCGTCGAGACCCTCGAGCTCTCGTTGTCCCGCAAGGACGGTGCGGGCGCCCTGCTCGCCGCCGAGGGCCTGCCCGGCGTCGTCGGCTCGGTCGCGGCCCTGCTGAGCGTCGACGTGCGCGACGAGGAGGCGGTCGTCGCCGCCCTCGGCGCGCTCGCCGACGCCGTCGCCGTCGAGTCGGTCGACGCGGCCGTCGACGCGATCCGGCACCTGCGCACGGAGGACGCGGGCCGTGCCGCGCTCCTGGTCGCCGGTCCGGCCGCGGCCGCGGCGCGCGAGCTGCCGCCCGGAGCGGACCGCGCCGTCGACCTCGTGCAGGCGCCCGCGGTCGTGCGGGACGCCGTGCACGCGCTGCTCGCCGACGTCGTGGTGGTCGACGACCTGGCCGCGGCGCGCGCGGTCCTCGTGGCGCACCCGGACGTCGTCGTCGCGACGCGGACCGGTGACGTGCTGTCGCGCCACCGCGCCTCGGGCGGGTCGGCGTCGGCGCCCAGCGCGCTGCACCTGCAGGCCGCGCTCGAGACCGCGCGCGAGGTCGGGGCCCGCGCGACGGCCGACGCCGAGCGACTGCGCTTCGAGCTCGCGGCGGCGCGCGACGCGCGCGCCGCCGCGCAGCGGGCCGTCGACGACACGCTCGACCGCCTCAACGAGTCCGACGCGGCGCTCGCGGCCGTCGCCGAGCAGCTGGGGCACCTGGGCTCGGCGGCCCGGGCCGCACGGGCCGAGGCCGAGCGCGTCGAGCGCTCCCTCGAGGCGGCCGGCACGACCCTCGCCGAGGACCACGCGACGCTCGCGGAGCTCACGGCGCGGCTCGCGGCCGTGCAGGAGGCGCCCGAGGACGCCGAGGCGGCCATCGCCGAGGCGACGGCGCGGCGCGACGCCGACGCGGCCGCGGCGACGGCGGCGCGGTCGCGCGAGACCGAGGCGCGGCTGACGCTGCGCACGAGCGAGGAACGCGCGCGGGC
>NZ_BCRB01000033.1 GCF_001552375.1 Cellulomonas iranensis NBRC 101100 = JCM 18110 | reverse complement strand
GGCCGCGCACGCGAGCCGCCAGTCCTCGGGATCGGCGCCGTCGAGGCCGAGCGTGCGCGCCTCGTGCTCGTTGACGACCAGCGGGTCCGCCGTGCGCAGGGTCCGCGGTGCGACGTCGCGCGGCGGCGCCAGGTTGAGGACGAACCGCGCGCCCCGGTCCCGGCACACCTCGGCGAGGCGGTCGAGCACCTCGACGGGCACCTCGCCCTGCGACAGCACGGTCGTGCCGGGCCCGAGCCGGTCCGCGAGCGCGTCGACCGCCGCCGCGTCGAGCGCGTCGTTGGCGCCCGAGCTGACCGCGATCATGTTCTCGCCCCGGGCGTCGACGAGGATCTGCGCGATCCCGGTCGGCACGCCGCGCACGGCCGCCACGTCCGTCACGTCGACGCCCCACCCGGCGAGCTCGGCCCGCACGGCGGCGCCGCCCGCGTCGTCGCCCGTGCGCGCGACGAGCTCGACCCGGGCGCCGTCGAGCGCCGCGGCGACGGCCTGGTTGGCGCCCTTGCCGCCGAGCCCCTGACGGTAGGACGACGCCAGCACCGTCTCCCCCGGCGCCGGGAACCGCTCGACCCCCGAGACGGCGTCGACGTTGACGGACCCGACCACCAGCAGCGTGCGCTTCATGACGCCCCCTCGTACGCGGTCCCGCTCGCGGCGGGCGCCCGGACCTTCCCGACCACCCCGGCGACCGCGAGCACGGTCACCAGGTACGGCAGCATGAGCATGAGCTCGCTGGGCAGCGGCGACCCCACGATCCCCAGCACGTTCTGCAGGTTGCTGACGAACCCGAACAGCAGCGCCGCGGCCGCGGCGCGCAGCGGGTGCCAGCCGCCCAGGATGACGGCCGCGAGCGCGATGAACCCGGCGCCGGCCGTCATGTCCTTGCCGAACCCTCCCACGGACCCGAGGGTGAAGTAGGCGCCCCCGAGACCGGCGACCGCCCCGGCCAGCGCGACGACGCGCACCCGGGTGGCGCGCACGTCGATGCCGACGGTGTCCGCCGCCTCGGGGTGCTCGCCCACGGCGCGGATGCGCAGGCCCTGCCGCGTGCGGAACAGCACGACCCACACGACCGCGACGACGACGTACATCGCGTACACGACCACGGTCTGGCGGAACAGCACGGGGCCGACGACGGGGAGGTCGCCCAGCACGGGCAGCGCGATCTGCGGGAGCCGCGCGGGCGAGTTGAGGCGGGCCGCGTCGGGTGCCAGGGCCGTGGAGTAGAAGAACCCGGTGAGGCCCGTGACGAGCACGTTGAGGACGATCCCGACGATGACCTGGTCGACCAGGTACCGGACGGAGAAGACCGCCAGCACGGTGGCCACGAGCGCGCCCGCGACGACCGCGGCGACGAGGCCCACGAGCGGCTGCCCGGTCACGGTCGCGACGACGGCGGACACGCACGCACCCGCCAGCAGCTGACCCTCGATCGCGACGTTGACGACGCCGACGCGCTCGGACAGCACGCCGCCCATCGCGCCGAACACGAGCGGGATGGACAGCGCGAGCGCACCGCCGAGCAGCCCGACGACCGGGACGGTCGCACCGGCGGCGGCCCACGTGAGCAGGGCCAGCACGAACGCGGTCCCGAACGCGGGCGCCAGGGCACGGGCCGGTGGGCGCCCGGCACGGACCCGCAGGGCCGCCGCGGCGCACAGCGCCGCCATGACGAGCGTGAGCGCGACGGTCGCGGCCTGCGTGGGCACGGTCGCCGTCGGCAGCGCGAGCACGTCGGTCGGCTCGGACAGCCGGAACGACGTCGTGCCCGTGCGCGGCCCGAGCGCCGCGGCGAGCGCGGCGGCGAGCGTGAGGACGGCCATCGTGACCGGCGTGCGCCACGACGCCGCGGCCGTCCCGGCGCGTCCGTCGCGCCGGGGCGCGAGGGACCGCAGGAGCTGGGTGGGGGTCATGGGTCTCACTCCTGGCCCCGCGCCGGGGCGGGGATCCGGAACAGGGCGCGCACGAGCGGGGGCGCCGCGATGAACAGGACGATGAGCGACTGCAGGACGAGGACGAGGTCGACGGGGATGGCCTGCATGGACTGCATCGCGAACCCGCCGGCCTTGAACGCGCCGAAGAGCAGGCCGGCGAGCAGCACGCCGAGGGGTCGCGACCGGCCCAGCAGCGCCACCGTGATGGCCTCGAAGCCGATGCCCGCCTCGATGCTCACGCCGAACCCGGTGGTGACGGTGCCGAGCACCTGCCCGGCGCCGGCCAGGCCGGCGAGCGCACCCGCCAGGACCATGACGACGAGGTACACGCGCTCGACGTCGATGCCCGCGACACGTGCCGCTCGGGGGTTGAGGCCCACGGCGCGGAACCGGAACCCGAGCGCGGAGCGGTCGAGCAGCCACCACACGCCCGCGACCGCGAGCAGCGCGAGCACGAACCCGGCGTGCGTGGTGTGCGCGTCCCCGAACAGCGGCGGCAGCACCGCGGTGGCGTCCGCGGGGCGCGAGCGCGGGTTGGCCGACCCCTCGACCTGCAGCACCGGCGTGCGCAGCAGCAGCGAGACCAGGTAGAACGCGACGTAGTTGAGCATGATCGTGACGATCACCTCGTGCGCGCCGGTGCGGGCCTTGAGCAGCCCGGCGATCCCGCCCCACAGCGCCCCGCCGGCCAGGCCCGCGGCGAGCGCGACGGCGACGTGCACGCCCACCGGCAGGTGCAGCGAGGACGACGCCCACCCGGCGCACGCCGCAGCGACGAGGATCTGCCCGCGCGCACCGATGTTGAACATGCCGACGCGGAACGCGAGCGCGACCCCGAGGCCGGCGGTGATGAGGGGCGTGGCGAACATCAGGCTGTCGGTCAGGGGGCGGATGCTCGCGGCGAACGTGTCGCGCGGCGCCCACACGGCTCCCTGGAAGAGCGCGAGGTACGCGCCGCCCACGGCCTGCCCGACCGCCGCGACCAGGTCGCCGGGCCGCCGCAGGAAGTACGGTGCGGCGGCCGCGACGCGGTCGTCGGTGAGGCACACCAGCAGCGCGCCGAGCACGAACGCCATGAGCACCGCGAGCAACGAGGTGGTCACGCGTCCCTGCGTCACGGCGCGCAGCACGGCGCCCGCGCGGTCCGGCGGAGGCTCCTGGTGCGCCTGCTCGCGCACGGGGGTCTGCACGTCGCTCATGCCGCGTCCGTCTCCTCGATCGGGGTGCCGGCCATCATCAGACCGAGCACCTCCCGGCTCGTCCCGGCCGGGACGACGCCCACGACGCGCCCGCGGTACATCACCGCGATGCGGTCGGCGAGACCGAGCACCTCGTCGATCTCGGTGGACACCACGACCACCGCGGTGCCCGCGTCGCGGGTCTCGACGATGCGCCGGTGGATGAACTCGATGGAGCCGACGTCGACGCCGCGGGTCGGCTGCGCCGCCACGAGCAGGCGCAGGGGCCGGGCCAGCTCGCGCGCGATGACGACCTTCTGCTGGTTGCCGCCCGAGAGCCGCCGCACCTGCGTGCGGATCGACGAGGTCCGCACGTCGAACTCGTCGACGCGCTGGCGGGCGAACTCGGCCAGGTGCGCACGGCGGACCTCGCCGCGCCGCACGAACGGCGGCCCGAACGAGCGGTCGAGGACGAGGTTCTCGGCGATCGAGAACTCGCCGACCAGCCCGTCGTGCGTGCGGTCCTCGGGGACGTGCCCGACGCCGGCCGCGAGCACGGCGCGGACCCCGGCGCGCGTGAGGTCGTCGTCCCCGAGGCGCACGGTCCCCGCGGACGGTGCCCGCAGCCCGGTGATCGCCTCGACGAGCTCGGTCTGCCCGTTGCCCTGGACGCCGGCGATCCCCAGCACCTCTCCCCCGCGGACCTGCAGCGTCACGTCGTCGACGAGGGCGCGCCCGCTCGCGTCGCGGACCGTGAGCCCGTCGACGCGCAGCCCGTCGCCGCGCGGGCGTGCGGGCGGGCGGTCGACGGTGAGCGTGACGTCGCGCCCGACCATGAGCCGCGCGAGCTCGCGCGTGGTGGTGCCGGGCTCGGCGGCGCCGGCGACGCGGCCGTGCCGGATCACCGTGATGCGGTCGGCGACCTCGCGCACCTCCCGCAGCTTGTGGGTGATGAAGACGAGCGCGGTGCCGGCGTCGGCGAGGCGCCGCATCGTCGCCATGAGCTCGTCGGTCTCCTGCGGGGTCAGGACGGCGGTGGGCTCGTCGAGCACCAGGACCCGCGCGTCGCGGGCCAGCGCCTTGACGATCTCGACGCGCTGCTGCACGCCGACGGGCAGGTCGCCGACGAGCGCGTCGGGGTCGAGGTCGAAGCCGAACCGCTCCGAGATCTCCCGCACCCGCCGCCGCGCGGTGCGCATGTCGAGCCAGCCGGGGCCGCGCACGTCCTCGTCGCCGAGGACGACGTTCTCGGCGACCGTGAGGACCGGCACAAGCATGAAGTGCTGGTGCACCATGCCGATGCCGGCGCGCATCGCGTCGCCCGGTCCGTCGAAGCGCTGCGGCGCGCCGTCGAGCAGGATCTGGCCGGCGTCGGCGCGCAGCAGGCCGTACAGCACGTTCATGAGGGTCGACTTGCCGGCGCCGTTCTCGCCGAGCAGGCAGTGGATCTGCCCCGGCTCGACCACGAGGTCGATCGCGTCGTTGGCGACCAGGGTCCCGAAGCGCTTGGTGATGCCGCGCAGCTCGAGCTTCATCGTGTCTCCTTCCGGGCCGCGGGGCGCGGCGTCGCGCCCCGCGGCCCCGGGGTCAGCGCGGGGAGTTGACCGACTCGACGACGATCTCGCCGTCGGCGACCTGCTGGCGCAGGGCGGCGACCTCGTCGGCGAGGCCGTCCGGCAGGGTGTCGGCCAGGTCGTGGTACGGCGCCAGGTCGACGCCGGCGTTGGCGAGGTCGCCGACGTACGGCGTGGCGTCGAAGCGCCCCTGCGACCCCTCGTCGACGACGCTCACGATCGCGTCGCCCATCTGCTTCATGACCGAGCTGAGGATCAGGTCGCCGTACTGCGGCGCGATCGCGTACGTGTCGTTGTCGACGCCGATGAGCACGCCCCGGCCCGCGTCGCGCAGCGCCTCGGCGGTGCCCTGGTAGAGCGACCCGGCGACCGGCATGACCACGTCGGCGCCCTGGTCGAGCAGGTTGCGGGTGACGGACTTGCCCGCGGCGATGTCGTCGAACGTTCCGGAGAAGGTGCCGGTCTGGCTGGCCTTGTCCCAGCCCAGCAGGCGCACGTCGGTGCCGTGCACCTCGTTGTAGTGCGCGACGCCGTCGGCGAAGCCGTCGAGGAAGAGCATGACGGGCGGGAACGGCTGCCCGCCGTAGACCCCGACGACGCCGGTGCGCGAGTACCCGGCCGCGAGGTACCCCGCGAGGAACGCCGCCTGCGCGGTGTCGTAGACGACCGGCTTGACGTTCGGCAGGTCGATCGAGGAGTCGTCGACGATCGCGAAGCTGCGGTCCGGGTACCGCTCGGCGGCCGTCCGGGCGGCGTCGGCGGTGGAGAACCCGACCGTGACGGTCAGGTCGCAGCCCTGCTGGTAGGCCTGCTCGAGGTTGGGCGCGTAGTCGGTCTCGCTGTTCGACTCGAGCGTGAGGGTCCGGACGCCGAGCTCCTGCTCGGCGGTGCGCATGCCGTCACGGACGGCCTGGTTGAAGCCCTTGTCGTCGAGGCCCCCGAAGTCGGAGACCATGCACGCGGTGTAGTCGCGCCCGGACGTGCCGGCGGTGGCGGCGTCGGGCTCGGGTGCCGGTGGCGTGGCGCACGCGGCGAGCGCGAGGGCGACGAGCGCGGCGAGGGCGAGCGGCCGACGGGCGGTGGGTCGTGCGGTCATGTCGAAGCTCCTTCGATTCGCATGAGGCGGGACGTGCGGGGTCGATGGGACGGGCAAGAATGCGCAATCGTTTACGCGCTGTCGCTGACGGACGCCCTCAGCGGAGGGCGCGCAGCGCGGACTCGACGAGGCCCCAGAACCGCTCGACGTCGAGGTCGAGGGCCACCGTCGCGTTGTGCTCCAGGCGCAGGATGTCGATGAGGTCGACGCAGGTCGCACCCGCGGTGCGCTCGCCGCGCAGCTCGACGTCCACCCTCGTGCGGACGGTCGTCGCCACGGCCGGGTCGGCCACGAGCGCCACCGCGACGGGGTCGTGCAGCGGGCCCTCGGGCATCTTCTCGGCCTCGAGGTACGTCGAGCAGAAGTAGTCGAGGAGCTCGACGCCGAACGCCGAGGTCGCGTTGCCGATCGCCGCGATGCGCTCGCGCACCTGCGCGCTGATGAGCGCCTGGTGCGTGATGTTGAGCCCGACCATCGTGAACGGCACGCCCGACGCGAGCACGACGTCCACCGCCTCGGGGTCGGCCCACGCGTTGAACTCCGCGTACGGCGTCGCGTTCCCCCTGGTCGTGGAGCCGCCCATCCACACGATCTCGCGGATCCGGTCGCGCGCCTCGGGGTGGTCGCGCAGCAGCGTCGCGACGTTGGTGAGCGGGCCGGTCGGGATGATCGTCACGGGCTCGTCGCTCGCCTCGAGCGTGTCGAGCACGAGCTGCACCGCCGGGCGCGGGTCGAGCGCGACCGTGGGCTCGGGCAGCTCCGGCCCCCCGAGGGCGTTCTCGCCGTGGATCCACGACGCGGGCGTCAGGGTCCGGGCCAGCGGGCGGTCGGCGCCGGCCGCGACGGGCACGCCCTCGATCCCGGCGACCGTGCACGCGACGAGCGCGTTGCGCGTCGTGTGCTCGAGGTACCCGTTGCCGGACACCGTGGTGATCGCGCGCAGGTCGAGCGCGGGGTTGCCCGCGGCCAGCCAGATGGCGAAGACGTCGTCGTGCCCCGGGTCGCAGTCGAGGATCACGGGGATGGGCATGGTGTCACTCCTTCGTCACACCGACCGGTCGGTTCGGTGTGGAAACGATTACGCACATCTGGACGCGCGTCAAGGCCCTCCCACCCGTCGGGCGTCGGTCGCCCGTCAGCGCGCGTCGGCCGCCTGCGGCTCGACGGGGGCCTCGTCGTCACCCCGGGGCGCGCCCTGCCCCCGCACCACGCGGTCCACGCCGGCCGCGAGCAGCGCGATCGTCAGCGTCAGCCCGATCGCGGTCGCGAGCCCCTCGAGCATCGGCACGAACGCCAGCCACGTGCGGACGTCCTGCGGGCCGAGCACCGCCCGCCCCAGCAGCAGCACGCCCTCCTCGACACGGGTCGCGACGAGGAACGCGAGCGCGAACACCAGCATCGGCCCGAGACCCGCGACGGCCATGCGCCGCAGCCCGTCCGCGAGCGCCGTGAACCGTCCCCGCACGTCGCCGACGACGGGCGCCGCCGCCTCGGTCGACCACCGGCGCACGGGGGCCGGCACGCGCTGCCAGGCCGCGGGCGCCGTGCGCCGCGGGCGCGGCGGGTCGGCCAGGCGGTGCCCGTAGACCACCGCGCCGACCGTCAGCCACGCGAGCGGGATGACGACGAGGTCGTCGAGGTTCCCCAGCACGCCCGCGACCGTGTCGACGACCGCGTCGACCGGACCTGCCAGCGGGCCCAGCGCGTCGAGCGCCGTCAACCACCACTCGAGCACGATCGACACCGCGCGCCGCGTCTCGACCCACGCCCAGACCCGGCCGGTGAGCTCGGTCGCGAAGGCCGCGGCCACGAGCAGCCAGAACGCCTCGACGTACGCGCCGACGAACGCGAGCGCGCGCCGGTGGCTGCGGCCCTCCCAGCGGCCGAGCGCCCACCGCAGCACGACCGCCACGCCCACCACCAGCACGACCCACCAGCCGCTCGCGAGGTCGACGAACGAGCCGTCGGCCCGGTCGCCCGTGAGCGAGAACCCGTTCTCCCGGAACGCCCGGTACGCGGCCGTGTTGAAGAACCGGGCGCGGTCGTCGGCGAGGAACCCGTACGACGCGTACAGCGCGAGGAACGGCACGAACACCGAGCCCAGGACGTCGACGAGCCCGCGCTCGTGGCCCGAGGTCGGGTCGTCGGGCGCGCGCGTGCGCCCGATCGCGGCGAGCGCGGGCAGGTCGCGCCGCAGCACGTGCAGCATCGCGACGATGCCGGCGACCATGCACAGCGGCGCGAGCACGAGCACGGCCCACCCGAGGGTGTTGCTGACGCCCGCGGCGTTGACGGCGGCCCAGCCGGCCGCGTGACGACCCGCGACCGCGAGGAGCGCGAGCACGAGCAGCACGGGCCACCAGCGCACCCACAGCCGCACGCCGTGCGCGACGACGGCGCCCAGGTCGCGGAACCACGCGCGCAGCCGCGCTCCGGTCGTGGTGGGGGGCACGTCGGTCACGGCGGACATCATGGCGCGTCGCCGCGGCGTGCGGCCGCACCGCCCGCGGCGGCGCGTGCCTGCCGGGGCGGCAGCACCGCGACGGCCGTCCCGGCCGCACCGCCGAGCAGCAGCACGAGCCCACCGACCACCACGGCCGTGGGCGCCGCCGCGACGACGGACCGCTCGCGCGCACCGTCGACGTCCCACGTGCAGACCGAGCGCGCGGGCACGACGCCGAACCCGACGCGTGCGTCGGCCTCGCCGGCCTCGTACGCCGCGAGGCACGTGCCCGGTGCGGCGTCCTGCGCCGCCTGCACGGTCCGCACGCCGATGCTCACCCACGTGACCAGGAGCGTCACGACGCCGACGAGCCCGAGTGCGGTCGTGACGAGGAGCGCGAGCGCGCGGCGGCGCGAGCGCGGGGCGCGCCGCGTGGGCGGTGCGGGGCGGTCGAGCGGCGCGGGCCCGGACGGCGGGGTGCCGGGCGGCGGGGTGGGGGGCACGGTGGTCATCCTTCCGCCCGTTCGGCGACGAGGCTCGCGGCACGCACGAGACCGGCGAGCGCGCCGCGCGCGTCGTCGGGGGTCGCCCGCTCGGGCGGTGCGCCCGCGAGCAGCACGACGTCGCGCAGCGCGGCGGCGGGCAGCCCGACGGCCCGCCAGGGGCGTGTCAGCGCGTCGGCCTGCCCGACGACGTCGGGGCCCGCGCACTGCGACGACGCCTGCGGCGGCAGCTCGGGCCAGAACGCGCGGCCGTCCTCGACGACCTGCGCGACCTCCTCCCAGCCGCGCTCGCCGATGCCGGCGACCGCGAGCGCCGCGCCGTCGGCGGACGACGCCCGCACGGCCGCGAGCGCGGACCACGCGGTGCCGCCGTGCACGACCAGCGCGGTCGCCCCCGCGGCGCGCACCGCGTCCGCCACGGCGCCGAGCCCCTCGGCCACGACGGGTCCCGGCACGCGGCGCAGCGGCGCCCGCCCGGAGAACCCGGGCACGGCCCCGGCGAGCACGGGAGCCAGCAGCGGCTCGCGCAGCAGCACGCGGACGTCGGCGCCGGGGACGACCCGTCGCACGTCGGCGACGCGCTCGGCGAGCCCCGCGGCGACCGAGCCGACGGCGTCGCGGACCGCACCGGGGTCGGACAGCATGCGGTCGCCGCGCGCGAGGTAGACGTCGGCCGCGAGCGTGAACGGCCCCAGCGCGGGCAGCACGAGCGGGCCCGCGTAGCCGTGCGCCGCGACCGCGAGCGCGTCGAGGTCCTCGCGCGCGTGGGCCCGCGCGCGCTCGAGGTCGCGCCCCGGTCGGTCGGCGAGCTTCCAGCCGTGCGGGCCGAGCTCGGCCGGCAGGTCGGCGAGCACGGTGACCGCGGCCCCCGTCGCGTCGCCCCACGGCCCGCGCGCGGGCAGCAGCACCGTGAACGGCGTGCCGACGACCTCGCTCGGCGTGTCGACGAGGTCGCCGACGACCGTGCTCGCGGCCTCGAGCGCGTCGGTCCCGGGCCAGGGGCCGACGCCGCTGACGCCCGTCACGCCGTGCGTCCCGGCGCGGGCACCACGTCGGCGGGTGCGCGCGTCGCGGCGACCGTGGCCTGCCCCAGCACGCGCGTGCCGTCGTACAGCACGAGCGACTGGCCCGCCGCGACGCCCCGCAGCCCGGCGCCCGTGACGTCGACCGTGACGCCGTCCGCGTCGGCGGCGAGCACGCGCGCGGGCACGTCGGCGCCGTGCGCGCGGACCTGCGCCGTGAGCGTCGTCCCCGGCGCGGGCACGTCGGCGAACCACACCGCGGACGCACCGACCACGTGCGCGACGTCGAGCGACTCGGCGGGGCCGACGACCACGCGCCGCTGCACGGGCTCGACGGCCAGCACGTAACGCGGGCGGCCGTCGGCCGCGGGGCGCCCGAGCGCGAGCCCGCGCCGCTGACCCACCGTGTAGGCGTAGGCGCCGTCGTGGCGGCCGACGACCTCGCCGCCCTCGTCCACGACGTCGCCCGGCTGCTCGCCGAGCGCACGGCGCAGGAAGCCCTGGGTGTCGCCGTCGGCGACGAAGCAGATGTCGTACGAGTCGGGCTTCGCCGCGACCGACAGACCGCGCGCGACGGCCTCGGCCCGGACCTCCGCCTTCGACGTCACGTCGCCGAGCGGGAAGATCGCGCGCGCGAGCCGCTCGGGGCCCATGACGGCCAGCACGTACGACTGGTCCTTCGCGGCGTCGGACGCCCGGTGCAGCTCGCGCGTGCCGTCGGCACGGTCGACGACGCGTGCGTAGTGCCCGGTGCACACCGCGTCGAACCCGAGCGCGAGCGCCTTGTCGAGCAGAGCGGCGAACTTCACGTGCTCGTTGCAGCGCACGCACGGGTTGGGCGTGCGGCCCGCGGCGTACTCGGCGAGGAAGTCCGCGACGACCGTCTGCTCGAACCGCTCCGACATGTCCCACACGTAGTACGGGATGCCGAGCACGTCCGCCGCGCGGCGCGCGTCCGACGCGTCCTCGATCGAGCAGCAGCCCCGGGACCCGGTGCGCTCCTGCGCGGGCGTGCGCGACAGCGCCATGTGCACGCCCACGACGTCGTGCCCCGCGTCGACAGCGCGCGCGGCGGCGACGGCCGAGTCGACCCCGCCCGACATGGCGGCGAGCACGCGCATCAGGCACCCACCAGCGTCGACGTGAGCCCGGCGGCGCGGGCGCGCTCGACCGCTGCGGGCAGGGCCGCGACGACCGCGTCCACGTCGGCCTGGGTCGACGTGCCGCCGAACGAGAACCGCAGCGCGCCCCGCGCGTCGTCCTCCCCCACACCCATCGCGAGCAGCACGTGCGAGGGGCGTGGCACGCCGGCCTGGCACGCCGACCCGGTCGACGCCTCGACGCCCGCGGCGTCCAGCAGGTAGAGCAGCGAGTCGCCCTCGCAGCCCGCGAACGTCAGGTGCGCGTTGGCCGGCAGCCGACGCGCCGGGTCGGACGGCCCGCGCAGCGTGGCACCCGGGACCTCGGCGAGCACGCGCCGGACGAGGTCGTCGCGCAGGGCCGCGACGCGCGCGGCGTGCTCGGCGCGCTCGGCGACCGCCTCCTCGACGGCCGTCGCGAACGACGCGAGCAGCGGCGCGTCGAGCGTGCCCGAGCGCACGTCGCGCTCCTGCCCGCCGCCGTGCAGCACGGGCGTCACCGCCAGACCGCGCCGCAGCAGCAGCGCACCCGTCGAGCCCGGTCCCCCGACCTTGTGGCCGCTCACCGTGAGCGCGTCGACGCCCGACGCCGCGAGGTCGACCGGCACCTGGCCGACGGCCTGCACGGCGTCCGCGTGCACGGGGACGCCGTGCCGGCGCGCGAGCGCGACGACCTCGTCGAGCGGCTGCAGCGTGCCGACCTCGTTGTTGGCCCACATCACCGAGACCAGCGCGACCGCGTCGCCGTGCTCGTCGAGCTCGGCCCGCAGCGCGTCGACCTCGACGACGCCCTCGGCGTCGACCGGCAGCAGCACGAGCTCGGCGCCCGAGTGCTCGGCCAGCCAGAACGCGGGGTCGAGCACCGCGTGGTGCTCGACCGCCGACACCACGACGCGGCGGCGGCGCACGTCCTGCGCGTGCCGCGCCCAGAACAGCCCCTTGACCGCCAGGTTGTCGGCCTCGGTGCCGCCCGCGGTCCACACGACCTCGCTCGGCCGGGCGCCGAGCGAGGCGGCCACCCGCTCGCGCGCCTCCTCGACCGTGCGGCGCGCCGTGCGCCCCGCGGTGTGCAGCGACGACGGGTTGCCCGTGCGCGCCAGCGCGTCGGTGAGCGCGGCGAGCGCCCGGGGACGCATCGGCGTGGTGGCCGCGTGGTCGAGGTAGACCGCGGGCGGACGGGACGGGCTCACGTCGACAGTCTACGAACGTGCCCGCGGGCCCCGGCGCCGCTTCCCCACCGAGGTCGGCGCCGGGCCGCCGCGAGGCCCGGGCCACGACTCTCCCCCACGGTCGGCACGTTTCCCCCGCACGCCGCGGGCGATCGCGCGACCCGAGGGGCCGTCTTGCTGGCAGGATGTCAGCGTGAGTGCCGACGACGTCATCGCGCTGCCGCTCGCCTTCGGCGGACAGCGGCTCGACTGGCGCGACCTTCCGCGGGCCGTGCGGGACCGCATCGAGACCCTCGCCGGCGCGCGCGTCACGGCCGAGACGTCGGCCACCAGCGGCTTCTCCCCCGGGTTCTGCGCCGTGCTCGAGCTCACCGACGGCCGGGCCGTCTTCGTCAAGGCCGTGTCGCCCGACCAGAACCCGACCTCACCGCAGCTCGCGCGCGCCGAGATCCGTGCCGCCGCGGCGCTGCCCTCGCAGGTGCCGGCACCGCCGCTGCGCTGGTGGCACGACGACGGCCACTGGGTCATCCTCGGCTTCGACGCCGTGCACGGCCGCTCGCCCGAGCTGCCGTGGCGCGCCGACGACCTCGCGCTCGTGCTCGCCGCGATCGACGACCTGGCGCACTGCGAGCCGACCCCGGGGCACGCGCTGCCGCGCACGGACGACCAGCTCGCCGAGGACTTCACCGGCTGGCGCCGGATGCTGCGCGCCGCCCCCGCCGAGCGCGAGCGCGTCGCGACCGCGATCGACGAGCCCGGCCGGTGGGCGGTCGAGCACCTCGACGACCTCGTGCGCTGGGAGCAGGACGCGCTGCGGGCGTGCGCGGGTGACGCGCTCGTGCACGGCGACCTGCGCGCGGACAACGTCATGATCGAGGACGGCCACGACCGCGTCTGGCTGATCGACTGGCCGCACGCGAGCGTCGGCGCGCCGTGGCTCGACCTGGCGTTCATGCTGCCGAGCGTGGCCCTGCAGGGCGGGGCGGGCGACCCCGCGTGGCTGTTCAGCCAGAGCGCGGTGGCCGACGGCGTCTCGGTCGACCAGCTCCGCGCGGCGCTGTCCGGGCTGGCCGGGTACTTCGCGTGGTCGTCGGGGCAGCCCGCACCCCCGGGGATCCCCAACCTGCGCGCGTTCCAGGCGGCGCAGGCCGGCGCGACCCTGCGGTGGCTGCGCGACATCGCCTGACGACCGGACGACCGCCCGCGGCTCGGCCCGGCACCGCACCCGTCACGCGCGGTCCGGGCCACGCGCTCCCCGCCACGGCGGCGTGAGGACGCCGCCCGGCACGCGAGCAGCGACCGACGTCAGCCCTGGAGCCGGCGCAGCTCCGCGGCCGTCTGCGGCAGCACCGTGAACAGGTCGCCCACGATCCCGAAGTCGGCGATCTCGAAGATCGGTGCGTCGGGGTCGCTGTTGACCGCGACGATGGTGCCCGACGCCTGCATGCCGCCACGGTGGTGCACGGCGCCCGACACGCCCGCGCCGACGTAGAGCCGCGGCGACACCGTCACACCGGTCTGGCCGATCTGCGCGTCGTGCCCGATCCAGCCCTCGTCCGTCGCGACGCGCGTCGCGCCGACCGCGCCCCCGAGCACGTCGGCGAGCTCCTCGACGGGCGAGAAGTCGCCCTCGGTGCCGCGGCCGCCGACGACGACGACGTTCGCCGAGCCGAGGTCGGGGCGCCCCGACGCCGCGTGCTCGCTGCGCTCGACGACCGTGACCCGCGTCGAGGACGGACGCACCGCGACGGGCAGGTCCTCGACCCGCGGGTCGCTCGGCGCGGGCGCGTCCTGCGCGGGCACCGCGTTCGCCTTGACCGTGACGACGGCCGTCGGCGTGGTCACCGCGCAGCGCGTCGTCCACGTGCCGGCCAGCACGGTCTTGTGCGCGACCACGCGGCCGTCCTCGAGCGTCAGCCCGTCGACGTCGGTGACGACGCCCGCGCCCGTGCGGACCGCGAGGCGCGCCGCCGCCTCCTTGTTCTCGAACGACGACACGAGCAGCAGCAGCGTCGACCCGGTGGCTGCGAGCGCGGCCTGCAGCCCGTCGGCGAGCACGTCCGACACGTGCGGGTCCGCGTCCGTGACCAGGCGGTGCACGGCGGTCACGCCCTGCGCCGCGAGCACGGGCCGGGCGGCGGCGACGTCCTGGTCACCGGCCCACACGCCGTGCACGCCCGCGTCGCCCGCGAGGTCGCGCGCGAGGGTCAGCAGCTCGCGCACGGGGGCGCGCAGCGTGCCGTCGGGGGCGTGGTCGAGCAGGACGAGCACGGGGGTGGCGGTCACGACGGTCCTCCGGTGGTGCGGGCGACGGGGTGGGGGCGGGCCGCGCTCAGACGAGCTTGCGCTCGACGAGCCACGCGGCGAGCCGCGTCCCGGCGTCACCGGTGTCGGTGAGCAGGACGCGGTCCTCGCGCGGCGGTCGCGGGGCGGCCTCGAGGACCTGCGTGCGGGCGCCCGCGGCCCCCACGGTCGCGGGGTCGACGCCCAGGTCGGCGAGCGTGAGCGTCGCGACGGGCTTCTTGCGGGCGGCCATGATGCCCTTGAAGTTCGGGTAGCGCGGCTCGTTGATGCCGTCGGTCACCGACACCACGGCCGGCAGCGGGGCCGTGAGCGTCTCGGTCGCGTGGTCCAGGCGCCGCACGACCGTCGCGGTGCGCGCGTCGACGTCGACGTCGAGCGACGACGCGAGCGGCAGCGCCGGCAGGTCGAGCAGCTCGGCGAGCGCGGCGGGCAGCAGCGACGTGAGGCCGTCGAGGCCGGCCATGCCCGTGAGCACGAGGTCGACCGGGGCGTCGGCCGACAGGTGACGGACGGCGGCCGCGAGCACGGTCGCCGTGCCGATCGCGTCCGAGCCCGCGACGTCGTCGTCGAGCACGTGGACCGCCTCGTCGGCGCCCATCTGCAGGCCCTTGCGGACCGCGTCGACCGCGTCGTCCGGGCCCGCCGTCAGGACCACGACCTCGCCGTCGTGCTCCTCGGCGAGCGCGAGCGCGGCCTCGACGGCGTTCTCGTCGAGCTCGTTGAGGGTGCCGTCACCGCCGTCGCGCACGACGCGCCCGTCGGCACCGAGCTGCCGGTCGGACTGGATGTCGGGGACGAACTTCACGCAGACGACGATCCTCACCCGGCGAAGGGTACCCTCACCGGCCCCGCCCGTCGGAGGTGGTGTTCGCCACGTGGGCAACGCCGGCCACGTCCCGGACGTGCGTCCTGGCACGATGGGGTGGTGGCCGAGACGACCGAGCGACACCGTCCGCCCCGCCTCGGCGTGCACGTCACCGGGACGGGCGTCGACGTCGCCGTGCTCGCGCCGCACGCGACCGCGGTCGAGCTGTGCCTGCTCGACGGCCCGCTCGACGCGCCCGCCGAGCGGCGCGTGCCGCTGGCCGGCCCGCGGCTCGGCGTCTGGTCGGCCTCGGTGCCCGGCGTGCGCGCGGGTCAGCGGTACGGGTTCCGCGCGCACGGCGCGTGGGAGCCCGGCTACGGCCTGCGGTACAACCCGGCCAAGCTGCTGGTGGACCCGTACGCGCGCGGGCTGGTCGGCGAGCTGGGGTACGGGCCCGAGACGTACGGCCACGTCGTGGGCGACGACCTGACGGGCGACCCGTACGGGCCGGCCGACGATCGCGACTCCGCCGGGCACGTCCCGCACGGCGTGGTCGTCGACACGCGCGCGCTGCCCGGTCCCGACCCGGCCGCGAACCGCCCGTGGACGCCGTGGTCCCGCACGGTCGTCTACGAGGCGCACACCAAGGGGCTCACGCGGCTGCACCCCGACGTGCCCGAGGAGCTGCGCGGCACGTACGCGGGCCTCGCGCACCCCGCGGTCGTCGACCACCTGCTCGGCCTGGGCGTCACGGCGCTCGAGCTGCTGCCGGTCCACGCGTTCACGTCCGAGCCGCACCTGGTCGCCAAGGGACTGACCAACTACTGGGGCTACTCGACGCTCGGGTTCTTCGCGCCGCACGCGGCGTACGCCACGGCGGCCGCGCGCGCCGCCGGGCCCGCCGCCGTGCTCGACGAGGTGCGCGCGACCGTGCACGCGCTGCACGAGGCCGGGCTCGAGGTGCTGCTCGACGTCGTCTACAACCACACGTGCGAGGGCGGCCTGCCCGGCCAGCACCTGTCGTGGCGCGGGCTCGACAACGCGTACTACTACAGCCACGACGGCGCGGTCCCCGCGACGCTCGTGGACGTGACCGGCACCGGCAACTCGCTCGACTTCCGGCGCGACGGCGTCGTCGGCATGACGCTGGACTCGCTGCGGTACTGGGCCGACGTCGTGGGCGTCGACGGCTTCCGCTTCGACCTCGCCGTGACGCTCGGCCGCAGCCCCGAGGGGTTCCGGCCCGACCACGCGACGCTCGTCGCGGCCGCGACCGACCCGTCGCTCGCCGGGCTCAAGCTCGTCGCCGAGCCGTGGGACGTGGGCCCCGGCGGCTGGCGCACGGGCCAGTTCCCGGCGCCGTTCGCCGAGTGGAACGACCGGTTCCGCAACGCCGTGCGGTCGTTCTGGCTGGCCGACCCCGGCCGCGCCGCGCACGGGCTGCCGGGTCACCGCGTGCGCGACCTCGCGACGCGGCTGTCGGGGTCGGTCGACCTGTTCGGCTCGGGCACGCCCCCGCTGCAGCGCGGGCCGCGCGCGTCGGTCAACTACGTGACGGCGCACGACGGGTTCACGATGGCCGACCTCGTCGCGTACGACCACAAGCACAACGCCGCGAACGGCGAGCAGAACCGCGACGGGTCGGACGACAACCGCTCGTGGAACCACGGCGTCGAGGGCCCGGTGCAGCAGGACTCCCCCGCGGTCGACGTCGCGCCCCTGCGGCGCCGGTCGGTCCGCAACCTCTTCGCGACGCTCGTGCTCGCGGCCGGCACGCCCATGGTCACGGCGGGCGACGAGACGGGCCGCACGCAGCGCGGCAACAACAACGCGTACTGCCAGGACAACGAGCTCTCGTGGGTGCGGTGGGACCTGTCGCCGTGGCGCGCCGACCAGCTCGCGACCGCGCGGCACCTGCTGCTGCTGCGGCGCGAGCACGCGGCGCTGCGCACCGAGACGTTCTACACCGGACGGCCGCGCGTCGAGGGCGGTCCGCCCGACCTCGGGTGGTACGGCGCCGACGGCGTCGCGTTCGACCACGCCCGGTGGCACGACGCGTCGGTCCGCACGTTCCAGATGCTGCGCGTCGCACCGCCGCCCGACGACGACCAGGTGCTGCTGGTGGTGAACGGCGCGCTCGACGCGGTCGAGGTGACGCTCGTCGACGGGCACCCCGCACCGTGGACGCTCGCGTGGGACTCGGTGTGGGAGCACCCGTCGGAGGTCTCGACCGCCGCGATCTCGGGCGGGCTGCACCTGCCGGGCGGCTCGACCACCACGGTCGAGCCGCTGAGCATGCGCGTGTACGTGCGCCCCTGACGTCGCGCGCCGGCGGGGCGGTAGCGTGCGCGCATGACGCACACCCCCGACGTCGTGGTCGTCGGTGCCGGGCTCGCGGGTCTGGTCACGACCGCCGAGCTCGTCACCGCCGGCCGGCGCGTGCTGCTGCTGGACGCCGAGCCGCCGGCGAGCCTCGGCGGGCAGGCGTGGTGGTCGTTCGGGGGCCTGTTCCTCGTCGACTCGCCCGAGCAGCGGCGTCTCGGCGTGCGCGACAGCGCCGAGCTCGCGCTGTCCGACTGGCTGGGGTCGGCGGCGTTCGCCGACGACGGCGCTGACCGGTGGGGCCGCGCGTGGGCCGAGGGGTTCGTGGACTTCGCCGCGGGCGGCATGCGGGACTGGCTGCACCGCCTCGGGGTGCGGTGGTTCCCGCTCGTGCAGTGGGCGGAGCGCGGCGGGTACCTCGCGGACGGGCACGGCAACTCGGTGCCGCGGTTCCACGTCACGTGGGGCACGGGGCCGGGTGTGCTCGAGCCGTTCGTGCGGGTGCTGCTCGACGCGCACCGCGACGGCCGCGTCGAGGTGCGCTTCCGCCACCGCGTGACGGGGCTGACGACGACCGACGGCCGCGTCACGGGCGTGCGGGGCGACGTGCTGGCACCCGACGCGGCGGAGCGCGGTGCGCCGTCGTCGCGCACGGTCGTCCGGCCGTTCGAGGTCGAGGCCGCCGCGGTCGTCGTCGCGACGGGCGGGATCGGCGCCAACCACGACCTGGTGCGCGCGACGTGGCCCGCGGCGGCCGGTCGGCTGCCCGCACGCATGCTGTCGGGCGTGCCGGACCACGTCGACGGGTCGGGCATCGAGGCCGCGCGCGCCGCGGGCGCGCACGTCGCGCACGAGGGCCGCATGTGGCACTACCCGGAGGGCGTCACGAACCACTCGCCGGTGTGGTCGGCGCACGGCATCCGGATCCTGCCGGGTCCGAGCTCGCTGTGGCTCGACGCGGACGGCAACCGGCTGCCGGCTCCGCTCTTCCCGGGGTTCGACTCGCTCGGCGCGCTTACGCACGTCACGTCCCGCGGCGACGACCACTCGTGGTTCGTGCTCGACCGGACGATCCTCGGCAAGGAGTTCGCGCTCTCGGGCTCGGAGCAGAACCCGGACCTCACGGGGCGCGACCTCGCGCTGCTGCTCGAGCGGGTCAGGCCGGGTGCGGTCGGCCCGGTCGAGACGTTCGCGCAGCGGTCGCCGGAGTTCGTCGCCGCGACGACGCCGGCCGAGCTGGCCGCCGGGATGAACGCCCTGACGGGCACGTCACGGATCGACCCCGACGCGCTCGCGCGCACGATCGCGCTGCGGGACGCGCAGGTCGTCACGGGGCTCGGCAAGGACCTGCAGGTCACGGCCACGGCGATGGCGCGGCGGTTCGTGGTCGACAAGGCGATCCGCGTCGCACCGCCGCACCGCCTCACGGACCCCGCGCACGGCCCGCTGTACGCGGTGCGGCTGTCGGTGCTGACCCGCAAGACCCTCGGCGGCCTCGCGACCGACCTCGAGGGCCGCGTGCTGCGCCCCGACGGCGAGGTCCTGCCGGGCCTGTGGGCGGTCGGCGAGGCCGCCGGGTTCGGCGGCGGCGGCGTGCACGGCCACCGCGCGCTCGAGGGCACGTTCCTGGGCGGCTGCCTGTTCACGGGCCGCACGACGGGCCGCGCCCTGGTCGCGGCCCTCTGACCCCGGTCCTCTCCTCCTCCCCCGTCCTCGTCGCCGAACGCGCGGTTCTGCCGGTCCTCAAGCCGTAGAACCGGCACGAGTCCGCGTTCACGGGGTCGCCGGACGCGAGAGGTGGCGGGCCAGCGTGCGCGCGACGCGCCCTGCGGCGACGTCGTCGGCCGTGAAGCGCAGGAGCAGCGCACCGGTCGCGACGATCGCGTTCTGCCGCTCGCGGTCCCGGTAGAGGGCCGCCGGTGTCGCGTGCGGTCCCGCGCCGTCGATCTCGACGACGACGAGACGCCCCTCTGGCGTCCACCAACCCAGGTCGCCGCGCGCCACGACACGACCGTCGGCGTCGCGCACCGGCACCTGCAGCTCGTCGGGGGCGAGGCCCGCGTCGACGCACTGCAGCCGTGCGCGCGTCTCGAGCGGCGAGTCCGCGCGCCCGTCGACGAGCTCCCACCACCTCGCGAGACGCGCGGCCCCGCGTCGACCGCGCGCGAGCGCCCGGACGCACGCGAGGTCGGGTGCCACGAGGCCGCGGCGGACGGCCGAGTCGAGCACGCCCACGGCGTGCTCGCGTGACAGCTCGCACACGGCCTGCGCGAGCGCAAGCTCCGGTCGCACGGCACGCGCACCCCGCACGACCACGACGTCACCCGTCCGGAAGCGCCGCACCCGCGCGTCACCCCGGTGGTCGCGCCCGCCGACGACGGGAAGCGCCGCCTCGGGCCGGATCGTCCGCGGCAGCCCCTCGACGCCGTGCAGCGCGAGCGCGCAGGCGCCGACCGCCACCGCGCGCTCCGGCCCGAGCGCGAGCAGCGCCGTCCACGCGGCCCTGCGCCGGCGGTGGTCGTGCCCCCGGTCGACGCGGTCCGGTTCCCCGGGCACGACCGGACCGCCGCGCACCGCACCACCTGGTGCGCCTGCGGGGCCCGCAGTCCTCGGAGGTGTGGCCGCCGCCTGCACGCGCATCTGCGCCTGCGGCGCCCGTGGCGACCACCCCTGTCGCGGCGTCGGCTGCGGCAGGGGCGACCGTGCCACCGTCACGCCCTCGGCTGCGGGTCGCACGGGCACAGGTCCCGCCGGCGCAGGGCTCACGGCCGCGGATCCGGTCGCCCCGGCGTGCACGTCCGGCGGGTCGGCGAGCACGCGCGGTCCGTAGCGCCGCACGAGCGCGCCGGCGGCGTCGTGGACGCCCCGCACGACGGGGACCAGCGAACCGTCGCCCCGCAGCGCAGCGCGGCGGTGCCGGCCGACGCCGGCCGCGTCGCACTGAGCCGTCGACACGAGCCCCTCCTGCAGGAGGGCGAGACGGAGCAGGGGAGGGGGCAGAGGCGCCGGACGTCGCATCCCGCCAGCGCACCAGCCCGACACGGACGGCGTCCTGCCCCGACGCCGACGCGGCGCTGGCCCCGAGGTCACACGGTCCTGTGGTCGGCTCGACACGGTAGCGGTCGCCGCTCACCGGTCGAGTGCGGAGTCCCGCCGCTCCTCGGCGCCCGTGACCGGCGCCCTCCCGCGCTCGACGGCGACCGACGCCCGCGGCCACGGCACCACCTGCGGGGCTGCGCCGCACCGTCACCAGGCCTCGGTCGGCAGCGAACGCGGTGTTCGACCGGTCATGGCGTCCGAGAACCGGCAGAACCTCGCGCTCGCCGGGTGGGGGCCAGGTGGGGTGCCGGGTTCAGCGGGGCGGGATCGGTCGTGTCGCGCGGTGGGGGGTGGACGGGTGACCAGGTGGCTGCCGGAGCGGGCGGGCCGCCCGGGCCGCGGGCGGCGCGCCGTGGGTGCCCAGCGGATGCCGCGACCCCGGATCCCCGGATAGGTTCGGGACCGTGACGACACCCCGCCGCCCACGTCGCACGTCACCGGCCACGTCCGCGGACCGGCCACGTGCCGTCGCCCCGGTGCCCGCGCCCGGGCGACCCTCCGACCCGACCCGCACGCCGGAGCCCGCGAGCCCGACGGCGGCGGACACGGCCGCCGCCACGACCTCCGCCTCGGCGCCCGCCCCCGGGGCATCGGCCCCCGAGGCGGTGTCGACCGCACGGGCGTCCGCCCCGCCGGTCGGACCGCCCCCGGCGGCCCCCGCGCCGCCGGCCCCCACGGCCGCCTCCCCCGCGGCGCCCGTGACGGGCCCGCTGCCGGTCGGGCGCATCCCGGTGGTCGACGTGTCCCCGGTCGCCGAGGAGGGCCGGTTCCCGGCCAAGGCCGTCGTCGGCGAGCCGGTGCCCGTGCGCGCGACCGTGATCCGCGAGGGCCACGACGCGCTCGGTGCGACGGCGGTGCTGCTGCGTCCCGACGGGTCGGTGCACTCGTGGCGTCGCATGGTCGACGTGGCGCCCGGGCTCGACCGTTACGAGGCACGCCTCGTGCCGGACGCCGAGGGCGAGTGGTCGTTCCGCGTCGAGGGCTGGTCGGACCCGTACGGGACGTGGGCGCACGACGCCGCGATCAAGGTCGAGGCGGGCGTCGACGTCGAGCTCATGCTCACCGAGGGCACGCTCGTGCTGGAGCGCGCCGCACGCCGCGCGGGCGACGACGCGATGGCCTCGCACGACGCGCGCACGCTGCTGGCGGCCGTCGACGCGCTGCGCGACACCTCCCGCCCGCCGTCGGAGCGCCTGGCAGCGGGGCTCGCACCCGCCGTCCGGGAGGCGCTGGACCGCACCCCGCTGCGCGACCTCGTGACGGCGTCGCGGGCGTACCCGCTCGTGGTGCACCGCCGTCTCGCGCTGACGGGCGCGTGGTACGAGATGTTCCCGCGCTCGCACGGCGCGACGTACGACGAGGCGACGCAGACGTGGACGTCGGGCACGCTGCGCACGGCGGCGAACCAGCTGCCGCGCATCGCCGCGATGGGCTTCGACGTCGTCTACCTGACGCCGATCCACCCGATCGGTCACGCGCACCGCAAGGGCCGCAACAACGCGCTCACGGCGATGCCGGGCGACCCGGGCTCGCCGTACGCGATCGGCTCGCAGGACGGCGGCCACGACGCGATCGAGCCGACGCTGGGCACGTTCGACGACTTCGACGCGTTCGTCGCACGGGCACGGTCCCTGGGCATGGAGGTCGCGCTGGACGTCGCGCTCCAGGCGTCGCCCGACCACCCGTGGGTCCGCGAGCACCCCGAGTGGTTCACGACGCGCGCCGACGGCACGATCGCGTACGCCGAGAACCCGCCGAAGAAGTACCAGGACATCTACCCCCTGAACTTCGACAACGACCCCGAGGGCATCTACGCGGAGATCCGCCGCGTGCTGCAGGTGTGGATCGACCACGGCGTCACGGCGTTCCGCGTCGACAACCCGCACACCAAGCCGCTGTCGTTCTGGCAGCGCCTGCTCGCGGACGTCGCGGCGGACCACCCCGAGGTGATCTTCCTGTCGGAGGCGTTCACGCGCCCGGCGATGATGCTGACGCTCGCGAAGGTCGGCTTCCACCAGTCGTACACCTACTTCACGTGGCGCAACACGAAGGCCGAGCTCGAGGAGTACCTCGCGCGGGTCGGCGGCGAGGAGGGCGCGTGGATGCGCCCGAGCTTCTGGCCGACGACGCACGACATCCTGCCGCCGTACCTGCAGCACGGCGGGGCCGCGGCGTGGGCGGTGCGGGCCGTGCTCGCGGCGACCGGGTCGCCGACGTGGGGCGTGTACTCCGGCTACGAGCTGGTCGAGGACGTGCCGCGCCCGGGCGTCGAGGAGCAGATCGACAACGAGAAGTACGAGTTCCGTCCTCGCGACTGGGCGCGCGCCGAGCACCTGGGCATCGCGCTGCTCATCGGGCGGCTCAACGAGATCCGTCGTGCGCACCCGGCGCTGCAGCAGCTGCGCAACGTGCGCGTGCACCCGACGTCCGACGACGCGCTCGTCGCGTTCTCGCGGCACCTGGAGGCGCACGAGTCGCCGACGGGGCGGCCCGACACCGTGGTGACGATCGTCAACATCGACCCGTTCGGCGTCCGCGAGGGCGTCGTGCGTCTCGACCTGGGTGCGTTCGGCCTGCCCGCCGACCGTCCCGCGGTGGCGCGCGACGTGCTGTCGCAGGAGACGTACGCGTGGTCCGAGGAGGTGTACGTGCGGCTCGACCCGCAGGTGCGGGTCGCGCACGTCGCCTACCTCGAGCACCCGGGTGAGGCGCGATGAGCCCGTCCACGCCGCCGCCCGACGACGTCGCCGGCGCGGGTGACCCGCGCACGCCGCGCACGCCCGTGCTGGGCACGCCCGCGGCGCACCCGGGCGGTGCGGCCGCGGTCCCGCCGGGCACGCCGCCCCCGGGATCGCAGCCGTCGCCGGACGCGGTGCCCGGTGCGCCGGCGCCCGTGCCGACGCCCCCGCCCCCGGGGGCCGCGGGTCCGGCGACCTACGGGCGGCACCGCGAGCCGGCGCCGACGACCGCGGCGATCGCGCTGGGCGGCCTGCCTGCGCGCCGTCAGCCGCCGGTCCCCGCTCCCCCGCCGACGGACGGCCGCGACGACGACCCGGAGTGGTACCGCACGGCCGTGTTCTACGAGGTCATGCTGCGCACGTTCTCGGACTCGAGCGGGCACGGCAGCGGCGACCTGCAGGGCCTGGTGCAGCGGCTGGACTACCTGCAGTGGCTGGGTGTCGACTGCCTGTGGCTGCCGCCGTTCTACCCGTCGCCCATGCGCGACGGCGGTTACGACGTGTCGGACTACACGGCGGTCGCACCGCAGTACGGCACGCTCGACGACTTCCGCCTGCTGGTGACCGAGTGCCACCGGCGCGGCATGCGGATCGTGGTCGACCTGGTGATGAACCACACGAGCGACCAGCACCCGTGGTTCCAGGCGTCGCGCTCGGACCCGGACGGGCCGTACGGCGACTTCTACGTGTGGAGCGACGACAACACGCGCTACCAGGACGCGCGCATCATCTTCGTCGACACCGAGACGTCGAACTGGACCTTCGACCCCGTGCGCCGGCAGTACTTCTGGCACCGGTTCTTCAGCCACCAGCCGGACCTCAACTTCGAGAACCCGCGCGTCGTGGACGCGATGTTCGACGTCGCACGGTTCTGGCTGCACCTGGGCGTGGACGGGTTCCGGCTGGACGCGGTGCCGTACCTGTTCGAGGCCGAGGGCACGAACTGCGAGAACCTGCCGGAGACGCACCAGTTCCTGGCCGACCTGCGGCGCATGATCGACGAGGAGTTCCCCGGTCGCATCATGCTGGCGGAGGCGAACCAGTGGCCCGAGGACGTCGTGCACTACTTCGGCACCGAGGAGGCGCCGGAGTGCCACATGTGCTTCCACTTCCCGGTGATGCCGCGCATCTACTACGCGCTGCGCGACCAGCGCGCGACGCAGATCGTCGACATCCTGGCGGACACGCCGGCGATCCCGTCGTCGAGCGGCCAGTGGAGCACGTTCCTGCGCAACCACGACGAGCTGACGCTCGAGATGGTGTCGACGGAGGAGCGCGCGTCGATGTACGGCTGGTACGCGCCGGACTCGCGCATGCGCGCGAACGTCGGGATCCGCCGCCGGCTGGCGCCGCTGCTGGACAACTCGCGCAAGGAGATCGAGCTCGCGCACGCGCTGCTGCTGAGCCTGCCGGGCAGCCCGTGCCTGTACTACGGCGACGAGATCGGCATGGGCGACAACATCTGGCTGCCGGACCGTGACGCGGTGCGCACGCCGATGCAGTGGACGCCGGACCGCAACGCGGGCTTCTCGACCGCCGACCCCGGCAAGCTGTACCTGCCGCTGGTGCAGTCGCTCGTCTACCACTACGGCAACGTCAACGTGGAGTCGCAGCTCGCGCAGCCGACGTCGCTGCTGCACTGGGTGCACGGCATGCTCGCGGTGCGACGTCAGCACCGGGCGCTCGGGCTGGGCTCGTTCGAGGTGGTGCCGAACGACAACGACGCGGTGCTGACGTTCCTGCGGCGCACCGACGACGAGACGGTGCTGGTGGTGGCGAACCTCGCGGCGACCGCCCGCGCGACGACCGTGCGCCTGCCCGGTCACGTGGGGTGGCACCTGCGCGACGTGTTCGGCGGCGCGCACTTCCCGCCGGTGCGGGACGACGGCACGCTGACGTTCACGCTCGGGTCCCGCGACTTCTACTGGCTGGAGCTGACCGCCCCGTGATCCTCGACGCGCTGCCGCCCGACGACGTCGACCACGAGGTCGTCGAGCTGCTGCGCGCGTGGTTGCCGGAGCGTCGCTGGTACCCGGCGAAGGGTGTCGACGCGCGCCTGACCCCGGTCGGTGCCGTGCACCTGGGCGACGACGTGCGCGTGCTGCTGGTGCACGCGCGGGCGGGGGCGGTGGACGTCGTGCTGCAGGTGCCGGTGCTGCTGCTCGCCGACGCGGGCGGGGCCGACCCTGGCGCGGTGCTGGGCACGGCGGGTGGCCGCACGGTGCTCGACGCGGCGGGCGACGCGCGGTTCCTGGCGGCGTGGCTCGCGCACGCGGACGGGCCCGGGGCCGACGTCGACGTGACGGCCGCCCGGGTGGTGACGGGCGAGCAGTCGAACACGTCGGTCGTGCTGCCGGGTCCGGACGGCGTCCCGCGCGGGATCCTCAAGGTGCTGCGGACGCTCGCGGGGGGCGAGAACCCCGACATCGACGTGCCACGCCGGCTGGTCGAGGCGGCCTGGGACGGCGTGCCCGCGCCGCTCGCGTGGACGCGGGCGCGGTGGCAGGCGCCGGACGGCAGCGAGGCCGTCGGGTACCTGGGCGTGCTGAGCGCGTTCGTGCCGGGCGCGCAGGACGGGTTCGAGCTGGCGTGCGACCACGCGCGCGACGGGCGCGCGTTCGGGGACCTCGCGCGCGAGCTGGGTGCGACGGTCGCGGGCATGCACGACGCGCTCGTGCGGGCGTTCGACCGGCAGGAGGCGCCGGACGGGGGTGCGGTGCTCGCGCGCGCGCTGCTGGACCGGCTCGCGTGGGCGACGGCCGCGGTGCCGTCGCTCGCGGAGCGCACGCCCGCGGTGCGCGCGGTGGCGGACGAGGTCGCCGCGCTGCCGACGACGCCGGCCCGGCAGCGCGTGCACGGCGACCTGCACCTGGGGCAGGTGCTGCGGTCGACGGGTCGCTGGTTCGTCATCGACTTCGAGGGCGAGCCGTTGGCGCCGCTGGCCGCGCGGACGCGCCCGGACCTGGCGCTGCGGGACGTCGCGGGCGTGCTGCGGTCGTTCGACTACGCGGCGGCGGTCGGCGGGCTGGTGGGTGCGCCCGCCGAGGCGTGGACGCGGGACGCGCGCGACGCGCTGCTCGACGGCTACGGCGTGGGTGCGGAGCCCGCGAGCGCGCTGCTGCTGCGCGCGCTCGAGCTCGACAAGACCCTCTACGAGGTGGTCTACGAGGCGCGGAACCGGCCGACGTGGGTGCCGATCCCGCAGGCGGGCCTGGACCGTCTGCTCGGCTGACGACACAGCCGCGACGGGTCGCGGCTCAGGCGACGCCGGACCCGGCGGGCACCTCGGTGAGCGCGTCGGCCACGATCCGCATGCCGGCCTGCCGGGGTGCGAGCTCGGCCTGCAGCACGAGCGCGGCGCCGCCGACGGCGGCGGCCTCGGCGGCGTGCGACGAGATCGTGACGCGCACGCCGTGCGTGGCGCGCGCGAAGAACCCCGCGTCGAGGCGTTCCTGGACGACGGGCAGGTAGAGCGACCCGGCGTGCGCGAACGACGACCCGGTGAGGACGACGAGGTCGAGGTCGAGGACGTTCGCGAGGGACCGGGTGGCCGCGGCGACGTAGCGCGCGGAATCGGCGAGCAGGCGCACCGGCTGGTCCTCGCCGCGGGCGGCGGCCCGGGCGAGCGCCGCGAAGTCCTCCGACACGCTGCGGCCGGGCAGCACGATGCCCGCGTCGAGCGCGCGCGCGACGACGGCGGACGGGCCCGCGAGGGCCTCGAGGCACCCGCGCCCGCCGCACCAGCAGGGTGGGCCGTCGACGTCGAGGCAGACGTGCCCGACCTCGCCGGCGTTGGACGAGCGCCCGCGGTAGACGGCGCCGTCGACGATGATCCCGGAGCCGATGCCGGTGCCCATGTACAACGCGGCGCAGACCGCGCCGGTGGGCACGCCGCCGGACCAGTACTCCCCCAGCGCGGCGGCCGTCGCGTCGTTGTCGAGCAGCACGGGCAGCCCGACGGCGTCCTCGATGACCGCCGCGAGCGGGAAGTCCGACCAGTGCTGCATGACCGGCGGCGCGATGGTCATGCCGGTCGAGGTCGCGAGCGGGCCGGGCGACACGACGCCGACGCCGAGCAGCAGGCGCCTGTCGACGCCGATGCGGGCCACGTTGGCGGCGATCTCGGCGGCGATCCGGTCGACGACGACGCGGGGGTCGTCGGCACCGGTGCCGGGGCGGCGCCACCGCGCGACGACCTGACCGCCGAGGTTGGCGACGACGTACGTGATGCCCGCGTGGTCGAGGTGCACGCCGACGGCGTAGCGCGCGGCGGGGTCGAGCTGCAGCAGCATGCGGGGCTTGCCGCCGGTGGACTCGGCGCGGCCGGCCTCGACGACCAGTCCCTCGTCGAGCAGCCGGCGCACGACGGTCGAGACGGTCGCGGCGGTGAGGCCGGTGGCGTGGCGTGCGTGAGCTCGACGCGGCTGATGGTCCCGGCGGCGCGGATGACGTCGAGGATCGCGCTGCGGCTGCTCGTGTGCGCGGCGCCGCGCACCGGCGTGCCTGCGTTCACGTGGGCTCCCGTCGGGTTGGCGGCCGCCGGGTGGCGACCCGTCGAGCCTAACGACCGCGACACGGGACGAACCGGGTCACGACACGCCGTTGACTTACTTTGTTCAGTGGCCTAAGAATCTACACGGCGCACGGCCCGGGGCCGTCACCGCCCCAGCCGGGACACCGAGGTCCCGGCGCCGACGAGAGGATCGACGATGTTCCTTCACCAGCGACGCGGGCGGCTCGCCGTCGCGTCGACGGCCGTCGCCCTGCTCGCCCTCACGACCGCCTGCTCGGGCGGGGCCGAGGGCGAGGAGAACACGACCGGCGAGCCCGGCGGCTCCCTCACGGTGCTCACGTGGCGGACCGACCTCGTCGAGGACGGCACGTTCGACGACTACGTCGAGCGGTTCAAGACCACGTACCCCGCGGTCACCGACGTCAAGGTCGAGGGCATCACCGACTACGAGGGCGAGGTGAAGACGCGCATGAGCACCGACAACTACGGCGACGTCCTCGCGATCCCCGGCTCGGTCACGCCCGACCAGCTCGGCGACTTCTTCGAGCCGCTCGGCGAGCAGGCGGAGCTCGCCCAGGAGTACCGCTGGCTCGCCGACAAGTCGTTCGAGGGCACGAGCTACGGCATCCCGGTCGTCGGCAACGTCCAGGGGCTCGTCTACAACACCAAGGTCTGGAAGGCCGCGGGCCTCACGGACTTCCCCACGACGCCCGACGAGTTCCTCGAGGACCTCGCCGCGCTCAAGGCGGCCGACCCCGGGATCGACCCGCTCTACACCAACTACAAGGACGGCTGGCCGCTCACCGCGTGGGAGTACTACCGCGGCGGCGTCTCGGGCGACCCCGACTACGTCAACCAGATGGTCACGTGGGACGACCCGTGGGCGGACGGCCGCGACCACGAGGTCATCGACGGCCTGCTGTACGACGTCGTCGCGCAGGGACTCACCGAGGCCGACCCGACGACGACCAACTGGGAGCAGTCCAAGCAGCTGCTCGGCACGGGCAAGATCGGCGTGATGCTGCTGGGGTCCTGGGCGATCCCGCAGATGCAGCAGGCCGCCGTCGACGCCGGCGGCTCGGCCGACGACATCGGCTACATGCCGTTCCCCGCCCAGGCCGACGGCACGTTCCACGCCACCGCCGGCGGCGACTACAACCTCGGCATCAACGTCGCCTCGAAGAACAAGGTGACCGCGCGCGCGTGGATCGACTGGTTCCACCACGAGTCCGGCTACTCCGAGTCGCAGGTCGGCCTCTCGCCGCTGATCGACGGCGCCACGCCCGCCGCGCTCGCCGACTTCGTCGACCAGGTCGAGCTCGTCGAGATGAACCCCGCGCCGCAGGGCAAGGAGTCGCTGTTCGCCGACATCGACACGGCGTCGGGCATCGTCACGACGGACCCGAAGTACCGCCAGAAGATCATCGACGACGCCCGCTCCGGCGCCCGCACCAAGCAGCAGGTCTTCGACGACCTCAACGCCGCGTGGGCCGAGGGCCGCGCCGACGTGGACGCCTGACGCGCGGTCGCCGCACCATGACGACCACCACGACGGGCGCCCCCGGCCCGGTGGACGCCCCCGCGCCCGCGACCCGCCCCGCCCCCTCGGGCGCGGGTCGCGGCGCGCGCCGGCGTCGCCGCGCGGTGCCGTACCTGTTCCTCCTCGTCCCCGTCGGGCTGCTGCTCCTGCTGACGTACCTGCCCGTCGCGAACATGTTCTGGTACTCGGTGACGGACTGGGACGGCCTCGCGCGCACGAAGGAGCTCGTGGGGCTCGACAACTACGTCGAGATCTTCACCGACCCCGACAACGTCCGCGTCTTCTACGTCTCGCTGTACTACTTCCTCGCGTCGTTCGTGCAGATGGCGCTCGCGCTGTACTTCGCGACCGTCCTGTCGTTCCGCGTGCGGCTCAAGAACCTGTGGAAGGGGATCCTGTTCTTCCCCTACCTCATCAACGGCGTCGCGATCGGCCTGATCTTCCTCAACTTCCTCAAGCCCGGGGGCGGCCTCGACACCGTGCTGCTGGCGGCTGGCCTCGACGCGCTGGTGCGGCAGTGGACGGGCGACCCGGCGGTGGCCAACGTGACGCTCGCCGCGGTGTCCGTGTGGCGCTACACGGGGCTGAACTTCGTGATGTTCCTCGGTGCGATCCAGTCCATCAGCAGCGACGTCTACGAGGCCGCGGAGATCGACGGCGCCAACCGCTGGCACGAGTTCCGGCACATCATCCTGCCGTCGATCCGACCGATCGTCGGCCTGTCGTTCATCCTCGCGATCTCGGGCGCGCTGTCGGTCTTCGAGATCCCGTACGTCATGACGAACGGCGGCAACGGCACCGAGACCTTCGTGATCCGCACGATCTGGATGGCGTTCAACCGGAACATGGTCGGCCTCGCGTCGGCGATGGCGGTCGTGCTGCTGGTCGTCGTGCTGCTGGTGACGTGGGTCCAGCGTCGCGTCGTGCCCGAGCAGGAGGTGGACCTCACGTGACCCGCGCCCTCACCGCCACCGGCAAGTACCTGTCCCTCGTCGTCGCGTCCGTCGTCACGCTGCTGCCGCTCGTGCTCATCCTGTTCGGCTCGTTCAAGACCGGTCAGGAGTTCCTCGCCACGAACCCGTTCACGCCGCCCGAGAGCTGGGGCAACGTCGCGAACTACGCGACCGCGTTCACGCGGGGCGGGATGCTGCGGGGGTTCGCCAACACGGTCGTCGTCTTCGTCGCCGCGATCACCGGCACGATCCTCGTCGGCGCGGCGACCGCGTACGCGCTCGACCGCTTCCGGTTCCGCGGGCGCTCGGCGGTGCTCGGCCTGTTCCTGCTGGCGACGCTCGTGCCCGGCGTCACGACCCAGGTCGCGACGTTCCAGATCGTCAACGGCCTCGGGCTCTACAACTCGCGCTGGGCGCTGATCCTGCTGTTCACGGGCACGGACATCGTCTCGATCTACATCTTCCTGCAGTTCGTGCGCGCGATCCCCCGGTCGCTCGACGAGGCCGCGACGCTCGACGGCGCGGGGCACCTGCGGATCTTCTTCCGGATCATCCTGCCGAACCTCAAGCCCGCGATCGCGACGGTCGTCATCATCAAGGGCATCGGCATCTACAACGAGTTCTTCCTGCCGTTCCTCTACCTGCCCGACCCCGACCTGCGGCCCATCTCGACCGCGCTGTTCGCGTTCAAGGGCCCGTTCGGCTCGCAGTGGGAGGTGATCTCGGCGGGCGTGGTCATCACGATCGTGCCGATCCTCGTGCTGTTCCTGCTGCTGCAACGGTACGTCTACAACGGCTTCACGTCGGGCGCGACCAAGTGACCGGCTGACGACGCAGGGCAGGACGACGGAGGGCGGCGGGGTGACCCCGCCGCCCTCCGCACCGCCCGCGGCCGTCGTCAGTCGACGCGCGTGGCCCGCAGCAGCACGAGCCGCTCGGGCTGCAGGTGCGGCGGCCGGACGCCGACCTGCCCGAGCACGCGTCCCGTCGTGCGCAGCCCCTCGGGCTTCCACCACGGCACGTGCTGCCACGGCCCGACGACGTCGGCGGGCGCCTGCGGGCGCACGTGGTACGTCGCGTCCGGGTCGAGCCCGGGCAGCGTCACGAGCGCGGCGGGCGCCTGCGCCGAGGACGCCACGGTCGCGATCGCGAACAGCGCGTCGGAGCCGTCCTGCGCGACCACGCCGTGCACGGCGTACGCGGGGTCGACGGGGTCGGCGTGCACGCTCACCCCGGTGTGCAGCAGCTCGCGCACGTCCTTGTAGAGCGCGACCCACGCCGCGAGCTCGGCGCGCTCGGCGTCGTCGGCCTCCCGCAGGTCCCACTCGATGCCGAGGTGCCCGAACAGCGCCGTCCCGGCCCGGAACCCCAGGCCCGCGCGCCGTCCCGTGGAGTGCGCGGTGCCGGAGCCGATGTGCGCACCGATGAGCTCGAGCGGGATCAGCAGGTTGGTCCACGGCTGGATCGTGCGGCGCTCGAGGGCGTCGATGCAGTCCGAGGCCCACACGCGGTCGGTGCGCTCGAGGATCTCGAGGTCGACGCGCGCGCCGCCCGACGAGCAGGACTCGATCTCGACCCGCGGGTGCCGCGCCTTGAGCTCGTCGATCAGCCGGTACACGGCGAGCGTCTGCCCATGCACGCCGGGCACGCCGTCGGCGCCGTGCCCCGCGTCGAGCAGGTCGCGGTTGTGGTCCCACTTGAGGTAGGCGATGTCGTACTCGGTGAGCAGCGCGTCCAGGCGCTCGAGGATGTGCGCGAACGCCTCGGGACGCCCGAGGTCGAGGACCTGCTGGTGCCGCGCGGGGCGCGGGAGCCGGTCGGGCAGGCGCAGCATCCAGTCGGGGTGCGCCCGGGCGAGGTCGGAGTCCGGGTTGACCATCTCCGGCTCGACCCACAGGCCGAACTGCATGCCCAGGCCCGTGACGTGCGAGACGAGCGGACCGAGGCCGTCGGGCCACACCTCGTCGGACACGTACCAGTCCCCCAGGCCGCGCGAGTCGTCGCGGCGGTCGCCGAACCAGCCGTCGTCGAGCACGTAGCGCTCGGCGCCGACGGCGGCGGCCGCGTCGGCGAGCTCGGTGAGCCGCGCGAGGTCGTGGTCGAAGTACACGGCCTCCCACGTGTTGAGCGTGACGGGCCGCGGCGTGCGGGGGTGCTGGGGCCGCGCCCGGAGCCACGCGTGGAAGCGGCCCGCGAGCTCGTCGAGGCCCGCGGCGCCGTAGGACGCGTACAGCCACGGGCTCGTGTACGACTCGCCGGTGCCGAGGCGGACCTCGCCGGGCAGGAGCAGCTCGCCGCCGCCGAGCAGGCCCGGGTGGTCGTGCGCGCGCTGCGCGAGGCTGCGGTGGTTGCCGGACCACGCGACGTGCACGCCCCACACCTCGCCGCGCCGGTGCCCGAGCTCGTCGGTCCCGGCGACCAGCACGTACGGCGCGTCGAAGCCCGTGCGCCCGCGCCGGTTCTCGCGCAGGCGGGTGCCGTGCGTGAACGGCGTGCGGATGGGGTGCCGCTCGCGCGCCCAGTGCCCGCCCATGTCGAGCAGGGTCGTGGCGCGCAGCGGCACGGGCAGCGTCAGCAGGACGCCCTCGAGGTCGTACGTGCCGTCGGCGGTGTTGGTGACGGTCGCGCGCTGGCGCACGACGCCCTGCGGCGTGAGCTCGAGCACGAGCTCGAGCCCCAGCCCCGCCGCCGGGTCGGCGGCCGTCACCGTGACGAGGTCGCCGCCGCCGGCGGTGCGCGCGTGCGTCGCGCGCTCGAGCGCGAACGCGCTCGACCAGCCGCGGCCGCCGCGCGACCCCGTGAGGCCGGGCACGCCCAGCCAGCCGGTCGACTGCTCGGGGAGCACGGACGGCACGACCTCGCCGTCGACCGACGACGCGGCCGGCGCCGAGCGGGCCGCGAGCCGCAGAGCGGCGAGCGCGGCCCCGGGCAGGTCGCCGAGGTCGGCGCCCCAGTGCAGCACGCGCGGCAGCCCTGCCGCGAGGTCGAGGACGAGGCTCACGCCCGCCGCGCGCAGGTGCAGCACGTCGGCCGTGTCCAGGGTCGTGGGGGACGTCACGTCGTCGGGACGCAGGGGCACCGCTCACCTCCGGGTGGATTCGTGCGCACCAGCCTAGGAGGAACTCGGCGAAGCGTTGACGGACTAAGTTCAGCAGCCTAACAATGTGGGTGGCTCCTCGGGTCGGACGGCCCGCGGGCGCGCGACGACGCGCGCCCGCCGGGGGCACAGGACCTCCGGGAGCGCGCACGCACATGGACCACCACCTCCTCGACGACGGCTGGACGCTCACCGCCGACCCCGCGACGCTCCCCGACGACCTGCCGGAGCCGCTGCTCCGCGCGCTGCACGACGGCGTCCCCGCGCACGTCCCCGGCACGAGCCACACGACGCTGCTCGACGCGGGCCTCGTCCCCGACCCCTACGTCGACGACAACGAGACGCGCCTCGCGTGGATGCGGCACGCCACGTGGACCTACGCGCGGCCCGTGCGCATCGCCCCCGCGCTCGCCGGCGAGCGCGTCGACCTGGTCCTCGAGGGCGTCGACACGGTCGCCACGGTGCGTCTCGACGACGACGTGCTCGCACGCACCGCCAACCAGCACCGCACCTACCGCGTCGACCTGCGCGCGCACCTGCACCACGACGTCCGCACGCTGAGCGTCGAGCTCGGGTCCGCGCTCGCGCACGCCGAGGCCGAGGCGCGCCGCCTGGGGCCCCGCCCGCTCGCGTACCCCCAGCCGTTCAACATGGTCCGCAAGATGGCCTGCTCGTTCGGCTGGGACTGGGGCCCGGACCTGCAGACCGCGGGCCTGTGGCGGCCCGTGCGGATCGAGCGCTGGCGCGTCGCGCGGCTCGCGTCCGTGCGCCCGCTGGTCACCGTGCGGCCCGACGGGACCGGTGTCGTCGACGTGGTCGTCGACGTCGAGCGGTCGGGGCTGCCCGGCGGCGACGTGCCGCTCGTGGTCACGGCGCGCGTCGCGGGCGCCGAGTCCGTGGTGACGGTCGACGCGGGCGCGACCGCGGCGACCGCGCACCTCGAGGTGCCGCACGCGCCGCTGTGGTGGCCCGTCGGCCACGGCGCCCAGCCGCTGCACGCGCTCGAGCTTGAGCTGCACGCCGCGGACGCGGCCGCCCCGGCGGGCCCGCGCGCGACCGGCGCGCGCCTGGGTGCGTGGAGCCGCCGCATCGGCTTCCGCACGGTCGAGCTCGACACCTCGCCCGACGACGTCGGCGCGGCCTTCACGCTGCGGGTCAACGGCCGCGCGGTGTTCGTCCGCGGCGCCAACTGGATCCCCGACGACCACCTGCTCACCCGGATCACGCGCGACCGTCTCGCGCGGCGGCTCGACCAGGCCCTCGGCGCGCACCTCAACCTCGTGCGCGTGTGGGGCGGCGGGATCTACGAGTCCGAGGACTTCTACGACCTGTGCGACGAGCGCGGTCTGCTCGTGTGGCAGGACTTCCTGCTGGCGTGCGCGGCGTACCCCGAGGAGTCGCCGCTGCTGGAGGAGCTCGAGGCCGAGGCCCGCGAGCACGTCGCGCGCCTCACGCCGCACCCCTCGCTCGTCGTGTGGAACGGCGGCAACGAGAACCTGTGGGGCTTCCGCGACTGGGGGTGGCCCGACGAGCTCGAGGGGCGCACGTGGGGCCTGCGGTACGCCACCGAGCTGTTCCCGGCCGTGGTCGCCGAGCTCGACCCCACGCGCCCGTACGTCGAGAACAGCCCCGCCTCGCCGGGGTACGACCTGCACGACGTGCACCCCAACGACCCCGACCACGGCTCGCACCACCAGTGGGAGGTCTGGAACCGCGTCGACTACACCGCCTACCGCGACGAGGTCCCACGCTTCTGCTCCGAGTTCGGCTTCCAGGGCCCGCCCACGTGGGCGACCCTCACCCGTGCGGTGCGCGCTGCGGACGGCACCGTCGCCGGCAAGGACCACCCGACCTTCCTGCTGCACCAGAAGGCGGAGGACGGCAACGGCAAGCTCGACCGCGGCATGGCGCCGCACCTGGGCGTCCCCGACGACCTCGCGGACTGGCTGTGGGCGGCCCAGCTCAACCAGGCGCGCGCGGTGCGGTTCGCGATCGAGCACTACCGGTCCTGGTGGCCGACGACCGCGGGCGCGATCGTCTGGCAGCTCAACGACTGCTGGCCCGTGACGTCGTGGGCCGCGGTCGACGGCGACGGGCGCCCCAAGCCGCTGTGGTGGGCGATGCGCGCGGCGTTCGCGGACCGGCTCGTCACGGTGCAGCCGCGCGACGGGTTGGACGCGCTCGTCGTCGTCAACGACACGCCCGTGCTGTGGAAGGGCACGGCCGTGCTCGAGCGCCAGACCCTCGACGGCCGCGTGCTCGCTCGGGCCGAGCGTCCGCTGACGGTCGGCGCCTGGTCCGTGGGCACGTTCCCCGTGCGCACGGACCTGCGGACGCCGGACGACCCCGCGCAGGAGGTGCTCGTCGTGACGCTCGACCGGTGCCGCGCGGTCCGCACGTGGCTCGAGGACGTCGACCTCGCGCTCGACCCCGACGCCGTCGACGCTCGTGTCCACCCCGTGCAGGACGGCTACGAGGTGCAGGTCGCGGCGCGGTCGCTGGTCCGCGACCTCACGCTGCTGGTCGACCGGCTCGACCCGGCGGCGAGCGTGGACGAGGCGCTCGTGACGCTGCCCGCGGGCGCGAGCGCGACGTTCCGGGTGCGCACCCCGGTCCCGCTGGACGCCGACGTGCTCGTCGCGCGGCCCGTGCTGCGCAGCGCGAACGACCTCGTCGCGGCACGGCGCGCGACGGCCACGCCCACCGCGTGACGCCCGGCCCGCCGCCGGGGACGGTCACGACGTGGCGGCTACGCTGACGGCCGTGGGCGCTGACGCGATCGGACTGGTGCTGGCCCGCCCGGCGCGCATGCTGGGGCTCGAGCCGTTCTTCATGGAGCTCATCGGCGGCATCGAGGAGACCCTGTCGTCCGACGACCGGTCGCTGCTGCTGCACGTGGTCCCGGACCACGACGCCGAGATCGCCGCGTACCGCCGGTGGGGCCAGGGCCGGCTCGTCGACGCGGTCGTGCTCGTCAACCTCGTCGTGGACGACCCGCGGCTCGACGTGCTGCGCACGCTCGGCATCCCCACGGTCGTGGTCGGCGGGCCGGAGCGCACGCTCGACGGGGTCGCGCACGTGTGGATCGACAACGCGCAGGCGATGCGGGACGCGGTGGGGTACCTCGTCGACCTCGGCCACGCGACCATCGGGCGCATCTCCGGGCCCGCCGACCTCGCGCACACACGGTCGCGGACCGACGCGTTCCTGTCCGAGTGCGCGGCACGCGGCGCGCGCGGCGTGGTCGTCGAGGGCGACTACGCCGAGGCGTCGGGCACCCGCGCGGCCCGCACGCTGCTGGGCCGCAACGACCCGCCGTCCGCGCTGGTGTTCGACAACGACGTGATGGCGGTCGCGGGGCTCGGCGTCGCGCACGAGCTCGGGCTGTCCGTCCCCGGCGACGTGTCGTTGCTGGCGTGGGACGACTCGGCGCTGTGCCGGCTCGCGCACCCGCCCCTCACGGCGATGAGCCTCGACGTCCACGCGATGGGCGTCCAGGTCGCCGACGCCGTGCTCAACCTCTTGGCGTCGGGTCGCCCGACCACGTCGTCGGCGCCGCTCCCCCGCCTCGTCGCGCGCGGCAGCACGGCCCGCCGCACGCGCTGACCGCGCCGGTCGCGCCCAGGGCACGACGGTGTGCGGCGACCACCTGCGCCGATGCCCCGGGGGTGGTTGGGTAGGCACATGACTGCGGCCGCACCGTCCCCCGTGCCCGTCGACCACGACACGCTCCGTGCCGTCGCGGCCGGGACGTTCTACGACCCTCACGCGGTGCTCGGCCCGCACGTCGGCGACGGCGCCGTCACGGTCCGCACGCTGCGTCCGCTCGCCGACCGGGTGGTCGTGACCACCGCGACGGGGAGCGTCGACGCGCAGCACGAGAGCGACGGGGTGTGGGTCGCGCTGCTGCCGGGCACGGTCGTGCCGGACTACCGCCTCGAGGTCACGTACGGCGGGCACACCACGACGGTGGACGACCCGTACCGGTTCCTGCCGACCGTGCAGGAGCTCGACCGGCACCTGGTCCGCGAGGGCCGGCACGAGCAGCTCTGGCAGGTGCTGGGCGCCAACGTGCACACGTACCCGGGCCAGCTCGGCGAGGTGCGCGGCACGTCGTTCGCCGTGTGGGCGCCCAACGCCCGCGCGGTGCGCGTGGTCGGCGACTTCAACCACTGGCAGGGCGCGACGCACGCGATGCGCTCGCTCGGCGACAGCGGCATCTGGGAGCTGTTCGTGCCCGGCGTCGAGGCGGGCGCCCGGTACAAGTACGAGATCCTCGGGGCCGACGGGTCGTGGCGCCAGAAGGCGGACCCGCTCGCGAAGGGCACCGAGGTTCCCCCCGCGACGGCCTCGGTCGTCGTCGAGTCGCGCTTCACGTGGTCGGACGACGCGTGGATGACGGCACGGGCGGAGCGGGACCCGCACACGGGCCCGTTGAGCGTGTACGAGGTCCACCTCGGCTCGTGGCGGCAGGGTCTGTCGTACCGCGACCTGGCGCACCAGCTCACCGAGTACGTCCTCGAGACGGGCTTCACGCACGTCGAGCTGCTGCCCGTGGCCGAGCACCCGTTCGGCGGCTCCTGGGGCTACCAGGTGTCGTCGTACTACGCCCCGACGTCGCGCTTCGGTCACCCCGACGACTTCCGCTACCTCGTCGACTGCCTGCACCGCGCCGGCATCGGCGTGATCCTGGACTGGGTGCCCGCGCACTTCCCGAAGGACGAGTGGGCGCTCGCCCAGTTCGACGGCACGGCCCTGTACGAGCACCCGGACCCGCTGCTCGGCGAGCAGCCGGACTGGGGCACGTACGTGTTCAACTTCGGGCGCTCCGAGGTGCGCAACTTCCTCGTGGCCAACGCGACGTACTGGCTCGAGGAGTTCCACGTCGACGCGCTCCGCGTCGACGCCGTCGCGTCGATGCTCTACCTGGACTACTCGCGTCAGCCCGGGCAGTGGCGCCCGAACGTGTACGGCGGCCGCGAGAACCTCGAGGCGATCTCGTTCCTGCAGGAGGCGAACGCGACCGCGTACCGGCGCGCGCCCGGCATCATGATGATCGCCGAGGAGTCCACCGCCTGGCCCGGGGTCACCGCGCCGACGAGCGCGAACGGTCTCGGCTTCGGCCTGAAGTGGAACATGGGGTGGATGAACGACACCCTGCGCTACCTGCAGGAGTCACCGATCAACCGGCGCTACCACCACCACGAGATCACGTTCTCGATGGTGTACGCGTACTCGGAGCACTTCGTCCTGCCCATCAGCCACGACGAGGTCGTCCACGGCAAGGGCTCGCTGTACGGCCGCATGCCGGGCGACCACTGGCAGAAGCTCGCGGGGGTTCGCGCTCTCCTGGCGTACCAGTGGACGCACCCGGGCAAGCAGCTGCTGTTCATGGGGCAGGAGTTCGCGCAGCAGGGCGAGTGGGCCGAGTCGCGGTCGCTCGACTGGTTCGCGCTCGACGACGCGTCGCACCGCGGCGTCCAGAGGTGCCTCACCGACCTCAACGCGCTCTACCGTGCGACCCCGGCCCTCTGGCAGCTCGACGAGACGCCCGACGGCTTCGAGTGGCTCGCGTCCGACGAGGCGGACCTCAACCTGCTGGCGTACGTGCGCAAGGGGGTGGGCACGCCGCCGGCCGTCGTCGTCGTGAACTTCGCGGGCGTCCCCCACGAGGGCTGGCGCGTGCCGTTGCCGCAGGGCGGTCGGTGGCGTGAGGCCTTCAACTCGGACGCGGAGATCTACGGCGGCTCGGGCGTCGGCAACCTCGGCGCGGTGCAGGCCGAGCCCGTGACCCACTACGCACGCGCGTGGTCCGCCGAGGTGCGCGTGCCGCCCTTGGGGGCGATCGTCCTCGTCGCCGACGACGCGCCCGCCGACGACGCCTGACGGATCGGCCGCACCAGTCCGCACGGCAGAGGGCCGCACTCCGCTCGGAGTGCGGCCCTCTGCCGTCTGACCTGCGCCGTAGGGGAACCCTGCCGTCGACGCTCTGGCGCGCGAGCCCTGCCGTGGACACTCCGCCACACGAGCCCTGCCGTCGACGCTCCGCCGGACGGGCCGGGCGGTGGACACTCCACGGGCCGGGCCGGGCCGAGGCCACTCCGCCGTACGAGCCCGGCGGCCGACGCTCCGCGTACAGATCCTGCCGGCGACATTCCTGCCGTGCGGGGACCGCAGTCCGCGCCCGTTCAGCCCGTGTGCCACGGGCGGTCGCACGCGCTCGGTGCCCGCTCGCGCGCCGTCAGCGGGCCCGGAGACGACGAAAGGCCCACCCCTGTGAGGGGTGAGCCTTTCGTTGAATGA
>NZ_BCRB01000032.1 GCF_001552375.1 Cellulomonas iranensis NBRC 101100 = JCM 18110 | reverse complement strand
CGGCGGCCACGGCGGCCGCCCGTGTCGCGGCCCGGCCGGTCGCGCGCCACGGGCCGTCGCCCGCCACGCGCAGCCACACGACGAGCGCGAGCAGCGCCAGCAGGCCCCACGCCGTGAGCGCCCAGCGCCACCCGACGAGCCCGGCGAGGGGTGCCGTGCCGAGCGTCGTGAGCCACGCGCCCGCGTTCATGACGGCCGAGTACAGGCCCATGACGCGCGGCACGTGGGTCGGGAAGTCGCGCGCGACGACCACGGGCACCCCGACGTTCCCCACGGTGATCGCCGCGCCGACGACGACGGTCCCCACGAACGCGCCGGGCACGCCGCCGAACGAGCGCAGCAGCGTGCCGCCGAGGATCGCGAGCAGCGCGAGCGCGAGCATCCGGGTCGTGCCCGCGCGCCCGAGCGCGAGCGCGGCGAGCGGCGTGAGCGTCGCGAAGCACAGCACGCCGAGCCCCGTGAGCAGCCCCGCGGCCGACGACGTGAGGCCGAGCGTCCCGGCGACCTGGTCGATCACGGGGGCGGGCGCCACGAGCGGTCCGCGCAGCGTCAGGGCGACGAGCAGCAGCGCCCCGAGCAGCGCACCGCCCGCGCGGGCGCGGGCGCTCACGGTCGCGGCGCCGCGACGGGCGTGCTCGTGGCGGGGCGGGTCGTGACGCGCGGGCGGCGGCCCTGCGCCGTCACGACGCGTCGAAGAGCGTGAGGACGTCGCGCAGCAGCGACGCGAGCCGCTCGCGGTCCGCCTCGGGCAGGTCGCCGATGAGGCCGCGCTCGACGTCGAGCAGGTCGGCGAACGCCTCGTCGACGCGCCGCAGCCCGGCGGGCGTGAGCTGCACGAGCACGCCGCGCCGGTCGTCGGGCGACGGCTGGCGCTCGACCAGCCCGTGCTGCACGAGCCGGTCGATCCGGTTGGTCATGGTGCCGCTCGTGACGAGCGTCTGCGTGAGCAGCGCCCCCGGCGACAGGCGGTAGGGCGCACCGGCGCGCCGCAGTGCGGCGAGCACGTCGAACTCCCACGTCTCGAGGCCGTGCCGCGCGAACGCGCCGCGCCGCGCGAGGTCGAGGTGCCGCGCGAGGCGGCTGACGCGCGACAGCACGGTGAGGGGCCGCACGTCGAGGTCCGGCCGCTCGTGCTGCCACGCGAGCACGATGCGGTCGACCTCGTCGCGCGGGGTCCCGTCGTCGTGCGGCTCGGCCATGGTCGGAAGATTAGTCGTCGTCGAGAGACCTGCGTCGCGTGCCGCGCCGGGGCGGTCGCGTCAGGGCTGGCGCGTCAGCGCGGGGCGGCGCTCGAGGCCCTCGAGGCCGTTCCACGCGAGGTTGACCAGGTGCGCCGCGACCTCGGCCTTCTTGGGGCTGCGGGCGTCGAGCCACCACTGCCCGGTGAGCGCGACCATGCCGACGAGCATCTGCGCGTACATCGGTGCGGTGCGCGGGTCGAGCGCCTGCTTCTTGAACTGCGCCGCGAGCAGGTGCTCGACCTGCGACGCGACGTCGCCGATGAGCGACGAGAACGTGCCGGTGGCCTGCGCGACGGGCGAGTCGCGCACGAGGATCCGGAACCCGTCCTCGGACTCCTCGATGTACGTCAGCAGCGCGAGCGCGGTGCGCTCGACCATGACCTTGGGGTGGCCGCCCTCCTCGAGCGCGTCCGTGAGCGCGCCGGTGAGCGTCTGGATCTCGCGGTCGACGACGACCGCGTAGATGCCCTCCTTGCCGCCGAAGTGCTCGTACACGACGGGCTTGGAGACCTCGGCGCGGGCCGCGATCTCCTCGACGCTCGTGTTGTCGAACCCCTTCTCGGCGAAGAGCCGCCGCGACACGTCGAGCAGCTGCGCGCGGCGCTGGGTCCCGGTCATGCGCGCGCGTGTCGCCCGCTTCGAGTCGGAGGCCATCGGGCCAGTGTGCCGTGCCGCGCGCCTGCGCGGGGGGACGTCCGTGCGCCGCGGTCGCGTCCGGTCCGGCGCACCGGGGCGACCGCGCCTGGCAGACTGGGCCGCCGGTCCGCCCTGGTGTAACGGCAGCACGCAGGCCTTTGGAGCCTTGCGGTCCAGGTTCGAATCCTGGGGGCGGAGCCCGGTGCGGCGGGTGACCTCCGTCCCCTGCCACGGCCGGTCCCGCCTCCCTAGCGTGGACGCATGAGCGACCCGTTGCCGTACGGCCCCGTCCTCGCACGCCTCGCGGAGCCGCTGCGCCGCGGCTTCCTGGTGGTGAACCGACGCGTCGCGGCGCCCCTCCTGCGCCGGGGCGGTGGTGTGCTGCTCGCGACGCCGCTGGCGGGGTCGATCCTGCTGCTGGCGACGCGTGGCCGCGTGAGCGGGGAGCGTCGGGAGGTGCCGCTGTGCTACGCGGTGGTCGACGGCGCCGTGGTCGTCGTGGCCGGGTACGGGCACGCGGCGCAGTGGTACCGGAACGCCGTCGCGCACCCCGAGGTCGAGGTCACGCTGCCGGGTGCGGCGTTCGCGGGGCGCGCGGTCGAGGTGGTCGACGACGACGCGCGCGTGCGCGCGATGCGCGTGGTCGCGGCGTCGATGGGCGTGGCGGGCCGCTCGACGCTCGGCGACGTGGCCGCGATGCCGGACGACGAGGTGCTGGCGCTCGCGCGCACGCTGCCGATGCTCGCGATCACGCCGACCGCGGTGCTGCCCGGACCGTTCGACCCGGGCGGCGCGGCGACGCGTGCGGTGCTCGCGGCGTGGCTCGCGCTGCCGCTGGTGCCGCTCGTGGGGCGGGCGGTGCGGGCGTGGCGCCGCCGGGGCTGACGCCACGGCCGCACCGCGAGGAGAGCCGTCAGGCGCGCCGCGCGAGCACGGCGAACGTGGGGGACGTCGGGTCGTGGGGCGCGCCCGCGACGTCGCCCAGCACGTCGTGCGCGACGAAGCCGGCGGCCCGCAGCTCGTCGCCGACCTCGTGCGGCGTGAGGCACTGCATCCAGTTCCAGAACACGCGCGTCGTGCGTGCGGTGCGGATCGTGTACCGGTCGAGCACGAGCCGCAGCCCGGGGTACGTGAACGTCTCGTGCGTCCCGTCGTAGGGCTCGGCGGACCAGAAGCCGCCCATGAGCCCGGGCGCGGTGGTGCTGCCCTCGCGCACGGTCGCGAAGCGGGCCGCGCTCGTGACGTCGAGCAGCAGCCGACCGCCGGGCCGCAGCGCGCCGTGGACGCGCGCGAGGAGGGTGGCGCGCTGGTCGGGGCTCAGCACGCTGTAGTCCTCGAAGACCAGGATCGCTGCGTCGTGGCCGTCGCCCAGGTCGGTCCCGGGGTCGAGGTAGCTGCCGTGCCGGAGCTCGACGGGCAGGTCGTCGCGGCGGGCGACGGCGCGCGCGTGCGCGAGCGACCGGGACGCGACGTCGACGCCGAGCACGCGCACGCCGGCACGGGCGACGCGCTCGGCGTACAGCCCCGGCCCGCAGCCGAGGTCGAGCAGCCGGTCGCCGGGCGAGAGGCCCAGCGCGGGGACGAGCCAGGCGGCGGACCGGTCGACGAACGCGTGCGGGCGCGACGCGAGCGGGGACAGCGGGTCGAGGTGCGCGGCGAGCATCTGCGCCGAGACGTGGGGGTCGTCCCACAGCGCGGGGGCGGTGTAGGCGCAGAAGGGGGTGGGGCGGGCAGGGGTGGTCACGGGTGCTCCTGGGGTCGACGACGGTCGCCGCGGCGGGCGGCGGGGCGGGCGGGTCGTCAGGAGCGCACGACGACGACGCTAGCGCGCGGCGGGGGCCGTCGGCCGGGACCGTGCGGCTTGACGCACCGGCGCTCTACTGTTCATAGTGTCTATACACAGTAGGAGGTGGTGGCGTGCGGATCGTCGTCTCGAACAACGCGGACGTGCCCCTGTACGAGCAGGTCGCGCAGCAGGTCAAGGCCGCGATCCTGCGCGGCGAGCTCGAGGACGGCGCCGCGCTGCCCTCGGTGCGCGGCCTCGCGCGGGACCTGCGGATCTCGGTCATCACGACCACGCGGGCGTACGCCGAGCTCGCCGCCGAGGGGTTCATCACCAACGTGCCCGGCAAGGGCGCGTTCGTGCTCCCCGTCGACTCCGACCTCGTGCGCGAGCAGCTGCTGCGACGCGTCGAGGACGGCCTGGCCACCGCGATCGACGCCGCGCGGCTCGCGCGGCTCGGCCGCGACGACCTCGTCGAGATGCTCGACGCGCTGCTCGCGGGCGACACCGACGCCGCGGGCCCGCCCGCCGGGACCGGGCGACCCGCCGGTGCCGCACGGACGGCGGCCCACCGGTGACCGGCCCCGCGGCGACCCCGGCCCCCGCCGGTGCCGCGCCGCTCGCGCTCGCGCTGCGCGGCGTCACCGTCGACCTCGGCGGCTTCGCGCTGCGCGACGTCGACCTCGCGCTCCCCACCGGCTACGTCATGGGCCTCGTCGGCCCCAACGGCGCCGGCAAGACCACCCTCATCCGCACGCTGCTGGGCATGTGGACCGCGTCCGCCGGCACGGTCGAGGTGCTGGGGCACGCGCTGCCCGCGCCCGTCGCGCTGCGCCAGGAGATCGGCATCGTGCTCGACCGCCCCGCGCTCGTCGAGGACTGGCGCCTCGACGACGTCGCGACGGCGCTGCGCCCGTTCTACGCGCGCTGGGACGACGACCGGTTCGCGACGCTGCTGCGCACGTTCCGGCTCGACCGCCGCGCGCGCGTCAAGGAGCTGTCGCGCGGCATGACGATGAAGCTGCAGATCGCCGTCGCGCTGTCGCACGACGCGCGTCTGCTGCTGCTGGACGAGCCGACCAGCGGCCTCGACCCCGTCGCGCGCGACGAGCTCGTCGGCATCCTCGGCGACTACCTCGTCGACGACGCGCGCAGCGTGCTGTTCTCGACGCACATCACGGCCGACCTCGAGCGGATCGCCGACCACCTCACGGTGCTGAGCGGCGGGCGCGTCGTGCGCAGCGGCACGCGTGACGACGTGCTCGACGCGTACTGCCTGGTCCGCGGCGACGACGACGAGCTCCCGGCCGACGGGATCGTGCCGCTGCACGGCGCGCGCCACACGCCCGTGGGGGTCGAGGCCCTCGTCGCGACCGACGACGTGCCGCTGCTCGGCCCGGGCGTGCTGGTCGAGCGGCCCACGCTCGACCAGATCGTCGTGCACCTCGGCGGCACGCCGCCGCCCGTCGACCCCGACCCGCCCGCACCCGCCCGCCGCCGCGGCCTGCTCGCCTCGCGGGGCTGGTCGTGAGCGCCGCGGCCGCCGCGCTGCGGCTCGACGTCATGACGGTGCGCCCCTACACGCGCCAGCTGCTCATGGTGCTGGGCGCGATGGGCGTGCTGGTGGTCATCGGCCCGCCGGCGGTCGGCCTCATGGCGGGCGCCGTGTTCGCCGCGGTCGTCGCGGCGTACCCGTTCGCGGTCGAGGACAAGAACGACCTCGGCACGCTGCACGCGTCGCTGCCCGTGCAGCGCGGCACCCTCGTGCTCGCGCGCTACGTGCTGTCGCTGCTGACGTACCTGGTCGCGACGGTGGCGGCCACGGTCCTCGCGGTCGCGTGGTCGACCACCGGGGACGCGGTCGTCACGGCCGGCGAGCTCGGGCTCGTCGCCACGGCGGGGTTCGTCACGTACGCGCTGCTCGTCGGGATCCAGCTGCCCGTGTACTACGCGGTCGGCTACACGCGCGGGCGGCTGCTGGGCTACGTCCCGATCATGCTCCTGTCGGCCGGCGGCGCCGCGCTGGGGGCGTCGGGCGAGGTCGACCTGGGTGGGCTCGTCGAGCCGGCCGAGCGGCACCCCGGGCTCGTCGTCGGCCTCGCGGTCCTGGGCGGCGCGACGGCGCTCGTGCTCTCGGCGCTCGCGTCGTGGCGGCTCGACCGGCGGCGCACCGCGCGCGTGTCCGCGGGCGCGCGTCAGGCCGGCTGACCCTGCCGGTCGCCCGCGGCGGCGCGGCCCGACACCAGCACGGTGACGGCGAACGCCGCGGGCACGACGGCCATGAGCAGCAGACCCGCGCGCAGCCCGCTGCCGGAGTCGGGCGGCAGGGCCGCCGCGAGCCCGTCCAGCGGTCCGTCGGTCAGGCCCGCGAGCACGCCCGCGCCCAGCGGCCCGAGCGTGCCGCCCGCGTCGCCCGCGAGCGCGAGCAGCGCGAACATCGCGGCACCGCCGAGCGGGAACCGCGCGGACGTCAGCGAGAACGTGCCGGGCCACAGCAGCGCGACCGCGAGGCCGCACAGCGCGCACGCGACCAGGCTGACGACCGGCACGGTCGCGGTCGCCGCGACGACGTAGCAGACGGCGGCGCCCGCACCCGAGGCGGCGAGCAGCGGGCGCAGCGGCACGCCGTGGCCCCACATCCCGTACGCGAACCGCCCCAGGCCCATCAGCAGCGCGAACAGGCCCGGCCCCAGCAGGTCGCCGACCTCCTTGGGCACGCCCGTGCCCTGCTCGGCGAAGAACGACGACCACTGCGCGATCGTCAGCTCGGCCGCGCCGCCCGTCGTCATGAGCACGAGCGCCGCGAGGAACAGCGGCGTCCCGAGCAGGCGGCGCACGGGCGTGCGGTGCTCGTCGGGGACCGTGGCCGGCATCGGCACGCGCAGCAGCACCACGAGGTTCGCGAGCGGCACGAGCGCCCACAGCACGGGCAGCAGCGCCCACCGGTCCGTGCCCAGCGCGGCGAGCAGCACCGTGGTGCCCACCACGACCGCGAGCTGACCCCAGCAGTAGAACGAGTGCAGCAGCGCCATGCCCGCGGCCTTCGACCCCTGCGGCGACGGCAGGTGCTCGACGACGGGCGACACCAGCACCTCCAGCAGCCCGCCGCCGACGCCGTACACGACGACGGCGACGCACAGCCCGAGGAACGGCGACGGCAGCGCCGCCGGCAGCACCGCGAGCAGCACGAGGCCCGCCGCCGCGAGCACGTGCGCGAGCACCAGCGGACGGCGGTACCCGATCCGGTCGACCACCCGCATCGCGACGAGGTCGGTGGCGAGCTGCACGCCGAAGTTCAGCGCCGCGAGCGCCCCCAGCTGCGCGACCGGCACGTCGAACGCGGTGTGGAACACGACGAACAGCAGGGGCGCCAGGTTGTTGACGACCGCCTGCACGACGTACCCCGCGTAGGCGGAGCGGCGGGTGGCGGTGAACGTGAGGGACGGCACGCGGGTCCTCGCAGGCGGCGGCGGCACGGGGCGGGCGTCACTCTGCCACGCGTCGCGAACGGTCGGGTCGCGCACCGCGGCGGCGGTAGAGTCGCTCCACGGCAGACCAAGTGCCCGTCCACCGGGCAGACCCGCGAGGAGCACCCCTGGTGACCGTCCCCCGCCCAGCCGCCGTCGTCGTCCTCGCTGCGGGTGAAGGAACCCGCATGCGGTCCGCGACCCCCAAGGTCCTGCACGAGCTGGGCGGTCGCAGCATGGTCGGGCACGCGCTCGCCGCCGCGCGCGCGCTCGAGCCGGGCCGCGTCGCCGTGGTCGTGCGGCACGAGCGCGAGCGGGTCGCGGCGCACGTGCTCGAGGTCGACGCGGACGCGCTGCTCGTCGACCAGGACGACGTGCCGGGCACGGGTCGTGCGGTGCAGGTCGCGATGACCGCGCTCGACGCGGCCGCGCAGGCCGCGACCGCCGACGTCGTCGCCGCGGGGCACGACGTGGGCGGTGCCGCGGCGGGCTCGGTGCTCGACGGCGCGGTCGTCGTCGTCGCGGGCGACGTGCCGCTGCTGGACGCGGGCACGCTCGAGCAGATGCTCGCGGCGCACGCGGCCGACGGCAACGCGGTCACGGTCCTGACGACCGAGGTGCCGGACCCGACGGGCTACGGCCGGATCCTGCGCGAGCCGGGCACGGGCGACGTGCTCGGGATCGTCGAGGAGAAGGACGCGACCGACGAGCAGCGCGCGGTCGCCGAGATCAACACGTCGGTCTACGTGTTCGACGCGGCCGTGCTGCGCAGCGCGCTCGCGCGGCTGGGCCGCGACAACGCGCAGGGCGAGGTGTACCTGACCGACGTGCTCGCGATCGCGCGCGGCGACGGCGGGCGCGTGCGCGCGCTGCGGACCGACGACCGGCTGAGCGTCGAGGGCGTCAACGACCGCGTGCAGCTCGCGGTGCTGCGGGCCGAGCTCAACCGCCGCCTCCTCGAGGACTGGATGCGTGCGGGCGTCACGGTCGTCGACCCGGCGACCACGTGGGTCGACGTCGACGTCGACCTCGCGCGGGACGTCACGCTGCTGCCCAACGTGCAGCTGCACGGCGCGACGAGCATCGGCGAGGGCGCCACGATCGGCCCCGACACGACGCTCACGGACGTCGAGGTGCGCGCCGGTGCGACCGTCGTGCGCACGCACGGCTCGCTGTCGGTCGTCGGCGAGGGCGCGACGGTCGGCCCGTTCGCCTACCTGCGGCCGGGCACCGAGCTCGGCGCCGACGGCAAGATCGGCACGTTCGTCGAGACCAAGAACACGCAGATCGGCACGGGCTCGAAGATCCCGCACCTGTCGTACGTGGGCGACGCGACGATCGGCGAGCACTCGAACATCGGCGCCGCGTCGGTGACCGTCAACTACGACGGCGTCAACAAGCACCGCACGGTGATCGGCTCGCACGCCCGCACCGGCTCGGACAACATGTTCGTCGCCCCCGTGGTCGTGGGCGACGGCGCGTACACGGGCGCCGGCACGGTCGTCCGGCGCGACGTGCCCCCGGGGGCGCTCGCGGTGAGCGCGGGCTCGCAGCGCAACATCGAGGGCTGGGTGCAGCGCTCGCGCGCCGGCACCGCCGCCGCCGAGGCGGCCGCGAAGGCGCGCGGCACGCGCGACGTCGCGGGCCTGTCGCCCCAGGCGCGCGCCGAGCGCGAGCGCGCGGCGACCGCGGCGATCCCCGTGACGCCGCCCCCGCACCTGCCCGGGCAGCCGGCGCAGCTGGACGACCCGACCGACGCACCGGCGGGCGGCACGACGAACGAGGACGGGACGCGATGACCGGCATCATCAGCCACGACGGGGAGAAGCGCCTGGTCCTGGCGTCGGGGCGCGCGCACCCGGAGCTCGCGAAGGACGTGGCCGACCACCTCGGCATCGAGCTGCTCCCGACCGACGCGTACGACTTCGCGAACGGCGAGATCTACGTGCGGTTCGGGGAGTCGGTGCGTGGCGCCGACGCGTTCGTGCTGCAGTCGCACTGCTCGCCGATCAACCAGTGGCTCATGGAGCAGCTGCTCATGATCGACGCGATGAAGCGTGCGTCGGCCAAGACGATCACCGTGATCGCGCCGTTCTACCCGTACGCGCGGCAGGACAAGAAGCACCGCGGGCGCGAGCCGATCTCGGCGCGCCTGGTCAGCGACCTGTTCAAGACCGCGGGCGCCGACCGGATCATGAGCGTCGACCTGCACGCCGCGCAGACGCAGGGCTTCTTCGACGGGCCGGTCGACCACCTGTGGGCGCAGCCGATCCTCGTGGAGTACGTGCGCACGCGCGTCGACACCTCGAACGTCACGGTCGTGTCGCCCGACGCCGGGCGCATCCGCGTCGCCGAGCAGTGGGCCGCCAAGCTCGGCGGGGGACCGCTCGCGTTCGTGCACAAGACGCGCGACATCCGCAGCCCCAACAAGGCCGTCGCCAACCGCGTGGTCGGCGACGTCGAGGGCAAGAGCTGCGTGATCGTCGACGACCTCATCGACACCGCGGGCACCATCGCGGGCGCCGTGCGCGTGGTCCTCGAGGCCGGTGCGAAGGACGTCATCGTGGCCGCGACGCACGGCGTGCTGTCCGACCCGGCGGTCGAGCGGCTGCAGGAGTGCGGCGCGCGCGAGGTGATCATCACCGACACGCTGCCGGTCGCCGAGGAGCGCCGCTTCCCGCAGCTCACGGTGCTGTCGATCGCGCCGCTGCTGGCGCGCGCGATCCGCGAGGTCTTCGACGACGGCTCGGTGACGTCGCTGTTCGACGGGAACGCCTGACATGACGGGCCCCGCGCACGGCACCGACGCCCCCGGCGGCGTGACCGTGCGCGGGTCCGGCGCGGCCGACGCCGTGCCGGACGTGGTCCTCGCGGACCTCGCGACCGAGGTCCGCGACCGGGACGTGGCGGTCGCGCTGCGCGACGCGACGACCGCGCTCGCGGCCGTCCGCGCCGCGCTGCGTGCCGCGGGCGTCGACGACCGCGCGGTGCGGACGGGCGACGTCGCGACCTGGACCGAGCAGGACGGTCCGGACGGCGACCTGCGGGTCGTGGCACGGATGGGGGTCGTCGTGACGCTGCGCGACACCGCGACCGCGGGCGACGTCGTGGGTGCGGCGCTGGCCGCGGGCGGACCGGCGGTGCGCCTGGGGGGCCTGCGGCTCGTGGTGGCCGACCCGGCTCCCGCGCACGCCCTCGCGCGCGAGGCCGCGTGGCAGGACGCGCACGAGAAGGCGACGCACCTCGCGGCCCTCGCCGGCCGGCCGCTGGGGGACGTGCGCTGGGTGCACGAGGGCGACCCGGCCGGGGGAGAGGTGCCGCGGTTCGCGCGCGCGCTCGGCGCCGACGCGTTCGCGCTCCCGGTGGACCCCGGCGAGCAGTCCGTGCGCGCCACGGTCACCGTGCGCTGGGACTGGGGCGACGGCACCTGACGGCACGTGGCGGCCCCTGAGGGCACCTGACGGCACCGCTCGGGTGACGGGGCGCACGTCCGCGACCGCCTCGGCGGGGTTCGAGGTCCCGGCCCGCGTCCGCTAGGATCGTCCGGTTGCCTCGGCGAGGGACGACGGACGGTCGACCCGGAAGCACCATCTCCGGAACGGCCCCCGGCTCCGTGATCGACTGGGTGGTCGCCTCCGTGTGCGTCCAGGTCCCCGTCCTGCGCCCCGCGTCGAGGCCACCGGGCCCCGTGCCCGACCACCCGAGGAGCCCCGCTCCTGCGGGTCCACCGACTGCCAGACCCCGCGCCCGCGGCACTCCGCGGCGCCACCGGAACGCCTGAGGAGCAGCAGTGTCCGAGATCAAGCTCGTCGCCACCGCCCGTACCGAGTTCGGCAAGGGCGCGGCGCGCCGCATCCGCCGTGCGCACCAGATCCCCGCGGTGCTCTACGGGCACGGCACCAAGCCGCTGCACGTGACGCTGCCGGGCCACGAGACGATGCTCTCGCTCAAGAACTCGAACGCGCTGTACTCGATCGAGCTCGACGGCAAGGAGACCCTCGCGATCGTCAAGGACGTCCAGCGCGACGTCGTGCGCCAGGTCATCGAGCACGTCGACCTGCTCATCGTGAAGAAGGGCGAGAAGGTCGCCGTCGACGTGCCCGTCACGATCGTCGGCGAGTCGGCGCCCGGCACGATCCACGTCGTCGAGACGCAGAACCTGTCGCTCGAGGCCGAGGCCACCCACCTGCCGCAGCACGTCGAGGTCTCGATCGAGGGCCTCGAGGGTGGCTCGGCCGTCACGGCCGGCGAGGTCACGCTGCCGACGGGCACGACGCTCGTCACCGACGCCGAGATCGTCGTCGTCACGGTCACCGTGCCGCAGGCGTCGGCCGCCGACGTGGCCGCCGAGGAGGCCGCCGCCGAGCTCGCCGCCGAGCAGTCGGCCGCGTCCGCCAGCGAGGCCTGAGCACCGCAGCTCCCCGCGACGCCCGGCACCGTGCACGGTGCCGGGCGTCGTCGTACCCCCACCACCGGCACCCCTGGAGGACCCCACCGTGAGCGACGGACCCTGGCTCGTCGTCGGCCTCGGCAACCCCGGCGCGCAGTACGCGGGCAACCGGCACAACGTGGGCCAGATGGTGCTCGACGAGCTCGCGCGCCGCACGGGGGCCTCGTTCTCCTCGCGCGGCGGCCTGCTGGGCCGGCGCCCGCAGGCCGTGTCGGCCGACGTGCGCCTCGGCACCCTGCCGGGCGGTGCGCCCGGCCCGCGCGTCGTCCTCGCCAAGCCCACGACGTACATGAACGTGTCGGGCGGTCCCGTGGCGGCGCTCGCGCGCTACCACGACGTGCCGGTCGAGCGGGTCGTCATGGTGCACGACGAGCTCGACATCCCGTTCGCGGACGTCCGCCTCAAGCGCGGCGGCGGTGAGGGCGGCCACAACGGCCTGCGCGACACGTCCAAGGCGCTCGGCTCGAAGGACTACGTGCGCGTGCGGGTGGGCGTCGGGCGCCCTCCGGGCCGGCAGGACCCGGCGGACTTCGTGCTCAAGGACTTCTCCGGCCCCGAGAAGAAGGACCTGCCGTGGCTCGTGGACCGCGCGGCCGACGCCGTCGAGGCGGTCGTGCTCGAGGGCCTCGAGGCGGCGCAGCTGCGGTTCCACACGAAGGTCTGACGGTCGTTCGCCTGCCGGTCACCCGATGCACACCCGCACAAGGGTGACATCACCGCCCGAAGAGGGTGAAATCGGACGTTAACCCCCAATCACCCCGAAAGGGGCGATTAGCCTCTCGTCATCACGCTAGCGGACCACGGGGGAGCCATGACACTGACGGCGGGCGAACGGGTCTGGGGCGACCAGGGGGACGACCGGCGCGGACGGGCTCTCGAGCCCCGTCGGTCGTGGGCGTCCTCCGAGCCCTTCGTCCGGCGGCGCACCGTCCTCAACTCCGACCCCCTCGCGCAGGCCGACGGCTGGCGCGCCGTGCGCGTGCGCCACGCCCTCGCCGTCGCGGGCGGCGACGCGACCGTCGTCGGTACGACGACCGCCGTCGTGTACCGCGTGCACTCCGGGCTGCTGGAGTCGCTCGTCGTCGCCGGCGTCGCCGCGGCGGCGTTCGTCCTCCTGGTCGCGTTCGGCGGCGGGTACGGCCGCCGGCAGACCGGCGACGGGCCCGGCGAGTTCCAGGTCGCGCTGCGCGCCGCCCTCGCGTTCGTCGTCGCGCTCATCCTGCTCGGGTACGTGTTCCGGCTCGACGTGCCCCGCAGCTACGTGCTCGTCGGCGTGCCGGTCGCGCTCGCGCTCACGTGGTGCGTGCGCCTCGTCGCGCAGCGCCGGCTGCGGCGCCGCCGCGCGCTCGGCCACGCGATGCAGCGCACCGTGGTCGTCGGCGACCCGTTCGCGGCCGGCAGGCTCGTGCGCGACCTCTCGCGCGCGCCGCACCACGGGTACCGCATCGACGGCGTGTGCCTGCCGTCGGTCGACCTCGCGCACCAGGTCGCCGGGGTGCCGGTGCTCGGCGCGGTCGCGGACGTGGTCCAGGTCGTCGCGGACCGCGGCGCCGAGGTGGTGCTCGTGACGGGCTCGTGCCTCTCGGGCGAGGCGCTGCGGCGGCTGTCCTGGGCGCTGTCGCGCGCCGGTGCGCGGCTCGTGGTCGTGCCCGACCTCGTCGAGGTCGCGGGCCCGCGGCTCACGGTCCGCCCGGCCGTCGGGCTCTCGCTGCTCGAGGTCGAGGTCGGTGCGCCCCGCGGGCGGCTGCTGCTCAAGCAGGCCATGGACGCCACGATGGCCGGTGCCGCGCTCGTCGTGCTGTCGCCCGTGCTGCTCGTCGCCGCGGCCGCGGTCGCGCTGACGTCGCCCGGCGGGGCGGTCTACCGTCAGACCCGTGTGGGCCGCGACGGCACGACGTTCACGATGTACAAGCTGCGCACGATGTACCGCGACGCCGACGAGCGGCGCGCCGCGCTGCTCGCGTCGGGCCACCGCGACGGCGTGCTGTTCAAGATGGCCGACGACCCGCGCGTGACCCCGGTGGGGCGCGTGCTGCGCCGGTTCTCGATCGACGAGCTGCCCCAGCTGCTCAACATCGTGCGCGGCGAGATGGCGGTCGTGGGGCCGCGTCCGCCGCTGCTCGAGGAGGTCGCGGTGTACCCCGACGAGGTGCAGCGCCGTCTGCACGTCAAGCCCGGCCTCACGGGGCTGTGGCAGGTCAGCGGGCGCTCCGACCTGTCGTGGGAGGAGTCCGTGCGGCTCGACCTGCGGTACGTCGACAACTGGTCCGTCGCGATGGACATGCTGATCATCTGGAAGACCGCGCGTGCCGTGCTCACGGGCGCCGGCGCGTACTGACACCGACAGGAGCACCATGACGACCTTCACCCCCGGACCGCTCGACCGTGACGACCGGGTGTGGGTCGCGGGTCACCGCGGCCTCGTCGGGTCCGCCGTCTGGCGTCGGCTGCGCGCGGCCGGCTTCACCGACCTCGTCGGTCTGCCCTCCGGCCAGCTCGACCTGCGCGACGCCGCGCGCGTCGAGGAGTTCGTCGACGCGACGCGCCCGCGGCACGTGGTGCTCGCGGCCGCGCGCGTCGGCGGCATCTGGGCCAACGCGCAGCAGCCGGTCGACTTCCTGTCCGACAACGTGCGCATCCAGGTGAACGTGCTCGACGCCGCGCGGCGCGCGGGCGTCGAGCGGCTGCTGCTGCTCGGGTCGTCGTGCATCTACCCGCGGCTCGCGCCGCAGCCGATCCCCGAGGAGGCGCTGCTCACGGGGCCCCTCGAGCGCACCAACGACGCGTACGCCATCGCGAAGATCACGGGGATCCTGCACGTGCAGGCCGTGCGTCGGCAGTACGGCCTGCCGTGGATCAGCGCCATGCCGTCGAACCTGTACGGCCCGGGCGACAACTTCTCGCCGACGGGCTCGCACGTGCTGCCCGCGCTCGTGCGCCGGTACGACGAGGCCGCGCGCACGGGGGCGCCGACGGTCACCAACTGGGGGACGGGCGAACCGCGCCGGGAGATGCTGCACGTCGACGACCTCGCGGACGCCGTCCTGCACCTGCTCGAGCACTACGACGACGACCTGCACGTGAACGTCGGCACGGGGACCGACGTGACGATCCGCGAGCTCGCCGGCCTGGTCGCGAGCAGCACGGGCTTCACCGGCGAGACCCGGTGGGACGACTCGAAGCCCGACGGCACGCCGCGCAAGGTGCTCGACGTGGGTCGGCTGCACGCGACGGGCTGGCGTGCGCGCATCGGCCTCGCCGAGGGCGTCGAGAGCACCGTCGCGTGGTACCGCGAGCAGGCCGGGGCCGTCCGCGTCTGACGTGTCTCGGGTGCCGCCTCAGGGCACCACGTGCCCCCGCGGCGCCAGCACGCGCGCCCCGGGCGGCACGTCCGTCGTCACGAGCGCCGTCGCGCCGACGACCGCGTCGGCGCCGATCGTCACGCCCCGCAGCACCGTCGCGCGCGCGGCGACCCAGGCGCCGTCCTGCACGACGACGGGCGCGTTGTCGTACTCGAACGTGGCCGACCGGGCGTCGTGGCTCCCGGTGCACAGCAGCACGTCCTGCGAGATGCAGACGTCGGAGCCGATCGTCACGGGCTCCAGGTTGAGGATCCAGGCGCCCTCGCCGATCCAGGTGTCGTCGCCGACCGTGAGCTTCCAGGGCCAGTGCACGCGGACCCGGTGGCGGATCACCGTGCCGGTGCCGATGCGCGCGCCGAACGCGCGCAGCAGAGCGGCCCGCAGCGACGCCGGGCACCACCACCGCACGACCACGAGCCCGGAGACGGCGAGCCACAGCGCCTGCACGGCGGCCGGGCGACCCTTGTCGTACCCCGTGCCGCGGAACCCGGCCAGGTGGCGGCGGGCCGGTGGCGGTGCGATCGGCATCGGCCCACGGTAGCGGCGCGTGCTGCTCCCCGCGGGTGGTCATCCGGGTGAAAAGCCCCCAGGAGAGGGCAAAACGGGACATACGCGTCTTAGAGTCGCCACGCCCGGCCGGACCGGGATGGCGCGTTCGTTGCGAGGTGGCCCGTGGTCAGGAAGTCGAAGATCGTCGCCGCCGTGGCGACGGTGGTGCTCGGTGCGGCGGCGCTCGTCGCCGCACCCGTGGGGGCGGCGCCCGCGCAGGCGCTCACGCCCGGGGTCGCCTTCAGCGCCGACAGCCTGCCCACGTGGCAGACCAACGGCGTGGTGTGGTCGCTCGCGGCCGCCGGCGACAAGGTGTTCGCCGGCGGCACGTTCTCGCAGCTGCGCCCGCCGTCCGGCGGGTCCGGCTCCGCGATCCCGGTGACCGGGCTCGTGGCGCTCGACACGACGACGGGCCAGCCCACGTCGTGCCGCCCCCAGCTGAGCGTCGGCAGCGGCATCACGGTCCGTGCCCTCGCGACCTCGCCCGACGGCGCGACGCTCTACGTGGGCGGCCTGTTCGGACGCGTCGACTCGACCTACGCGAACAAGATCGCGGCCGTCGACGTCGCGACCTGCACGGTCCGGTCGACGTTCACCGCGCCGTCGGTCTCCGCGACGGTCCGCGCGCTGGCCGCCACGCCCGACGTGCTGTACGTCGGCGGCGACTTCCGCACCGTCGGCGGCGAGCGGCGCGACTACTTCGCGGCGCTCGACGCCCGGACCGGTGCGCTCCTGCCGTGGCGGGCCGACGCCGACGCGGTCGGTCGCGCGATCGCGGTCTCGCCCGACGGCGGCACGGTCATGCTCGGCGGCGACTTCTTCACGGTCGGGGGCGCCAACTCCCACTCGCTGGCCGCCGTCGACGCGGGCACGGGCGCGGTGACGCGCACCTACCCGCGCGGGTTCATCCCGGACACGTCCGTCACCAAGGCGGTCGACGCCGGCCAGGCGGGCTTCTACGTCGGCAACGAGGGCACGGGCGGCGGCGTGTTCGACGGCCGCCTCGCGCTCGCCTACGGCTCGCTCGACCAGGTGTGGCGCGACACGTGCCTCGGGGCGACGCAGGCCGTGCTCGAGCACGACGGCCTGCTGTACGCGGGCCACCACGCGCACGACTGCGAGTCGATGGGCTGGTTCACCGAGGGCAAGCGGACCCACCTGACGGCGCAGCGCGTGGACGACGCGCAGCTCGCCGGCTGGTACCCCGACACGAACGACGGCATCGGCGAGAGCATCGGGCCGCGCGCGCTGGCCGTCGCCACCGCGGGCTCCCAGCAGTACCTGTGGGTGGGCGGCGAGTTCACGACGACCAACGGCAGCGCGCAGCAGGGCCTCACGCGGTTCGGGCAGGTCGACACGGGCGCCCCGCCGGTCCCCACCGTGACCGTCGAGTCCACCACCACCGGCGCCGTGCACGTGCGCTGGCGCAGCGTCGTCGACCCGGACGACTCCGAGCTCGCCTACGAGGTCTTCCGCAACGGCGGCGCGACGCCGATCGCGACCGTGCGGGTCGCCTCGTCCTTCTGGACGCGCCCCCAGGGCTCGTTCGTCGACACGTCGGTGACCCCCGGCCAGACGTACTCCTACCGGGTCCGCGCGACCGACGGCACGAACGTGAGCGCGCTGTCCGGCGCGGCGTCGGTCGCAGCCCGCTCGTCCGACGTCGCCTACCCGGCGGCGGTCCTCGCGGACCAGCCGTCCCTGTACTGGCGCTACGAGGAGGGCTCGGGCGGCGTCGCGTGGGACTCCGCCGGGCAGGGCCGCAACGGCGTGCTCACCGGCACGCCCGCGTTCCGCTCGACGACGAGCCCCGTCGGCGACGGCGGCTGGGCGATGGGCTTCGGCGACGGGCGCACCGCGCACAGCGACTGGATCGAGCAGGGCCCGTCGACGTACTCGGTCGAGACCTGGTTCCGGACCACGTCCACGCAGGGCGGCAAGATCGTGGGCTTCGGGAACGGGCAGTCCAACCGGATGTCGCCCGCCGCGCTGCGCACGTCCGGCAGCTACGACCGGCACGTCTACATGACCGACGCGGGCAAGCTCGTGTTCGGCGTGTACACCGGCTCGACGCAGACGGTCACGAGCCCGCGCTCCTACAACGACGGCGAGTGGCACCACGTCGTCGCCACGCAGGGCGCCGCCGGCATGACGATGTACGTCGACGGCGTGCCCGTGGGCCGCAACGGGACCACGACGGCGCAGTCCTACAAGGGGAGCTGGCGGGTCGGCGGCGACAACCTCGACGGGTGGCCGTCGCAGCCGTCGTCGCGGTACTTCGGCGGGGACGTCGACGAGACGGCGGTGTACCCGACCGCGCTGACCGCGGCGCAGGTCCAGGCGCACTACACCGCGTCCGGGCGCACGCTGCCCGGGCAGACCCCGCCCCCCGACGCGTACGGCCAGGCCGTGCACGCGCTCGGCCCCGACCTGTTCTGGCGGCTCGGCGAGACCGGCGGCACCACCGCCGCCGACTCCGGGCCGTACGGCGCGACGGGCAGCTACCAGGGCGCGGTCACGCTCGGCGCGGACAGCCCCGTGGTGGGCACCGACGGCCGCGGCGTGCGGTTCCGCAACGGCGGCGGCAACGTCGTGAGCGACCTCAGCACGACGAACCCGTCGACGTACTCCCTCGAGCTGTGGTTCAGCAGCACCACGAACCGCGGCGGCAAGCTCATCGGGTTCGGCGACAACCGCACGGGGCTGTCGGGCAACTACGACCGGCACGTGTACCTGCAGGACGACGGACGTCTGGTCTTCGGCGTCTGGACGGGGTCGGCGAACACCATCACGACGCCCGCGCCGTACAACGACGGCGCGTGGCACCACGTGGTCGCGACGCAGTCGCCTGCCGACGGCATGCGCCTGTACGTCGACGGCGCGCTCGTGGGCACCAACCCGCAGGGCGCCGCGCAGGCCTACACCGGGTACTGGAAGGTCGGCGGAGACCCGACATGGGGGTCGAGCTCGCCGTACCTGGTGGGCTCGGTCGACGAGGTCGCGGTGTACCCCGCCGTGCTCACGGCCGCGCAGGTCGCGCAGCACCACGCGCTCGGCACCGGCACGCCGCCGCCCGACCTCACGGCGCCCTCGACGCCGGGCGACCTGGCGGCGACCGCCGGCGAGAGCGACGCGGCCCTCACGTGGTCCGCGGCGACCGACGACGTCGGCGTCGTGGCGTACGAGGTGCACCGCTCGAGCGACCCGGCGTTCACGCCCTCGGCCGAGACGCACCTGGGCGACGTCGCGGCACCCGGGTACGCCGACGCCGCGCTCGCGCCGGGCACCTACACCTACCGCGTGCTCGCCCGGGACGCCGCCGGCAACGTCGGCGCCGCGAGCGCACCGGTCACGGTGACGGTGACGGGCCCGGACACCGCGGCGCCCTCGGCGCCCACGGCCCTGACGGCGGGCGTCACGGGCACGACCGTGCAGCTGTCCTGGACGGCGGCGACCGACGACCGCGGGGTCACCGGGTACGACGTGCACCGCTCGACCGACCCGGGGTTCGTCCCGTCGGAGGCGACGCGCGTCGCCCAGGTCACCGCGACGACGTGGACCGACACCGGGCTCGCGATCGGGTCGTACACGTACCGCGTCGTCGCGCGCGACGCCGCCGGCAACACGGGCCCGCCGTCGGACCCGGCCACGGCCACCGTCGCACCGTCGACGGACCCCGTGACGGTGGTGCTCGCGCCCACCGAGGACACGTGGGTCAACCAGAGCGCGCCCACGACGCCGCAGGGCACCTTCAACCAGCTCAGCGCGCGCGGCGGGACGCCGTTCCAGGCGACCTACCTCAAGTTCGACCTGCCGCCGGCACCCGCCGGGCTGCGCCTGACGGGCGCCGCGCTGCGGGTCCGGACGACCACGGCGGCGAGCGCGGGGTCCGTCGACCCGTACACCTGGCAGTGGGCGGAGTCCGGGTGGTCGCAGGCCACGCTCGTGTACGCCGGGCGGCCGGCGCTCTCGGGCGTCGTCGTGGGGACGTGGCCCGGCGGGTCGGTGCCCAGCACGGTGTACACGACGCCGCTGGACCCGCTCGTGTTCGACGGCCGGCTCGGGGCGACGCAGACGCTCGCGCTGACGTCCACGAGCACGGACAACGTGTGGCTGTGGTCCTCCGAGCACACGACGGCGTCGTACCGTCCGCAGCTCACGCTCACGTTCGAGGCGTCGTGAGCGCCCGGACGCGCCGCGCGCTCGGCGCACCGGTGGCGGTCCTCGCGCTCGCGGGCGGTCTGCTCGCCGGGTGCACCGCGGCCACGCCCGCACCCGGTGCCGGGGGTGCCGGGGACGCGGCGGACGGCGCGTCGGCGTCGGCCGCGCCCTCGGCGTCGCCCACGGGACCGGCCGCCGCACCGTCGGTGGACCCGTCGGCCCCGCCGCCCGACCTCACGTCCGTCGAGCCGCCCGCGCCCGACGACGACCAGGCGGACGCGTACCTCGAGGGGCGCGTGCCCGACGGCGTCGACCCGGCGGCCGTGCTCGAGGCGGGCGTCGAGGCGTGCGCCCGCATGCGCTACCTCGCGGCGGTCGACGCCGACGTGCTCGTCGAGGCGCTGCGCGACGACCCGGACGCGGCGCAGTGGCCGGACGCGGTCGAGCACCTGTGCCCCGACCTGTCGACGTACGTCGACCAGGCCGGCCGCTGACGCACGCGACGCCCGGTGGGCGGGGCCGCGACGGTCCCGCCCGCCGGGCGTCGTCGTGCCGCGGGGTGGCCGCGGGATCCTCCGGCTCCGACGTCAGCTCCGTGCCGCGCGCTCCTCGTCGAGCACGTGGGCCAGGACGTCCACCAGGTCGTGGCACGCCGCGACGACGGCGTCGATCGTGCGCTCGTGGGCCGCGAGGTCGTCGAGGTGCCCGTCGGCGACGTCCCAGCGCGCGCCCTCGGGTGGCACCGGCCCCGCGCCGCGCCGTCGCCGGCCCGTCGCGGCGGCGGCGTCCGCGTGCCAGGCGATCGCGCGTGCCGCGGGCATGCGACCCACGAGCTCACGGGCCCCCGCGGGCCGTGCCGCGTCGCGGGCCGACCCCAGCGCGATGCGGGCCACAGGGCCGGCCTCGCGCAGCGTGAACACGCGCGGGCGCGCGGCGGGCAGCAGCGCGATGACGTCGGCGCACACGGTGCGGTCGGCCCCCAGGACGAGGTCCGCCGACCGCAGGTCGGCCACGGTCACCGCGTGCGCCCCCGTGGTGGGAGGGAGCCAGGCCTCGGCCTCGACGCGCGCGCGGACCAGGGAGCACGCGGGGCTGCCGACGGGTGCGTGCGTGCCCGCGGCGACCACGTCGACGCCGTCCCCGAGGGACGTCCGGAGCACCGCGCGCGCGAGGGGCGAGCGGCACACGTTGGCGCGGCAGACCACCAGGACGCGCAGGGGACCCGCGGTGCGCGTCACGGCCGGGCGGCGCCGGCCGCGGCGCGCGGGGTGCGGTGCTGCGTCGTCGCGGCCCGCGGGGTGTGCTCCTGCTCAGTGTGCTCCTGCGCGGCGTGCTCCTGCTCGGCGTCGTCCGGCGCGGGCGAGGGGGCCACGTCGTCGGGCGCGAGCGAGCGGGTCGCGTCGTCCGGCGAGCTCGCCGCGGCACCGTCCGGCGCCCCGGCCGCAGCACCCTCGGCCGCAGCGCCCTCGGCCGCGTCGTCCGCGCGTGCGCCGTCCGCGTGCCGTGCGGGGCCGGGGCCCGTCCGTGTGCGCGGCACGTACGAGTACTCGGCGCGGCGCCGCCGCGTGCGCGGCACGCGGTTGAGGACCGTGCCCAGCAGCCGCGCGCCGGCGTCGTCGAGCGTCTCGGCGGCACGCGCGACGGCCGCGGCGTCGGTGCTGCCGTGCCGCACCACCAGGATCGTGCCGTCGGCGAGGGCGCCGAGCACCGCGCCGTCGACGACGGGCGTGAGGGGCGGCGTGTCGAGGATGACGAAGTCGAAGCGCTCGTGCAGCGCGGCGACCGTCGCCGTCATCGCCTGCGAGCCGAGCAGCGCCGCGGGGTCGGGCGGCAGCGTGCCGGCGGGCAGCACCGTGACGCCGTCCTCCCAGTCGACCAGCACGTCGTCCAGCGGGTACTCCCCGATGAGGGTGTCGGAGAGCCCCACGGAGTCGAGGATGCCGATGTGCTGCGACACCCCCGGCCGGCGCAGGTCGGCGTCGACCAGGCACACCGTGCTGCCGCTCGCGGCGAGCGACGCGGCGAGGTTCACCGCCGTCGAGGTCTTGCCCTCGGCGACCACCGCCGACGAGACCGCGATGACGCGGGGCGGGTGGTCGACGTCGACGAAGCGCAGGCTCGCGCGCAGCGTGCGGAACGACTCCGTGACGGACAGCGAGCGCGTCACGCCCGCGATCGACGGGTCGAGGGGCACCTCGGTCAGGACGCCGGCGCCCGTGACCTGCTTGAGGTGCTCGGCGGTGCGCACGGAACGGTCGAGCTGCTGGCGCGCCGCCGCGAGCCCGAGCCCGACGGCGAGCCCGGCCAGCAGCCCCAGCGCGAGCGCGAGCTTGCGCCGCGGCGACGTCGGCGAGGCGGGCGGCTCGGCCTCCCGCACCACCTGCGCCGAGACCTGCGCACCCGCGGACGACGCCTCGAGGTCCTCGATCGCGGTGCCCAGACGCTCGGACACGGCGTTCGCGATCGCGGCGGCCGTCGCCGGGTCCCCGGACTGCGCGGTCACCGAGATGATGAACGAGCCGCTGGGGTTGCTCGCCGTGACGGCGTCCCGCAGCGTCGCGACGTCCGTGCCGAGCCCCAGGTCGGCGATGACGGGCCCCAGCACCCCCGGGCTCCCGACGAGCATCGTGTAGGACTTGAGCCGGCTCATGGTGAACTGCGACGACGCGAAGAGCGACGCGTCGGGCGCGGACGCGTCAGCGAGCGTGATGAACGTCTGCGCGCGGGCCTCGTACACGGGGGTCATGGTCAGCGGCAGGGCGAGCCCGGCGCCGGTGCCCAGCGCGACGCACGCGAGGACGGCGAGCCACCGCGCGCGCAGCAGCTGGACGAAGCGTGCGATCTCCACGAGGGTGTCCGTTCTCGTCGGGTTTCGGAGGTTTTGACTGTACAGGCGGCCTCCCGCGGCGTCCGGGTGATGTCGCTCCGCAGGGCCCCGGCGAGCGGGTGATTCTGTCCGCTTTGCGCCGTATGGGGGTCCGCGTCGGGCACGATGGGCGCGCGACGAGAGGCGGGTGGTGGGCATGAGCGGGGACGTCCCGGTGAGCGTGATCGTGCTGACGCGCAACGAGGAGGCGACGCTCGGCAACAGCCTGCGCCGGCTCGAGCGCTTCGACGACGTGGTCGTCGTGGACTCCGGCAGCACGGACCGCACGGCCGAGATCGCGGTCGAGCACGGCGCGCGCGTCGTGCCGTTCACGTGGGACGGCGGCTACCCCAAGAAGAAGCAGTGGTCGCTCGAGCACGCGGGCGTGCGGCACGACTGGGTGCTGCTCCTCGACGCCGACGAGTTCCCGTCACCCGCGCTGGTCGACGAGATCGCGGCGCTCGTGCGGTCCGGGCGCGTCGACGAGCACGGCGCGTACGACGTCGCCCTGCTGTACCGGTTCGCGGGGCGGTACCTGCGGCACGGCCACCGCGTCACGAAGCGCTCGCTGCTCGACCGGCGGCGGTGCGCGTTCCCCGAGGTCGGCGACCTCGACGCGCCCGGCATCCGGGAGGTCGAGGGTCACTACCAGCCCGAGACCACGGGCACGGTCGGCGCTCTGCGGCACCGCGTCGTGCACGACGACCGCGACCCGGTCGCGAGCTGGTTCGACCGGCACAACCGCTACTCCGACTGGGAGGCGTACCTGCGCCGTCACGCCGCCCTGCGCGCGGACGTGGCCGCGCGCCGCACCGCCAAGGGCGCGCTGTTCGACCGCGTGCCGTTCAAGCCGCTCGCGTTCTTCGTGTACGCGTTCGTCGCGCGCCGCGGGTTCCTCGACGGCCGCGCCGGCTTCGACTACGCCGTCGCGCTCGCGACGTACTACTGGCAGATCGGCGTGAAGGTCCGCGAGCTCGAGCGGGCCGATCAGGCCGTCGCGCGGCGCGCGGGATGAGCCGCGCGCGCGTCGGCGTAGGCGTGCGCCAGCTCGTCGACCACCGCGTCGATCGAGTAGCGCGCCGCCACCAGCGCGTGCGCCGCGCGGGACGCCGCGTCGTTCGCGTCGGCGTCGAGGAGCCGCGCGACGGCCGCGGCGAGCGTCGGGACGTCGTCGCCCACGGCGCCCGCGCCCGCCTCGGCGACGTCCGGCGCGAGGCCGTTCGACGACGTGACGACCGCCGGCACGCCGCACGCCATGGCCTCGAGGACCGAGACCGGGAACGTCTCGCCGACGGACGGCAGGACGTAGACGCTCGCGCGCGCGAGCTCGGCGAGCGCCTCGTCGTGCGGCAGGCCGCCCAGCACGTCGAGGGAGTCGCGCACGCCCAGCTCGTCGGCGACCGCGAGCGTGCGTGCCAGCGCCCCGGAGTCCGAGCCGGCGAGCACGAACCGCGCGCCGGGGTGCTGCGCCAGCACGGCCGGCATGCAGCGCACGAAGTCCTCGGGACGCTTGCGGTCCTGCAGCCGGGCCAGGTACAGCACGCGCGGGGCCTGCGGCAGCGGCCGGCGGGGCTGCAGCTCGACCCCGTTGACCAGGCGTCGTGCGTGCGGCAGCGCGGTGCGCGCGGTCGCGCGGACGTCGTCGCGCTCCTCGTCCGTGAGGTGCAGCAGGACGTCCGCGCGGCGGAGCACGCGGCGCACGACGAGCGCGTCGAAGAACCGCGCGAGCGGCTTGCTGCTCGGGTCCACCATGCCGTGCGTCTGCACGACGAGCGGTGCGCCCGCGGCGAGCGCCACCGCGGCGGCGGGCAGCGTCACGAGGTCGCGCATGAGGTGCACGTGCACCACGTCGGCCCGCCGCACCAGGCGCGGCAGGTCCGCGCCCAGCGCGATCGACGTGATGCCGCTGACCTCCAGGGCGGGCGCGAGGCGCCGGCGCCGGTAGAGCCGCGCCGGCACGTCCTCGACCGCGTCCGGGAGGTCGTCGAAGCCGTCGGCGAGCGCGACCAGCCGCGCACGGCCGCCGCGCGCGTTGAGGCCGCGCGCGAGGTTGAGCGCCACGCGCGTGGGGCCGCCGAACGCGTTCTCCGGCGTGTGCAGCGTGACGACGTGGAGCACCCGCAGCCCCTCGACGGTCGCGGCGGGGTCGGTCGTCCTGGCGGTCGGCACGTCGGCGTCGCTCCTGCTCGAGGGGGGTGCCGAGCACGGGGTCGCGCCGGCCGCGCGTCACGCTACCGCTCGCCGAGCGGCGCCGGGAGCGCCTCGGCGGGTGAGAGACCGTGAGCGCGGGCTCGTCGCAGGCGGGCGACCTGCGGCAGTGGTGGGCGGCCCCGCTGGTGGTCGTGCTGGGCGGCATGCTCCCCGTCGTCGTCGGGCTGCAGCGCGGCACCGGCGAGCGCGACCTCGCGTTCGTCCTGCAGCTGCTCCTCACGGCGTACGCCGGCACGCGTCTGGCGTTCGTGCTGCTGCGCGGGCTCACGCGCCCGCTGCAGGGGGCGTTCTGGCTGTTCGTGTACACCGCGATGGGGATCGCGCCGCTCGCGCAGCTGGTCATCGGGCAGTTCCCCACGCTGTTCGTCGGCACGCGCGACCACCTGACGACCGCGATCCTGCTCGTGCTGGTCGGGTGCGTCGCCTTCGACGTCGCGGAGCTCGTCGTGGCACGTCGTCGCCCGGCCGCGTCCGGTGCACGCGGCTCGACGGACGCGGACGGCGCGGTCGCGGCGCGCGTGGCGCCGGCCGCGCCGTCGTCCCCCCGCGGCCGCGCCGTGACCGGACCGCCGTCGGACCTGCGGCCCTACCGCCTGCTCGTCGCGGGCTCGGCGGTCGCGCTGCTCGTGAGCGTGGTGCTCGTGGTCCGGCTCGGCGGGCCCGCGACCTTCTTCTCGTCGCGGCAGGCGATCAGCGAGAGCATCGGCGCGGCGGGCCTGGCCGACGCGGGCTCGCAGGTGGGGTCTGCGCTGCTGCGGGGCGGCGGCACGATGCCGGTGCTCGTGATGCTCCTGGCGCTGACGCGGGTGCTGCTGACGGTGCGGCCGGCTCGTCGGTCCGTCGTGCTCGTGGGCACCTGGCTCGCGCTGCTCGGCGCGAACGTCGTCGTCAACAACCCCGTCTCGAACCCGCGCTACTGGGCGCTCACCGTGCTGCTGTCGACCGTGTTCGTGCTGGTCGGTGCGCGGCGCGGCTGGTACCGGACCGTCCTGGTCGGCGGCCTGGTCGCGGCGGTCGTCGTCTTCCCCTACGCCGACCGGTTCCGCTACGACGAGGCGGGGTACCGGCCCCTGGAGTCGCAGTCGGTGCTCACGACCATGGCGATGAAGGACTTCGACCAGATGGTCATGGTCGCCAACACCGTGACGTACACGCAGGTCGGCGAGGGTCACACGGGTGGGCGGCAGCTGCTCGGCGCCGTGCTGTTCTTCGTGCCGCGGCAGGTCTGGCCCGGCAAGGCGCAGGACACCGGGGTCCTGGTGGGCGAGTGGATGGGCACGGTCAACACCAACCTGTCGTCGCCGTGGTGGGCGGAGCTGTGGGTCGACGGCGGCTGGGTCGCGGTCGTCCTCGGGTCGGCGGCGCTGGGCCTCGCCGCGGCGCGCGCGGACCGCCGCTACCTCGTGGCGCTCCGGCGCGCGCGTGTGAGCGACCCGGTCCTCGTCGTCGTGCCCGTGGTCGCCGGGTACGCGTTCATCCTGCTGCGGGGGTCGCTGCTGCAGGCCATGGGGCGGCTCGCGATCCTCGCGGCGTGCGGCCTGGTGCTGGTGCTCTGGGACCGTCAGATGCGGCGCTGGTCGGACGCCGACGAGGCCGCGCCGACGGTCGCTGCGCGCGGCGCCGTGCCGTCGCGGTCGGTGGGCGCGGCGAGGTCGTCCGGCAGGGCCGAGCCCCGCAGCCGTGCGGCGCGCACCCACAGCGCGACGGCCTTGAGCGCCGAGCCGAGCGCGAGGCCCCAGGCCGCGCCGAGCACGCCGCCGACGAGGTAGCCGGCGACGACGAGCACGACGGTCGTGGCCGAGAACACGACCTGGATCGCGAGCGTCGCGCGCGGTGCGACGACGCGCAGCGCGAGGATGCCGGCCGAGCCGAGGGCCATCGCGACGTACTGCGCGGTGGTCGCCGGGAACAGCGCGTGCGCGTGCTGCCACGTGTCGCCCAGCACCTGCCGGCCCACGGACGCGGGCAGCAGCTGCACCGTCAGGCCCCACAGCCCGGCGACTACCGCGAGCGCGCCGCCGAGCCGTGCCGCCGCCCGGACCCGGGCGCGGGCGCCGACCAGCCGCCCGACGTAGGGCGGCCCGAACGACGTCGACGCGGTGAGCAGCACGTTGAGCGGCCCGAACACGGTCGACGCGCCCCGCAGGGCGCCGACGGCCGCGGGGGTGCCGAACGTGCCGAGCCCCAGGACGGTCAGCTGGCTCGAGCCGTTGCCGACGGCGAACTCGGTCGCGAAGCGTCGTCCCAGGTGGTCGCGCGCGACCAGGGCCGCGAACGGGCGCCGGGGCCGGGCGACGCGGCGCGCGAGCAGGGCGAGCGCGACGACCAGCGCGGGGACGTACGCCGCGCCCCAGGCGAGCACCGCGGCGGCGGGCGTCGGGGTGGGCACGAGCGCGAGCACGGCGACGAGCACGGCGACCTTGGTGGCGTCGACCGCGAGCGCGAGGTGCGGCTCGCGCGCGGCCGCGAACGCGTACCGCGCGACCTCGACCGTGAGCAGCACGACGAGCACCGCGCCGAGCGCGGCGAACGTGTGCGCGGTGCCGCCCCCGACGGCGAGCCCCGCCGCGACGGCGGCGGCGCCGAGCGCGAGCGCGACGGCGGCGGTGGCGGCGAGCGCGTCGCCCGCGGCCTGGCGCCGCGCGACCGGGTCGCGCACGAGCACGAGCGGCTGGCCGACGTACGCGGCCACGAGGCCCAGGAGCACGGTGAAGACCACGTACGCGAGCGAGAAGACGGCGAAGGACTCGGCGGGGGAGCGGCGCGCGACCAGCACGAGCAGCGCGATGCTGCCGAGGCTCGACAGGCCCTGGTCGGCGACCGCCGCGACCCCGCCGAGCCGTGCGCGCGCTCCCGCGGCCTCCGTCACGGGCGGGCCCCGGCGAGCCGACGCAGGCCCGCGAACCAGCGGCGCAGCAGCGCGACGACCACGAGGGCCGTGAGCAGCACGACCGTCGCGTACGCCCAGCGGAACGCCGTGCCCGCGCCCCACAGCGCGAACGTCCAGCACAGCACGCCGTAGTCGGCGGGGAGCAGGGCGAGCGCGCGCGCCGTGGACGGCGGGCGGGGGGCCGTGGGCCCGTCGTCGCCGTCCGGGGCGCTGCGGGCCAGCAGCTCGGCGAGCGTGCCGCCGGCGAACCCGACGGTCGCGACGAGCTGCGCCGCGAGCGGCACGAGCAGCCACGCGCCGTCGACGACGTCCCAGCGGGCCCAGCCGACGAGCACCGCGGCGTGCACGAGCACCATCTTCCCGGCGTCGACGACGTGGTCGGTCCACTCGCCGGCGAGCGACCCGGTGCCCGTGAGCCGGGCGACCTGCCCGTCGGCCGAGTCGAGCGCGAAGCCGAGCGCGAGCAGCACGGCGACGCCCGCGCCGAGCGCCACCGACGGCGGCACGAGCGCGAGCAGCAGCGCTGCCGTCGCGGTCACGGCGGCGGAGAGGTAGGTCACGGTCTGGGCGGACAGCCCCAGGTGGACGGCCGCGGCCGCGAGCAGACGACCCCACGGGCGGTTGACGTGCCGCGAGTAGAGGGACACGCCCCGTGCGGACTTCTGCGCGGTCGCGAGGCGGCGCACCACCGACACCTCCATGGGGGTCCTCCCTGCCGTCGTGGTGCGCCGGCGCGGGCGCACCCGTCGAACGTACCGACGCGGGGGTCGCCCGTGCCGCGGCGGACGGGTGATTTTCCACCACAAGGTCCCGCGAAAGGGACAAACATGGCTACTTTGACCCAAACGTCGCGAACGGGGAGGGCTGGATCCATGGCCAAGAAGGCGCTGATCACGGGCATCACGGGCCAGGACGGCTCGTACCTGGCGGAGCTGCTGCTCGAGAAGGGCTACGAGGTGCACGGGCTGGTGCGCCGCGCCTCGACGTTCAACACCGAGCGGATCGACCACCTGTACCAGGACCCGCACGACCCCAGCGCCCGCCTGTTCCTGCACTACGCGGACCTCACGGACGGCACGCGGCTCGCGACCCTGCTCGAGAAGGTCCACCCGGACGAGGTCTACAACCTCGCGGCGCAGTCGCACGTGCGCGTCAGCTTCGACGAGCCCGAGTTCACGGGCCAGACGACGGGCATGGGCTCGACGCGCCTGCTCGAGGCGATCCGGGCGACGGGTGTGCAGACGCGCTTCTACCAGGCGTCGAGCTCGGAGATGTTCGGTGCGACGCCGCCGCCGCAGAACGAGCTCACGCCGTTCTGGCCGCGCTCGCCCTACGGCGCCGCGAAGGTCTACTCGTACTGGATGACCCGCAACTACCGCGAGGCCTACGGCATGTACGCGGTCAACGGGATCCTGTTCAACCACGAGTCGCCGCGGCGCGGCGAGACGTTCGTGACCCGCAAGATCGCGGCGGCGGCCGCGCGGATCGCCGCCGGCAAGCAGGACACGCTCTACCTCGGCAACCTCGACGCCGTGCGTGACTGGGGCTACGCGAAGGAGTACGTCGAGGGCATGTGGCGCATGCTGCAGGCCGACGCGCCCTCGGACTACGTGCTCGCGACCGGCGTCGCCTCGACCGTGCGCGACTTCCTCGGTCACTGCTTCGAGCACGTCGGCCTGGACTGGCAGGACCACGTCGAGTTCGACCCGCGCTACCTGCGGCCCACGGAGGTGGACGCGCTGATCGGCGACGCCTCCAAGGCGGCCGACGAGCTGGGCTGGACGGCGAAGGTCCACACGCCCGAGCTCGCGGCGATCATGACCGAGGCCGAGGTCCGCGCGCTGGGTGGGAGCTGACGTGGCCACCACCGTCGACCACGTCGCGGCGGACCGCCGCGAGGTCGGGGCGTCCGGCCTGGGCCGCGTGTGCCTCGTCGGCATCAACTACGCGCCCGAGACCACGGGGATCGCGCCGTACACGACCGCGATGGCCCGCGCGTGGGCCGACGCGGGTGCCGTCGTCGACGTCGTCACGGGAGTGCCCCACTACCCGGCCTGGCGCGTCGAGGACGAGCGGTACGCCCGCGGGCGGTCCTGGCACGAGCGCGACGGCGCGGTGGCGCTGCACCGCGTCCGGCACCACGTCCCCGCGTCCGCGGACCTGCGCGGACGCGCGCGCATGGAGGCGTCGTTCCTGCGGCGCGCGACGCCGCTCGTGCGGCGCAGCGCCGCGGGCGTCGTCGTGGCCGTGACGCCGTCGATGTCGGCGCTGGCCGCGGCGGTCACGGGGGCGCGCGGCCGGCCCGTGGGCGTCGTCGTGCAGGACCTCACCGGGCGCGGCGCGCAGGAGTCCGGCTCGACCGGCGGGGCCGCGGCGTCGCTCATCGGCCGCGCCGAGGTCGCGCTGCTGCGGCGGTGCGCCGCGGTCGGCGTCATCACGCCGCAGTTCGGCGCGACGCTCACGGCCGCCGGCGTGCCGGCCGACCGGATCGTCGAGGTCGGCAACTTCACGCACGTGCGTCCCAGCGCGTCGACCCGTGACGAGGCGTGCGCGCGGCTCGGCTGGGACCCGTCGGTGTTCCGTGTCGTCCACACGGGCAACATGGGGCGCAAGCAGGGGCTCGAGCACGTCGTCGAGGCCGCGCTGCTGGCGGCGGCGCGCGGCGTGACGGGGGTCGAGCTGGTGCTCGTGGGGTCGGGCAACTGCCGCGACGAGCTCGTGGCGGCGGCGGCCGGCCTGCCGACGGTCCGCGTCCTGGACCCCGTCGACGCCGAGCGGTACCCGCTCGTGCTGGCCGCGGCCGACGTGCTGCTGCTGCACGAGCGTCCGGGCGTGCGCGAGATGTGCCTGCCGAGCAAGCTCACGAGCTACACCGCGGCCGGGCGCCCGGTGCTCGCCGCGGTCGAGCGCGAGGGGATCGCGGGTCGCCAGCTCGTCGCGGCGGACGCCGCGCTCGTCGTGCCGCCGGGCGACGCCGACGCGCTGCTGGCCGCCGTCGAGCGGCTCCGGGCCGACCGTGGGCTGCGCGACCGGCTGGCCGCCGCGGCGCGCCGGCTCGGCGAGGAGACCTACGGCGAGCCCGCGGCACGCGCGCGCTACGTCGGGCTGCTGCGCGGCCTGGTGGCCCGCACGGGCGCGGGGGTCGCGGCGTGAGCCGCGGCGACGGCGCCCGCGTCGGGTACGCGGCCGGGGCGTTCGACCTCTTCCACGTGGGGCACCTCAACCTGCTGCGGCACGCCAAGGCGCGGTGCGACCACCTGATCGCGGGCGTCGTGGCCGACGAGGTGCTCGAGATCACCAAGGGGCGCCGGCCCGTCGTGCCGCTCGTCGAGCGCGCCGAGATCGTGTCCCACATCTCCTACGTCGACGAGGTCCACCACGAGGTGCTCCTCGACAAGCTCGACACGTGGCGCGAGCTGCGGTTCGACGTCTTCTTCAAGGGCGACGACTGGCGCGGCACGCCGAAGGGCGAGGAGCTCGAGCGGCGGTTCGCGCGGGTCGGCGTCGAGGTCGTGTACTTCCCGTACACGGTCCACACGTCGAGCACGATCCTGCGGGCGGCGCTCGCGGAGCTGGAGCGACCCGCGGTGTGAGCCGCGGTCCTGACGGGCGGCGTGGCCGCCCGCGCTCGCCCCCGGGGCCCGTGCCCCCCACGGCCCCGGGGGCGGTGTCGGCGGGCGTCCGTAGAATCGTGCAGCAACCCCGGTCCCGCGCGGATCCGGGGCTCGCGTGCTGCCGTCGCCGCCCGCCACCCCGCACGAAGGACCCCCGATGGACCTGACCGGCCTCCTGCCCGCCCTGCTCGCCGACCCCGCGGCCGCCGAGGCCGTCGCGTCCGTCCGTGCGCGCGGCGAGCTCGACGTCGTCGGCCCCGCCGGCGTGCGTCCCCCGCTCCTCGCGGCGCTCGCGGGCGGGCACCCGACGACCGGTCCCGCGCCCGACCCCGCCGCGGTGCGTCCGCTGGTCGTCGTCACCGCGACGGGCCGCGACGCCGACGAGCTCGCGGGCGCGCTGCGCTGCTACCTCCCGGACGACGACGTCGCGGTGCTGCCGAGCTGGGAGACCCTGCCGCACGAGCGTCTCAGCCCACGCGCCGACACGGTCGCGCGGCGGCTCGCGGTGTTCCGCCGCCTCGCGCACCCCGACCCCGAGCCCGGGCCCGCCGGACCGGTCCGCGTCCTGGTCATGCCCGTGCGCGCGCTGCTCCAGCCGGTCGTCGACGGCCTGGGCGAGCTGCGCCCCGTCGAGATCCGCACGGGCGACCGCGTCGACCTCGACGACGTCGCGCAGCGCCTCGTCGACGCCGCGTACGCGCGCGTCGACATGGTCGAGCGGCGCGGCGAGTTCGCCGTGCGCGGCGGCATCCTCGACGTCTTCCCGCCCACCGAGGACCACCCGCTGCGCATCGAGCTGTGGGGCGAGGACGTCGAGGAGATCCGCTGGTTCTCGGTCGCCGACCAGCGCTCGCTCGAGGTCGCCGACCACGGCCTGTGGGCGCCGCCGTGCCGCGAGATCCTGCTCACCGACGACGTGCGCGAGCGCGCCGCCGCGCTGCGCGAGCGCCTGCCCGGTGCGCTCGACATGCTCGACAAGCTCGCCGAGGGCATCGCGGTCGAGGGCATGGAGTCGCTCGCGCCCGCGCTCGTCGAGCGCATGGTCCCCGTGCTCGACCTCGTGCCGGACGCGTCGCTGCTCGTGCTCGTCGACCCCGAGCGCGTGCGGCGCCGCGCGCACGACCTGGTGGCCACGACGCAGGAGTTCCTCGAGGCCGCGTGGACGTCGGCCGCCGCCGGCGCCGCGACGCCGCTCGACCTGTCGGCCGCGTCGTTCGCCTCGTTCGCCGAGGTCCGCGCGCTCGCCGCGGTGCGCGGCCTGGGCTGGTGGACGCTGTCGGGCTTCACCCTCGACGCCGACGCGGTCACGGGCGACGACGCGACGGGCCACGACGACGCGCCGCACGACGCACCCACCGCCGCGCCCGACGCGCGGACGCTCGTGGTCGCGGCGCGCGAGGTCGAGCGGTACCGCGGCGAGGTCGCGCGCGCCGTGTCGGACGTGCGGCGCCTGCAGCAGGACGGCTGGCGGCTCGTGCTCGCGACCGAGGGGCACGGCCCGGCGCAGCGCATGGTCGAGCAGCTGCGGTCCGCCGACGTGCCCGCGCGGCTCGTCGCGACCCTCGACGACGAGCCCGAGGGCGGCGTCGTGCTCGTCGTCCCCGCCCCCGCGGGCCCCGGTTTCGTGCACGAGCAGCTGCGCGTCGCGCTGTTCAGCGAGTCCGACCTCACGGGCCGCGCCGGCTCGAGCACGCGCGACATGCGGCGCATGCCGAGCCGTCGTCGCAACGTCGTGGACCCGCTGCAGCTGCGGCCGGGCGACTTCGTCGTGCACGAGCAGCACGGCGTCGGGCGGTTCGTCGAGCTCGTGCAGCGCACGATCGGCACGGGTGCGAGCGCGGCGACGCGCGAGTACCTGGTCGTCGAGTACGCGTCGTCGAAGCGCGGGCAGCCCGGCGACCGGCTGTTCGTGCCGACCGACCAGCTCGACCAGGTGACGAAGTACGTGGGCGGCGAGGCCCCGTCGCTCAACCGCATGGGCGGGTCCGACTGGCAGAAGACCAAGGGTCGCGCGCGCAAGGCCGTCAAGGAGATCGCGGCCGAGCTCATCCGGCTGTACTCGGCGCGGATGGCCACGCCCGGGCACGCGTTCGCCCCGGACACGCCGTGGCAGCGCGAGCTCGAGGACGCGTTCGCGTACGTCGAGACGCCCGACCAGCTCGCGACGATCGACGAGGTCAAGGCCGACATGGAGAAGACGGTCCCCATGGACCGGCTGATCTGCGGCGACGTCGGCTACGGCAAGACCGAGATCGCGGTGCGGGCGGCGTTCAAGGCCGTGCAGGACGGCAAGCAGGTCGCGGTCCTGGTGCCGACGACCCTGCTGGTCCAGCAGCACTACGACACGTTCGCCGAGCGCTACGCGCCGTACCCGGTGACGGTCAAGGCGCTGTCGCGCTTCCAGACGCCGAAGGAGTCCAAGGAGGTCGTCGAGGGGCTGTCGGACGGGTCCGTCGACGTCGTCATCGGCACGCACCGGCTCCTCACGGGCGAGGTGCGGTTCAAGGACCTCGGCCTGGTCATCATCGACGAGGAGCAGCGGTTCGGCGTCGAGCACAAGGAGACGCTCAAGGCGCTGCGCGCCAACGTCGACGTGCTCGCGATGAGCGCGACGCCGATCCCGCGCACGCTCGAGATGGCGGTCACCGGCATCCGCGAGATGTCGACGCTGGCGACGCCGCCCGAGGAGCGGCACCCCGTGCTGACGTTCGTCGGCCCGTACGAGGAGAAGCAGATCTCCGCGGCGATCCGCCGCGAGCTGCTGCGCGAGGGCCAGGTCTTCTACGTGCACAACAAGGTCGAGTCGATCGAGCGCACCGCGTCGCGGCTCAACGAGCTCGTGCCCGAGGCCCGCGTCGCGGTCGCGCACGGCAAGATGGGCGAGCACCAGCTCGAGCAGGTGATCGTCGACTTCTGGGAGAAGAAGTTCGACGTGCTGGTCTGCACGACCATCGTGGAGACGGGGCTCGACATCTCGAACGCGAACACCCTGATCCTCGAGCGCGCGGACCGGCTGGGGCTGTCGCAGCTGCACCAGCTGCGCGGGCGCGTGGGGCGCGGCCGCGAGCGCGCGTACGCGTACTTCCTGTACCCGCCCGAGGTGCCGCTCACCGAGACCGCGCACGACCGGCTCCAGACCATCGCGGCGCACACCGACCTCGGTGCCGGCATGGCCGTCGCCATGAAGGACCTCGAGATCCGCGGCGCGGGCAACCTGCTCGGCGGCGAGCAGTCGGGCCACATCGAGGGCGTCGGGTTCGACCTGTACGTGCGGATGGTCGGCGAGGCGGTCGCGTCGTTCCGCGGCGAGGAGGCCGAGGAGCAGCCCGACGTCACGATCGAGCTGCCGGTCGACGCGCACATCCCGCACGACTACATCGCGCACGAGCGGCTGCGCCTCGAGGCGTACCGCAAGATCGCCGCGGCGCTCGACGAGACGACGCTCCGCGAGGTCCGCGCCGAGCTCACGGACAGGTACGGGGCCGTGCCGCCGGCGGTCGACAACCTCTTCGAGGTCGCGCAGTTCCGGCTGCACGTGCGGGCCGCGGGCATCGCGGACGTCACCGCCCAGGGCAGGTTCGTGCGGTTCGCGCCGGTCGAGCTGCCCGAGTCGGCGCAGCTGCGGCTCAAGCGGCTGTACCCCGGGTCGGTCGTCAAGCCCGCGGTGCGCACGGTCCTCGTCCCGTTCCCCACGACCGCGCGCATCGGCGGCAAGCCGTTGCACGGCCGCGAGGTCATGACGTGGGCGCGGCAGTTCATCGACGCGGTCGTGCGCGGCGACGTGTCGGTCGCGGCGTCGGTCGGCACGACCGGGCGCTGACGTGCGTGCCGCGCCCGCGGCGCGGCGCGCACGTCGTTCGGGCCTACGATGTCGGGCGACACCCACGGAACGTGAGCGGGAGGCCCTGGTGGCGGTGCGACGGACGCGAGGACGCGGACGGCTGATGGCGGGCACGGTGGCGGCGGTGGCGCTGCTCGCGGGGTGCTCGGGGCAGCCCGGGGCCGCGGCGGTCGTGGACGGGCGGACGATCTCGACCGCCGAGCTCGCGCGGGCGGACGAGGAGCTCAAGCCGATCTTCCAGGGCGCGGGCACCAACGACGTGCTCGGCGTGCTCATCAACGAGCCGTTCGCGACCGAGGTCGCGGCCGAGCGGGGCGTCGGGGTGAGCGACGAGCAGGCGCTGGACCTGCTGCGCTCGGTGACCGAGCAGGCCCTCGGTGCGGAGGCCGCGGCCGACGCCGAGTTCGGCGAGGGCGCCCTGGCCGTCGCGCGGTACTCGCTCGCGGTCACCGGGCTGCGGGACGTGCCCGACGCGCAGGACGCGATGCTCGAGTACCAGGAGAAGATCTCGGCCGCCGACGTCGAGGTGAACCCCCGGTTCGGCGACTACACGCCCGAGACCGGGGTCACGGCGCCGGTCGCGCCGTCGTGGATCGTGCCCGAGGGCGGCCGCGACGCCGCCGCGGTGCCGGAGGACGGCAGCACGCCGGCTCCGACGCCCGCGCCGTGACCGTCGACGCGGCGCCGCCCGAGGGCGACGCCGTGCGGTCCGTCGGCTCGGCCCGCTCGAGCGCCGCGCAGGTCGAGGCGCTCGAGCGCGTCGTCGCGCTCATGGACCGCCTGCGCTCGCCGGGCGGCTGCCCCTGGGTGGGGGCGCAGACGCACGCGACGCTGCAGCAGTTCGTGGTCGACGAGGCGCACGAGCTGGTCGAGGCCGTCGAGACGGGTGACCGTGCGGGGCTGCGCGAGGAGCTCGGCGACGTGCTGCAGCAGGTGCTGTTCCACGCGCGCGTCGCGGCCGAGCACCCCGACGACCCGTTCGACCTCGCCGACGTCGCGGACGGGCTCGCGGCCAAGCTGGTCCGGCGGCACCCGCACGTGTTCGCGCCCGACGGGTCCGACCTGCCGGACGCGGGCCTCGACGTGGCGGCCGTGCACGACGCGTACGAGCGGCTCAAGCGCGAGGAGAAGGTGACGCGCGCGTCGGCGCTGGACGGCGTGCCGCCGTCGCTCGGCGCGCTGTCCCGCGCCGAGAAGCTCGTGGCCCGCGCCGACCGTGCGGGCCTGCTCGCGGCCGCCCCGCTGCCGCCCGCGGCACCGGACGGCGCCACCGCCCGCGACGTGCCGCCGCTCGACGACCGGGCGCTGGGGGAGCGGCTGCTCGCGCTCGTCGCCGCCGCGCACCGCGACGGGCTGGACGCCGAGGGTGCGCTGCGGCGCGCGACCGCCGCGTGGGAGTCGTCGGCGCGTTCCGCCGAGGCCTCCGCCTGACGCGTCGGCACCGGCGCCCGGGGGACCGGGCGCACCCCGGGCGCCGGCCATGTCTCGGGTGGTGAGACGACGGGGCGGGTCGTGGGCCCTCGGTGGCCGCGCCTGCAGCTAGAAAGCGCATTCCGGGCCAAAGGTCCGAGCCCGTCCGCGCCGCGTCCGACCAGGATGGGCGCGTGAGCGGGACCCACGTCCCGCCCCGGTCACCGTCGAAGGAGAGCACGCATGAGGATCGGCGTCCCGCGCGAGCAGCGCCCGGGGGAGCGGCTCGTCGCCGCGACGCCCCGGACCGTCGCCAAGCTCCGCGACCTGGGCTACGAGGTCGTCGTCGAGCGGGACGCGGGCGCGGCCGCGACGTTCACGGACGAGGCGTACGAGGCCGCCGGCGCGCGGGTCGCGGACCGCGAGGAGGTCCTGGCCAGCGACGTCGTCACGGCGGTCCACCTGCCGTCGGACGTCGGGGCCATGCGCGCGGGCGCGACGCTCGTCGCGACCATGGCGCCGTTCGCCGACCCCGACCTGCCCGCGCGGCTCGCCGCGCACGGCGTCACGGCGCTCGCGCTCGACGCCGTGCCGCGCATCTCGCGCGCGCAGGCCCTCGACGTGCTCTCGACGCTCTCGAACGTCGCCGGGTACCGCGCGGTCATCGAGGCCGCCGAGGAGTTCGGCGGCATGTTCACCGGGCAGGTCACGGCCGCCGGCAAGACCCCGCCCGCGAACGTGTTCGTCATCGGCGCGGGCGTCGCGGGCCTCGCGGCCCTCGGCACCGCGAGCAGCCTCGGCGCGCAGGTCCGCGCGTTCGACGTGCGACCCGAGGTCGGCGAGCAGATCGAGTCGATGGGCGCGACGTTCGTGCAGGCCGAGGGCGCGAGCCAGGAGGTCTCGACCGACGGCTACGCGCGCGAGCTCACGGCCGAGCAGGAGCGCCTCACGGCGCAGATGTACGCCGAGCAGACCGCGTGGGCCAACGTCGTCGTCACCACGGCGCTGGTCCGCGGGCAGGCGCCGCGCACCATCACCAAGGAGATGGTCGCCGCGATGGCGCCCGGGTCGGTGATCGTCGACCTCGCGGCGTCCGGCGGCGGCAACTGCGAGCTCACCGTGCCGGGCGAGCGCGTGGTGTCCGACAACGGCGTGGTCGTGCTCGGCTGGACCGACCTGCCGAGCCGCATGCCGCAGCACACGTCGCAGCTGTTCGGCACGAACGTCGTGCACCTGCTCGCGCTGCTCACGCCCGGCAAGGACGGCGAGCTCGTGCTCGACCTCGACGACCCCGTGCAGCGCGGCATGACGGTGACCACGGGCGGCGACGTCACGTGGCCGCCGCCGCCCGTCGCGGTCTCCGCCGCCCCGGCCGCCACCCCGGCCGCCCCGGTCGAGACGCCCGAGGAGCTCGCGGCGAAGAAGGCCGCCGCGCAGGCCGCGGCGCAGCGCCGGCAGCGCCGCAACGGCGTGCTCGCGGGGCTCGGCGCGGTGCTCACGGCCGTCGCGCTGACGGCCGCCCCCGCGTCGTTCCTCAGCCACGCGACGGTCTTCGCGCTCGCGGTGGTGGTCGGCTACTACGTCATCTCGAACGTCAGCCACTCGCTGCACACGCCGCTCATGGCCACGACCAACGCCATCAGCGGGATCATCCTGGTCGGCGCGCTGCTGCAGATCGGGCACGAGTCGTGGGTGGTCAGCACGCTCGCGTTCGTGGCGGCGACGGTCGCGGCGATCAACATCTTCGGCGGGTTCCTCGTCGCGTTCCGCATGATCCACATGTTCCGGAAGGAGGCGTGACGGTCGTGCTCACGTCGCTGGCCCAGGCCGTCTACCTCATCGCCGCCATCCTGTTCGTGCTGTCCCTCGCGGGGCTCAGCAAGCAGGAGACCGCGCGGCGCGGCAACCTCTACGGCATGGCGGGCATGGGGCTCGCGCTGCTCGCCACGGTCGCGCTCGCGGCCGACCGCTCGCAGCGGCCCGTCGCCGTCACGCTCCTGCTCATCGCGATGGCGCTGACGCTCGGGGCGGTCGTCGGCACCGCGCGGGCACGCCGCGTCGAGATGACGCAGATGCCCGAGATGATCGCGGTGCTGCACTCGTTCGTCGGCCTCGCGGCCGTGCTCGTCGGCTACAACTCGTACCTCACCGAGGCCCCCGACGCGCTGCACCTGGTCGAGGTGTTCCTCGGCGTGCTCATCGGCGCCGTGACGTTCACCGGCTCGGTCGTCGCGTTCCTCAAGCTGTCGGCGCGCATGAAGAGCGCACCGCTCATGCTGCCGGGTCGCAACGCGCTCAACCTCGGTGCGCTCGTCGCGTCCGCGGGGCTCCTCGCGTGGTTCCTCGCCTCGCCCTCGCTGCTGCCGCTCGTGCTCATGACCGTCGTCGCGCTCGCGCTCGGCTGGCACCTCGTCGCCTCGATCGGCGGGGGTGACATGCCGGTCGTCGTGTCGATGCTCAACTCGTACTCGGGCTGGGCGGCCGCGGCCGCGGGCTTCATGCTGAGCAACGACCTGCTGATCGTCGTCGGTGCGCTCGTCGGGTCCTCGGGCGCGATCCTGTCCTTCATCATGTGCACGGCCATGAACCGGTCGTTCGTGTCCGTCATCCTCGGCGGCTTCGGCGCCGAGGGCGGCACCGTGGCGGCGGTGGACCGGGACTACGGCGAGCACCGTGAGGTCAGCGCCGGCGAGGTCGCCGAGATGCTGCGCGAGGCGCGCAGCGTCGTCATCGCCCCCGGGTACGGCATGGCCGTCGCCAAGGCGCAGTACCCGGTGGCCGACCTCGTCGCCAAGCTGCGCGCGCAGGGCACCGACGTGCGGTTCGCCGTCCACCCCGTCGCCGGCCGCCTGCCCGGGCACATGAACGTGCTGCTGGCCGAGGCCAAGGTGCCGTACGACATCGTGCTCGAGATGGACGAGATCAACGACGACTTCGGCGACGTCGACGTCGTCCTCGTGATCGGCGCGAACGACACCGTCAACCCCGCCGCGCTCGACGACCCGTCGTCGCCCATCGCGGGCATGCCGGTGCTCGAGGTGTGGAAGGCCAAGCAGGTCGTCGTGTTCAAGCGGTCGATGGCCACGGGCTACGCGGGCGTGCAGAACCCGCTGTTCTTCCGCGAGAACACCGCGATGCTCTTCGGCGACGCGAAGGACCAGGTCGAGCAGATCGTCGCGCCGCTCGCCGTCGGCTGACGCACGGCGCGGACGCGCACGCGTACGCCGTCGCGACGGGCCGGGAAACGTTTCACAGGCTGACCCGGCCCGTCGTGCCGCCCTAGCGTCGCGGCGGGCCGCCACCCGGCGGCCCTCCCGCGCGCGAAGGAGCGTCCGCATGCCGTCCGCCGGCCCCGCCGTCCCGAGCCCCGCCGACCCGGGCCCCGCCGTCCGGTCGCTCGCCGTCACGGAGCGGGCCCGCACCGCCCTCGCCGTCGTCCTCGCCGCGGCCCTGGTCGCCCTCGCCGCGGTCGCGGCGGTGGTCGTCCCGGGCGCCGCGCCGGCGCGCGCGCTGTCGCCGGCCGTCGTGCTCGACGACGACTTCGAGACCGACGCGGGCGGGTGGGCGGGCCGCGGCGACGCGACCGTGT
>NZ_BCRB01000031.1 GCF_001552375.1 Cellulomonas iranensis NBRC 101100 = JCM 18110 | reverse complement strand
GCGCCGTCGCGGCAGGGTGCCGCGCCGTCGCGCGCCGGTCAGTGCCCCGCGGCGTGCCAGGTCGCCCCGACACCCACCGAGACGTCGAGCGGCACGTCGAGCGGACCGCCCGGAAGACCGTCGCCCGCGTGGCCCATCTGTTCGCGCACGAGCGCCTCGACCTCGTCCCGCTCGCCGTCGGCGACCTCGAGCACGAGCTCGTCGTGCACCTGCAGCAGCATGCGCGACGTCAGCCCGCGGCGGGTCAGCTCGCGGTCGACACCGAGCATCGCGACCTTGATGAGGTCGGCCGCGCTGCCCTGGATCGGCGCGTTGAGCGCCATGCGCTCGGCCATCTCGCGGCGCTGCCGGTTGTCGCTCGTGAGGTCCGGCAGGTACCGCCGGCGGCCGAGGATCGTCGCGGTGTAGCCGGTCGCGCGCGCCTGGTCGACGACCCCCGTGAGGTAGTCCCGCACGCCGCCGAAGCGCTCGAAGTAGTCCGCCATGAGCGCCGACGCCTCGGACACCTCGATCGACAGCTGCTGCGACAACCCGTACGACGACAGGCCGTACGCGAGGCCGTAGCTCATCGCCTTGATCTTCGACCGCATCGCCGACGTGACCTCGTCGGTCGGCACGCCGAACACGCGCGACCCGACGTAGCTGTGCAGGTCCTCCCCCGAGCGGAAGGCCGCGATGAGGCCCTCGTCGCCCGACAGGTGCGCCATGATGCGCATCTCGATCTGCGAGTAGTCCGCCGTGAGCAGCGTGGCGTACCCCGGGCCCACCACGAACGTGCGGCGGATCTGCCGGCCCGCCTCGGTGCGGATCGGGATGTTCTGCAGGTTGGGGTCCGCCGACGACAGGCGCCCGGTCGCGGCGATCGTCTGCTGGAAGGTCGTGTGGATGCGACCGTCGTCGCCGACGGACCGCAGCAGCCCCTCGACGGTCTGGCGCAGCCGGATCGTGTCGCGGTGCGCGAGCAGGTGCTCGAGGAACGGGTGCCCCGTGCGCGCGAACAGGTCCGTCAACGCGGCCGCGTCGGTCGTGTACCCGGTCTTGATCCGCTTGGTCTTGGGCATGCCCAGCTGGTCGAACAGCACCTCCTGCAGCTGCTTGGGCGACCCGAGGTTCACCTCGCGGCCGATCACCGCGTACGCGTCGGCGGCCGCGGCCTGCACCTGGGCGTCGAACTCGCGCTCGAGCGAGGTCAGGTCGTCGCGGTCGATCGCGATGCCGGTGCGCTCCATGCGTGCCAGGACGTCCTGCAGCGGTAGCTCGAGGTCGGTCAGCAGTCCCGCGGCGCCCCGGTCGGCCACCTCGGCGCCGAGCACGTCCACGAGGTCGCGCACCGCGGCCGCCCGCACCGCGGCACGCCGCCCCTCGTCCGCGCCGTCCACCTCGAGGTCGAGCGCACCCTGGCCCGCCGACGAGTCGTCGTCGCCCCCCAGCTCGCGGTGCAGGTAGCCGATCGCGAGGTCCGGCAGGTCGTACGCGCGCCGGTCGGGCTGGCACAGGTACGCCGCGAGCTCGGTGTCGTAGGTGACGCCGTGCAGGGGCAGGCCGCGACCGTCGAGCGCGTGCCACGCCTCCTTGGCCGCGTGCAGCGCCTTGCCGCGCGCGGGGTCCGCGAGCCAGGCCGCGAGCGCGGTCTCGTCCGCGGGGTCGATCGCCGTGAGGTCGTACGCGACGGCCTGCCCGGCGGCGTCCGCGATCGCGACGCCCCACGCGTCGCCGCGCGCGGGCGCGCCGGAACCGCGGACGTCGAGGCCGAGCACGTCGTCGCGACGCGCGTCGAGCCAGGCCGCGAGCCCGCCGACACCGGTCTCGACGAGGTCGAGCGCCGCCGCGGTCGCGACGCGCTCGTCGCGTCCCTCGTCGGGGAGCATCGCGAACAGCCGGTCGCGCAGGGTCCGGAACTCGAGCTCGTCGAGCAGCGCGTGCAGCGCCGCGCGGTCCCACGGGCGGACCGCCAGGTCCTCGGGGCCGACCGGGAGCTCGAGGTCGGTGAGCAGCCGGTTCAGCTCACGGTTGAGCGCGACCTGCTCGACGTGCGCGCGCAGCGACTCCCCGGCCTTGCCGGTGATCCGCTCGGCGTTCTCGAGCACTCCCGCCAGGCCGTCGTACTGGCCGATCCACTTGGCAGCCGTCTTGGGCCCCACTCCGGGGACGCCCGGCAGGTTGTCGCTGGTCTCCCCCACGAGCGCGGCGACGTCGGGGTAGCGCTGCGGCGGCACGCCGTACTTGGCCTCGACGGCCTCGGGCGTCATGCGCGCCATCTCGGACACGCCGCGGACCGGGTACAGCACGGTGACCGTCTCGGACACGAGCTGGAAGGAGTCGCGGTCGCCCGAGCAGATGGCGACGTGCATGCCTTGCTCGCGCGCCTGCGTCGTGAGCGTCGCGAGGATGTCGTCCGCCTCGAAGCCGGGCTTGTCGAGCACCTGCACGTGCATGGTCGCCAGGAGCTGCTTGATGACGTCGACCTGGCCGCGGAAGGGCTCGGGCGTCGCGGCGCGGTTGCCCTTGTACGACTCGAGCCGCTCGGTGCGGAACGTCGTGCGGCCCGCGTCGAACGCGACCGCGACGTGCGTCGGCTCCTCGTCGCGCAGCAGGTTCGCGAGCATCGACGTGAAGCCGAACACCGCGTTGGTCGGCTGGCCGGACGACGTCGCGAAGTTCTCCACGGGGAGCGCGTAGAACGCGCGGTACGCCATCGAGTGCCCGTCGATCAGGAGCAGGCGCGGGGTGGTCGTGGTGCTGGTCGCTGGCTGGTCGGCGCTCACGGTGCCAACCTATCTGCCATGTCCGACACCGCCGCGCCCTTCGCCATGCCCCCGACCGACGGCACGCTGATCGCGCGGCTCGGCATCGACGTGCTGGAGGTGCGGCCCGACGGCGCGGTCGGCACCATGCCCGTCGACGGCAACACGCAGCCCTACGGGCTGCTGCACGGCGGCGCCTCTGCCGCGCTGGCCGAGACGCTCGGGTCGCTCGCGGCGGTCGCGCACGCGGGCCCGGGGCGCGCGGCCGTCGGCGTCGAGCTCAACGCCACGCACCACCGCGCGGCACGCGGCGGCACCGTGACCGGCACGGCCCGCGCGCTGCACCTCGGCCGCTCGGTGGCGACCTACGAGGTCGAGGTGGCCGACGAGGACGGCCGACGGCTGTGCACCGCGCGCCTCACCTGCATGCTCATCGACGCACCGGCCTGACGCGGCGCGTCGTCGTCACCGACCACGCGCTGCCGCGCGCGCCGCCGGCGCTCGATGAGGTCCTCGATGCCCCGCACCGACGACCGCCGCCCCGGCGCGGGGACGTCGAGCGCGAGCCGGCGCAGGAGCGCGGACGTGGCCACGACCCGGTGGCCGCCCGCGGGCGCGAAGCCGAGCCGGGCCAGGAACCGCTGCATGCCGCGCGAGCCGGGCAGCGGCGCGGCGTACACGTCGCCGGCGCCCGCGTCCTCGGCGAGCTCGGCCGCCGCCTGCAGCATCGCGTGGCCGAGGCCGCGCCGGCGCCACTGGGGCCGCACGTACACCGCGTCGAGGCTGAGCACGACGGCCCGCGACATCAGGCCCGGGCCCATCGTGCGGCACAGCACGAGACCCGCGAGCTCGTCGTCGCACGTCGCGACGAGGACCGTCCCGCCGTCGACCGAGCCGAGGACCGCGAGCTGCTCGCGCAGCTCGTCGCGGTCGTCGGAGCAGAGCTGACGCCCCACGCCGGACTCCGCGCGCGCCTGCAGGCAGAGGTCGACGAGGCCCTCGAGGTCGGACGACGTCGCGGGTCGGACGTGCACACCTGGCCGCACTGCGGGCCTCCCGGGGACGAGGGTGGGTCGCGGCGCCGGTCTCCCCCGGTCGGCGCCAGGTCGATCATGGCCCAGGTCCGGCGTCGTGCCTAGGGGCCCGGCGTGCCCCGTCCCGGTGAACCCCGTCACGTCGGCCGCAGGTCGAGTCGTCGCCGACATTCACGCGAAACAGATGCCACGCAACGCTCGCGCACCGGAAATGAACAGGACACAATTCGTCCCTATCGTCTGCTGACCGGTGGGCGAGGGCCCATCACATCGACGTGCGGCGCCCAGGCGCCCGTGCCCGACCACCAGGACGGAGGTCACCGTGCGAGCAGTCGCGTACCGGGACCGATCCGTCGCCCTGCGACGTGGAGGCGCGGCCGTCGTGCTCGCCCTCCTCACGGCCCTGACGACGCTCGGCGTCGCCGGGTCGGCACAGGCGGCGACCACACCGTGCAGCCCCGACGACGCCACCGCGTGCCTCAACGTCACCGTCACGGTGCCGGGGACGGGGCCCGTCGCGGGGGCCGCCCTGACCGTCGAGGGCGAGGCGGGGACGCTCGAGGCCACGACGGACGCGGCCGGCAAGGCGGCGTTCGCGCTCACGGCGGCGGGCGACTACACCGTGACGGTCGACGAGGGCACGCTGCCGGCCGGCACCGTGCTCAAGGACCCGGCCGCGAACCCCGCGACGGTCACGGTCGCGCTGGGTCGCTCCGCCGGGCGCATCGTGCAGGTCGTGCCGCCCGGCGAGGCCGGCGGCGGCGCGACCGAGAGCCCGACGGGCGGCGCGACCACGTCGCCGTCGCCGGGTGCGAGCGCCGACGCCGACGCCGGTGCGGAGGCCGAGGCGAGCGCCGAGGCGTCCGCCGGCCCGGGCACCAACCGGTACGCCCAGCTGCTCCTCGCGGGCACGGTCTTCGGCGTGCTGCTGGCGCTCGCGTCGCTCGGCGCCAACCTCATCTACGGCACGACCGGGCTGTCGAACTTCGCGCACGGCGAGCTCGTGACCCTCGGCGGCATGACCGCGTTCATGGCGGTCCAGTGGTGGCACCTGCCGCTGTGGCTCGCGATCGTCGTCGCGACCGTGGCGGGCGCGGCGGCCGGGTGGCTGCTGAACACGCTGCTGTTCGCGCCGCTGCGACGCCGCGGCGTGGGGATCACGCAGCAGATGATCGTCACGATCGGCCTGTCGCTCGCGCTGCTGTCGGCGTTCCTGTTCGCGTTCGGCGCGCAGCCCGCGCCGATCGTCTCCGGGATCTCGCAGCGCATGCAGCTGGGGCCCGTGCAGATCTCCGCGCAGTCGCTGGTCTCGGTGGCCGTCGCGCTCGTCGTGCTCGCGGCGGTCGCGTTCACGCTCGCCCGCACGCGGCTGGGACGCGCGACGCGCGCCGTCTCGGACAACCCCGCGCTGGCCGCGGCGACCGGCATCAAGGTCGAGTCCGTCATCAGCCGGGTGTGGGTCGCGTCCGCGGCGCTCGCGTCGCTCGGCGGCGTGCTGCTCGCGCTCTACCTCAACACCACCCGCTTCAACTTCGGCTCGACGCTGCTGCTGCTGATGTTCGCCGCGATCACGCTGGGCGGCCTCGGCTCGCCGCTCGGCGCGGTCCTCGGGGCGCTCGTCATCGGGCTGGTCGTCGAGCTCTCGACCCTCGTGCTGCCCAACGACATGCGGTACGCGAGCGCGCTGGTCATCCTCATCCTCGTCCTGCTGCTGCGGCCGCAGGGCATCCTCGGGCGCGCCGAGCGCATCGGCTAGCGGGAGGTCGTCGCTCATGGACTTCGGACAGCTCTTCACCAACGTCCTCAACGAGATGCTGGGCCCGACCGCGATCGCGTACGCGCTCGCCGCGATCGGCCTGAACATCCACTTCGGGCTCACGGGCCTGATCAACATGGGCCAGGCCGGCTTCATGCTGCTGGGCGCGTACGGGTTCGCCGTCGCGACCGTGCAGGGCGCGCCGCTGTGGCTCGCGTTCGTCGTCGCGATCGCGCTGTCGGTGGTGTTCGCGCTGCTGCTCGGCCTCCCGACCCTCAAGCTGCGGGGCGACTACCTCGCGATCGTCACGATCGCCGCCGCCGAGATCGTCCGCATGATCGGACGGTCGACCGCGCTGACCGACGTCACGGGCGGCTCCGAGGGGCTCACGGGCAACGCGTTCAAGCACACGTTCCAGGACGCGTCGCCGTTCCCCGACGAGCGGTGGACCCTCGGGCCGCTCACGCTCGCGACCAACACGTCGAACTCGTGGTGGCTGCGCATCGTGGGCTGGACCCTCGTGCTGCTCGCGTGCCTGCTGGTGTGGCGCCTGATCCGCAGCCCGTGGGGACGGGTCCTCAAGGGCATCCGCGAGGACGAGGACGCCGTGCGGGCGCTCGGCAAGAACGTCTACGGCTACAAGCTGCAGGCGCTCGTGCTCGGCGGCGTGTTCGGTGCGCTGGGCGGCATCGTGTTCGTCCTCGCGAGCTCCGTGCAGGCCGACTCCCTGGGACGGCCCGTCACGTTCAACACCTGGACGATCCTGCTGCTGGGGGGCGCCGCGACGGTCCTGGGCCCGGTGCTCGGCTCGCTGCTGTTCTGGGGCGCGCTGGTCTTCGTCCGCGGGTTCCTGCGCGGGATCGTCCCGGCGGACACGCTGTCCGTCCAGCAGATCGAGCAGATCGGCTGGGTGCTGGTCGGCCTGACCCTCATGGCGCTCATCGTGTTCCGCCCCCAGGGGATCCTGGGCGACAAGAAGGAGCTGGCGATCAATGCCCGCTAAGGACGTCGTGGAGCAGGCCCGGCGCGACCTCGCGCACGTCCCCCGCGTCCCGGGGGTCCGCAAGCCCGACGCCGTGCTCGTCGCGGACGGCGTGCGGCGCAGCTTCGGCGGCGTCAACGCCGTCGACGTCGAGCACCTCGAGGTGCAGAAGAACGTCATCACGGCGCTCATCGGCCCCAACGGTGCGGGCAAGACCACGTTCTTCAACCTCATGACGGGGTTCGACAAGCCCGACACGGGCACGTGGGTGTTCGACGGCACGCCGCTGGCGGGTGTCGCGGCGTCGCGCGTCGCGAAGGCCGGCATGGTCCGCACGTTCCAGCTCACGAAGGCGCTCGCGCGCATGACGGTGCTCGACAACATGCGGCTCGGCGCGCGCGACCAGCCGGGCGAAGGGCTGTTCGCGGCGCTCGTGAAGCCGCTGTGGGCCGCGCGCGAGCGCGAGATCACCGACAAGGCGATGTCGCTGCTCGAGCGGTTCAAGCTCGACGCCAAGAAGGACGACTTCGCCGGCTCGCTGTCGGGCGGGCAGCGCAAGCTCCTCGAGATGGCGCGCGCGCTGATGTCCGACCCCGCGCTCGTCATGCTCGACGAGCCGATGGCGGGCGTGAACCCCGCGCTCACGCAGTCGCTGCTCGGGCACATCACCGACCTGCGCGACTCCGGCACGTCGGTGCTGTTCGTCGAGCACGACATGCACATGGTGCGGCACATCTCCGACTGGGTCGTCGTCATGGCGCAGGGGCAGGTGGTCGCGGAGGGCCCGCCGTCGGAGGTGATGGCCGACCAGGCAGTGATCGACGCCTACCTCGGTGCGCACCACGACACCGACCTGGGCGACGACGCGCTGCTCGACGAGGGCGGCGTGATCGACGCCGAGGCGCAGGCCGAGGCCGACGCCGAGCTCGAGGACACCGAGAAGGCGGAGGGGACCGCACCGTGACCGAGACCACCGCACCCGCGCTGCACCGCGGCGCGCCCGCCGGCGAGCCGCTGCTGCACGCCGACGAGCTCGTCGCCGGCTACCTGCCGGGCGTCAACATCCTCAACGGCTGCTCGCTCGTGCTCCACCCCGGCGAGCTCGTCGGGATCATCGGCCCCAACGGAGCCGGCAAGTCCACGCTGCTCAAGGCGCTGTTCGGGCTGGTGGGCATCCGCAGCGGCTCCCTGACGCTGCAGGGCGAGGAGATCAGCAACCTGCGCGCCGACGCGCTCGTGCGCCGCGGCGTCGGGTTCGTGCCGCAGACGAACAACGTGTTCCCGAGCCTGACCATCGAGGAGAACCTCCAGATGGGCGTCTACCAGACGCCCGCGAAGTTCTCCGAGCGGCTCGAGGTCGTGCTCGACCTCTTCCCCGAGCTGACCAAGCGGCGCAAGCAGCGTGCCGGGGCGCTGTCCGGCGGGGAGCGGCAGATGGTCGCGATGGCGCGCGCGCTCATGCCCGAGCCGTCGGTCCTGCTGCTCGACGAGCCGTCGGCCGGGCTGTCGCCCGTGCGTCAGGACGAGGCGTTCCTGCGCACGCGCCGCATCAACAAGGCGGGCGTGTCGGTCGTCATCGTCGAGCAGAACGCGCGCCGCGCGCTGCAGATCTGCGACCGCGCGTACGTGCTCGACCAGGGGCGCAACGCCTACTCGGGGCCCGGCCGCGAGCTGATGAACGACCCGAAGGTGATCCAGCTGTACCTGGGCACGCTCGCGGCCGACGTCGACGCCGCGCGTGCCGCCGAGGGCGACGCGTCCGCGCCGACCGACTGACCGACCGACCGACACCCTGGCCCGCTCGACGAGGCCCCGACCGCCGCCCGGTGGTCGGGGCCTCGTCGTGCCGCGACGCGCCCCGGGCCCGGGTCCCGGCGAGGCGTGCCGCGGGGCCGGCGGCCCTGCGCACCGAGCCCGGACGCGGGACGGCGCCACGAGGCGCCCGGCTCGTTCCGGCGGCCCGTGGCGCGGCGGGCGTCCGACTCTGCCCGCAGCCCCGTGACGCGCCGAGACATCCCGGACCGTCCGCGGACGCACGGCACGCGTCGACCCCCGGAGCCTGCGCTCCGGGGCCGACGCGTGCCGTGCGGGGTCCTTGGGCTCAGCCCTGCGGGACCTCGCCCTCCTCGGAGCGGCTGAACGTGTACGTGTTCTCGGGACCGAACTGGTAGATCCCGATGAAGGCCGACGAGGGGTCGTTGGCCTCGTTGAACGGGCCGACGCCCGACGCCGACTGGTACGCGATGTCCTCGCCGTCCGCGAGGAGCTTCGAGCACTCCTCCCAGCCGGTGCACTCGGTGCCGCCGTCCGCGCCCGAGACGGCCGCCATGTTGGCCTGGATCGTCTCGCCGTCGGACGCGCCGCCCTTGAGGGCCGCGAGCGCCACCAGCATGGTCGCGTCGTACGACTCGGGGCCGTACGAGTAGTCCTTGAGACCGGGGTCGACCTCGAGCATGCGGCCCTGGAACTCCTCCGACGGGTACGCGCCCGGCAGGGTGCCCTGCGCGTTCTCGAGCGTGCCCGCCGGGAACCCGGTGTCACCCTCGGTGCCGAAGTTCTGCAGGTTGCCGTCGACGAAGTACGTCTTGCTCATGTCCCAGCCCTGCGCGGCGAGCTCGCGCACGATCGCGGGGGTCTGGTCCGTGAACGCGAGGATCGCGATGGCGTCCGGGCCCGCGGCGATCGCGTCCGCGACGATGGTCGCGAAGTTGGTCTCGGCCGGGTCGAACTCCTGGCCCGACGTGCCGTAGACGACCGTGCCGCCGGCCTCGCCGACGACGCCCTCGACGACGTCGCGCAGCGACGTGCCGTACGAGTCGTTGAACACGAGGATCCCGACGTTCGACGCGCCGTCACCCACGATGAGGTTCCCGAGCACGTCACCCTGCACGGTGTCCGGCGGCGCGGTCCGGAAGTAGAAGTCCGAGTACCCGGACAGGTCGGTCGCCGTGTTCGCGGGCGACACCTGCACGATGCCCGCGCCCGTGATGTCGTCGACGATGTTCTTGGTCACCGACGACGACGCGGCCCCGATGATGGCGGAGACGCCCGCCGAGATGAGCTCCTGGGCCGAGGCTGTGGCGACCGAGGCGTTCTGCGCGTCGGACGAGTCGGTGTGCGTCACCTGCACGTCGGAGCCGAACAGGCCGCCGGCGTCGTTGATCTCCTTGACGGCCAGGTCGACGCCCGCGATCTCGGGCGGGCCGAGCTGCGCGAGCGAGCCGGTGACCGGGAGGATGGTGCCGATGTGCAGCGCCTCGCCGCCGTCACCACCGCCCGACGACGTCGCGTCGCCGCCGGACCCTGCCTCGTCGTCGCCCCCGGCACAAGCGGTGAGCGCCAGTGCGACCACTCCTGCGACTGCGAGCGCACGTCCTGCACGTGTCGAACGAATCATGCGTGTGGTACCCCTCTGTGAGCACTGCACCTGCCGGGGTCCGGCGCGGACCACGACGATGTGGCGCGAACGTACTCATGGTTTGTGTCCGACATGTGAATCGCAATGTCTCACAGATGTCGTTGCACATTCGTGACCCGCGAAATGCACCGAGCCCGGTCGACGCGAGGCGTCGACCGGGCTCGGGAAGCGGCGGAGGGGCGTCAGGAGGCGGCGCCGCCGACCTGCTCGATGACGGCGTCCGCGACCTCGCGCATGGTGAGGCGACGGTCCATCGACGTCTTCTGGATCCAGCGGAACGACTCGGGCTCGGTGAGGCCCATCTTCGTCATGAGCAGGCCCTTGGCGCGGTCCACGCGCTTGCGGGTCTCGAACCGCTCGGCGAGGTCCGCGACCTCGGACTCGAGCGCCGTGATCTGCGCGTAGCGGGAGATCGCGATCTCGACCGCGGGCAGCAGGTCCGCCGGGCTGAACGGCTTGACGACGTACGCCATCGCGCCGGCGTCGCGCGCGCGCTCGACCAGCTCGGTCTGCGAGAACGCCGTGAGCAGCACGACGGGCGCGAGGTGCGCCTTGCCGATGCGCTCGGCCGCGGAGATGCCGTCGAGGACGGGCATCTTGACGTCCATCACGACGACGTCCGGCTTGAGCTCGGTCGCGAGCTCGACGGCGCGCTCGCCGTCGCCCGCCTCGCCGACGACCTCGAACCCGGCCTCGGTGAGGGTCTCGACGACGTCCATGCGGATGAGCGCCTCGTCCTCGGCGACGACCGCGCGGCGCGCGGGCCGACCGGACGACGGCGCGGCGGCGCGGGGCGCCGGCTCGGCGGCGGGCAGGTCCAGACCCTGCGTCGCGTCCTGCGTGGGCTCGGTGCTGTCGTCCGTGGTCACGTGCACAGCGTAGTGCGCATCGGCCCGTGGACGCGCGGTCCGCCACGTGGTCACCGTCACGCGCCGGTGCGCGGCCGCGCCGTCGAGCACGCACAGGCACCGCACGCCGGACCGCCGCGGCGGCGGACGGCGCTAGGCTGGCACGCGGCCCCGATAGCCCAACCGGCAGAGGCGTTCGGCTCAAACCCGATCCAGTGTGGGTTCGAATCCCACTCGGGGCACACCACGCGTCCCGCGCGTCCCCGCACGTCGGCGGCTCAGCCGCCCGTGCGCCGCAGCCGCAGCACGGCCGTCGCCGTGAGCGCGACGGGGCGTGCGGGATCCGCGGCCAGCCGCTCGAGCAGCGCGCGGGCACCGTCCCCCGGCACCTCCGCGAGCGCCCCCGCGATCCGCTGCCGCGCGGGCGGGTCCGCGAGCGCCGCCGCGTCCGCGACCCGGCGGGTGATCTCGGCGCGCACGCCCGGGTCCTCGGCCAGGACGCCGAGCGCCTCCGCGGCCTCGACGTCGTCCCGACCCTCGACGACGAGCCCGACGAGGGGCGCGACCGCACGCCGGTCGCCGCGTCGTCCGCCCGCCAGCAGGGCTCGCGCGCGCACCTCGGGGTCCGGGTCGACGTACGCGTCGGCGAGCGCCGCGACCGCGTCGGGGTCGTCGACGTCGGCGAGCGCGACGACCGCACGGCGCCGCCGCACCGCGTCGTCGTCCGCGAGCGCGGCGACGAGCACCGGGACGGCCGCCGCTGCGGCGCGCACCACCGCCCACCGCAGCGCGCCCGCCGCGTTGGGGTCGTCCTCGGCGAGGAGCGCCGCCGCGAGCGCGGCGCCGTCCCGGGGGTCGGCCGCGACGGTCGTGAGCGCGGCCCGTTGTCGGGCCGCCGGCGTGCGGCCGGGCCCGAGCGCGCGCAGCAGGCCGACCGTGCGCAGCACGTCGGGCCACGCGGTCGGCGCACCCGCGCGCACCTGGGCCAGCCGGTCCAGGAGCTCGTCCTCGCGCGCGCGGCGCTCGCGCGCGGCCGCGACGAGCCCGTCGACGACGACGGCCGGGTCGAAGCCGGGGTCGTCGAGCGCCCGCGCCACCTCGCTCAGGCTCAGGCCCAGCGAGCGCAGACCCTCGACGTGCAGGAGACGACGCAGGTCGGCGTCCCCGTACTCGCGGTAGCCGGCCCGCGAGCGGCCGGTGGGCGGCACGAGGCCGATGCGGTCGTAGTGCCGCAGCATGCGTGCGCTGACCCCGGACCGTGCCGCGACCTCACCGATCAGCACCGGCGGCTCCCCCACCCGTGGGCGACGCGGCGAGCGCGACGACTCGCCGGGCCTCGTCGACCGCGGCGTCGAACCCCTCGTCGGGATCGGCGACGAGCCGCTGCGTCGCGACGGCGTGCTCGCGGGCGTCGCCGCGTCGCTCCGCGAGCGCCTGCTCCAGCGCGTCCGTCGCGGCGTCGCCGAGGGACACGAGCGCGCGACTCAGGCTCAGCCGCACGTCGCGGCTCCCCCGCCCGAGCTGCGACACGAGCGCGGTCGCCAGGGCCCTCCGTCCGTCGTCGGGCACCAACGCCGCCGCGGCGCGCCAGGCCGCACGAGCGACCTCGTCGTCCGGGTCCCGCAGCAGCGCGGTGACCGCGGGCCACGCACGCGGGTCGCCCATCTTCGACAGCGTGTGCAGCGCCTGGCTGCGCGCCTGCGGCACCGTCGACGTCAGCTCGCGGACGAGCGGCTCGACCGTGAGGTCCGCACCGTGACGCACCAGGGCCCACGTGAGCATCTCGCGCACCTGGAAGTCCGGCTCGACCGCGCACCGCGCGACGAGCGCCGGCACCTGCCCGGGCGCGGGGCGGGTCCCCGCCGCGAGCGCCGCCCGCAGCCGCGTCGACGCCGCGGCAGCCCCCAGCCCGGGGACGACGTCCTGCTCGGCGCGCGGGCGCGCGTCCTGCTCGTGGTTCACCTCGACCACCTCCGACGACCATCGAAGAGCCTGTCACGGTGACAAGGTCAAGGGGCCTCGGCGTGCGGCCCGGCGGGCTGGACGGTCAGCCGAAGGTGACCTCCGCGGCGGTCGCGGTGCCCGCGGTGCGCCCCGGTGCCGACTGGAACCCCCAGTACAGGTTCGTGTGCGCCACCACGGCGGCGGGCGGCGGGGCTCCCCACGGGGTCAGGTCCTCCGTGGTGTGGGCGTCGCTCACGAGCGTCACGTCGTAGCCGCGCGTGAACGCCCCGTGCAGGGTCGAGCGCACGCACGCGTCCGTCTGCGCGCCCGTCACGACGAGGCGTCCGACGCCGCGTGCGGCGAGCACGTCCTCGAGGTCGGTGGCCTCGAACGCGTCGCCGTAGCGCTTGTGCACGACCGGCTCGCCGTCCGCGACGTCGAGGTCCGGCACCACGCGCCACGCGTCGGAGCCGAGCTCGAGCTCGTCGCTCGAGTGCTGGACCCACACGACGGGCACGTCCTCGTCGCGTGCCCGGTCGACCAGCGCCGCGATCCGGGCGACGACGCCGTCGCGGTCGTGCGCCCCGGTGACCACGCCCACCTGGACGTCGATCACGAGCAGCGCGGTGGCGGGGCGGTTCTCGAGCGTCGTCATGACGGCCTCCGGGGGTACGGGCGGGCGGCGGAGCAGGACGTGGAGCCGATCGAGAGCCGCGTGGCACCGGCACCGGGCACGCGGTCGGTCGACACCGCCACGGTACGACCGCCCGCCGACACCGGCACCGGTCGCCTCGCACGGCCCGGGCGGACGGCTGCGTCAGGGCTCCGCCCGGCGGGGTCGGCGACGCGTCAGCGGCTCGTCCCGGCGAGGTCCGCGGCCGTGAGCGTGACACGCGCGCTGCACGCGAACCCACCGGCGTCGGCGTCGACCCGGCTCCGGACGTCGAGGCCGCCCGCACCGCCCGCGGCCCGTTCGACGTCGACGACCGTCTGCTCGCCGGCGGCCAGCGAGCCGGCCGCCGCGGCGTGCCAGACCCGCCCCTCGTCGGCACCGTCGAGCGCGGTGACGTCCGCCGCGACCTCGACCTCGCCGTGACCCGGCGCGCCGGGCAGCGCGGACCACACCACCCGGACCGTGCCCGGGGCGGCGGGGAGCTCCCGACGAATCCACAGCCGCATCTCCCACGACGTGCTCCGCTCGAGCTCGACGCGCGCGTGCAGACCCCGCGGCGCACCGTCCTCGAGCACGCAGGGCGCCTGCGCGACCGTCACGGTGGACGCGCCGCCGCTCTGCACGAACAAGGCGAGCAGCCCCACGACGCCCAGGGCCGCCGCGACCGACTGGGCCACGCGCGTCGGACGCGGCGCGACGGCCGCCCAGGCGGGCGGCCACGACGCGTCGACGACGACCGTGCGGGCCAGCGAGTCGGCGAACGTGCGCCGCTGCGGGTGCCACACGGGCCTGAGGTAGCCGATCAGCAGGATCGCGTCGGGGAGGTGCAGCAGCTGCCGCCACACCGTGCGCAGCGCGCCGACGGGACGCCCGGTCGCGTCGTCGACCACGACCATGCCGACGGCCCGCTTGCCGATCGTGGCACCCGTCCACGCCTGCAGGCCGAACTGGACGAGCAGCACCACGGCCACGGTCCACGACGCGGCGCCCCCGAGCTCCACCGGGACCGCGTCCGTGGCGCCCTGCCACGGCGGAAGACCGGGCCACACGGCCGGGACGCCCGCGCCCGGCGCGACGAGCCACACGCACAGCCCCAGCAGTCCCGAGTCCATCGCGACCGCCAGCACGCGCGCGAGCCACGACGCGTAGCGCCGCGCGACGACGTCGTCGTGGGGCGGGCGCAGGACCGCGGTGGCCGTCATCCCGACATCGTGGCAGACGCGGCACCGCACCCGCACGGCCTCGGCCCCGTCGTCCGCCCGACCCCCAGGGCGAGGACGACGACGGCCGCCGCCCCGTGCGGGGCGGCGGCCGTCAGGACGTACGACGACTCAGGCGATGCGCGTGCGCGCCGCCTCCTCGTCACCGATCTTGTGGACCACGACCGTGTTGGTCGAGCCGACGACGCCCACGGGCGTGCCCGCGACGACGACGACGTAGTCGCCCACCTCGGCGAGGCCGTTGGCGCGCAGCGTCTGGTCCACCTGGCTAACCATCGAGTCGGTGCTCTCGACCGACGGCACCTGGTAGGTCTGCACGCCCCACGACAGCGACAGCCGGTTGCGCACGGACTCCTCGGGCGTGAACGCGAGCAGCGGGATCGACGAGCGCAGGCGCGACATGCGGCGCGCCGAGTCGCCCGACTGCGTGAACGTCACGAGGTACTTCACGCCGATGCGCTCGCCGATCTCGGCGGCCGCACGCGTGATCGCCCCACCGCGGGTCGACGGCACCGAGCCGAGCGGCGCGATGCGCTCGCGGCCCAGCTCCTCGGTGCTCTCGATGATCCGCGCCATGGTGCGCACGGCCTCGATCGGGAAGTCGCCGACGCTGGTCTCGCCCGAGAGCATGACCGCGTCCGCGCCGTCGAGCACCGCGTTGGCGCAGTCCGACGCCTCGGCGCGCGTCGGGCGCGGGCTCGTGATCATCGACTCGAGGACCTGCGTCGCGACGATGACCGGCTTGGCGTTGCGGCGCGCGAGCTCGACCGCGCGCTTCTGGACGAGCGGCACCTGCTCGAGGGGCAGCTCGACGCCCAGGTCGCCGCGGGCGACCATGATGCCGTCGAAGGCCTGGACGATCTCGGAGAGGTTCTCGACGGCCTGCGGCTTCTCGATCTTGGCGACGACCGGGACGATCCGGCCCTCCTCCTCCATGATGCGGCGCACGTCGTCGTAGTCGGCCGCGGTGCGGACGAACGACAGCGCGATGAGGTCGGCGCCGACGTTGAGGGCCCAGCGCAGGTCCTCCTCGTCCTTGTCGCTCATCGCGGGGACGGACACCGCGACGCCGGGCAGGTTGAGGCCCTTGTTGTTCGACACGGGGCCGGGGACCTCGACGCGCGTGACGACGTCGTTGCCCTCGACGGCGGTGACCCGCACGAGGACCTTGCCGTCGTCGATGAGGATCGGGTCGCCGGGCTTGACGTCCCCGGGCAGGCCCTTGAACGTCGTCGAGACGCGCTCCTTGGTGCCCTCGACGTCGTCGGTCGTGATGGTGAACACGTCACCGACCGCGAGGTCGTGCTTGCCCTCGACGAACCGCCCGAGGCGGATCTTGGGGCCCTGGAGGTCGACGAGGACGGCCACCGAGCGGCCCGAGGCCTTCGCCGCGGCGCGCACGTTGTCGTACACGCGCTTGTGCACCTCGGTGTCGCCGTGGCTGCGGTTCAGGCGCGCGACGTCCATCCCGGCGTCGACGAGGGCCTGGACCTGCTCGGGGGACTCGGTCGCCGGACCGATGGTGCAGACGATCTTGGCTCTACGCATGTCTCGAGACTATGCCTTCCTGGATTTTCGGCCGCGGGCCGGACGTCCCGGTCGGCGGACCCGGCCTGCGGGTACGCCCTTCCGGGGAGGGTGGGTCGGGGGGACGGGTCTTCAGGGTCGCAGCGCGACGGTGCTGGCCGCCACCGGGGCGGGCAGCTCGGACGTGCCGGACAGGTACGCGTCGACCGCGGCGGCGGCGGCGCGCCCCTCGGCGATCGCCCACACCACGAGCGACTGGCCGCGGCCCGCGTCGCCGGCGACGAACACGCCGGGGACGTTGGTCGCGAACTCGTCGTCGCGCGCCACGGCGCCGCGCGGCGTCACGTCGACGCCGAGCTGGCCCGTGAGCCCGTCGGTCTCGGGGCCGGTGAAGCCCATCGCGACGAGCACGAGGTCGGCGGGCACGTCGCGCTCGGTGCCCGGCGTGGGCTCGCGACGACCGTCCGGCAGGTACTCGGTGGTCGCCAGTCGCAGCGCGCGCACACGGCCGGCGTCGTCGCCCTCGCCCGGGAGGAACGCGACGGTCGACGCGAGGTACGCGCGCTCACCGCCCTCCTCGTGCGACGACGACACCTCGAACAGCACCGGGTCGGTCGGCCACGGCTGGTCCGCGGGCCGCTCGGTGGGCGGCTGCTTGCCGATCGCGAGCGTCGTGACCGACGCGGCGCCCTGGCGCAGCGCGGTGCCCAGGCAGTCCGAGCCGGTGTCGCCGCCGCCGATGATGACGACGTGCTTGCCCGCGGCCGTGATCTGGTCCGGCACGTCCTTGCCTGCGGCGACCGCGTTGGCCTGGTGCAGGTAGTCCATCGCGACGTGCACGCCGTCGAGGTCCGCACCGGGCACGCGCAGGCGCCGCGGCACGGTCGCGCCCGTGGCGACGACGATCGCGTCGTAGCGGGCCTGCAGCTGCGCCCACGTGACGTCGCGGCCCACCGCGACGCCCGGGCGGAACCGCGTGCCCTCGGCACGCATCTGCTCCAGGCGACGGTCGATGTGGACCTTCTCGAGCTTGAAGTCCGGCACGCCGTAGCGCAGCAGGCCGCCGATCTCGTCGTCGCGCTCGTACACCGCGACCGTGTGACCGGCGCGCGTGAGCTGCTGCGCGGCCGCGAGCCCCGCGGGGCCCGAGCCGACGACGGCGACGGTGTGACCCGTGAGCCGCTGCGGCACCTGCGGCGTGACGAGCCCGCGCGCGAACGCCTCGTCGATGATCGAGACCTCGACGTTCTTGATCGTCACCGGCGGCTGGTTGATGCCCAGCACGCAGCTCGACTCGCACGGCGCCGGGCAGATGCGCCCGGTGAACTCCGGGAAGTTGTTGGTCGCGTGCAGGCGGTCGATCGCGTCCGCCCACTGCCCGCGCCACACGAGGTCGTTCCACTCGGGGATGAGGTTGCCCAGCGGGCAGCCGTTGTGGCAGAACGGCACGCCGCAGTCCATGCAGCGGCCCGCCTGCTCCTTGAGGAACGGCTGGCCCTCCTCGAGGTGGGCGTGCACGTCCTTCCAGTCGCGCAGCCGCACCTCGACGGGTCGGTTCGGCGGGAGCTCGCGCTCCCGCACCTTCAGGAAACCGCGGGGGTCAGCCACGGGCCACCTCCAGGATCTGGTCCCACACGCCGGGCGCGCTCGGGTCGAGGCCGTCGGCCTCGGCCTTCGCGAGCGCACGGCGGACGCGGGCGTACTCGGTGGGCAGCAGACGCGTGAACCGGGCGCGCGTCGCGGCCGGGTCCTCGAGCAGCTGGGCGGCGACCGGCGACCCGGTCTCCTGGGCGTGCGTGCGCAGCAGGCGCTCGACGACCGCGAAGTCGTCGTCGTCGAGCGGGCCGAGGCCGAGCTCGCCGGCGCGCGCCGCCTCGACGTTGACGAGGTCGGGGTCGAGGTCGAGCACGTAGGCCGTGCCGCCCGACATGCCGGCGCCGAGGTTGCGACCCGTGCGGCCCAGCACGACGACCGTGCCGCCGGTCATGTACTCGAGCGCGTGGTCGCCGACGCCCTCGACGACGAGCGTGGCACCGGAGTTGCGCACCCCGAACCGCTCGCCGACGAGCCCGCGCAGGAAGATCTCGCCGCTCGTCGCGCCGTAGCCGATGACGTTGCCGGCGATGACGTTGTGCTCGCTCGTGAGGACCGAGCTGTTGTCGGTCCGCACGACGATGCGGCCGCCCGACAGCCCCTTGCCGACGTAGTCGTTCGCGTCGCCGTGCAGCCGCAGCGTGACGCCGCGCGGCAGGAAGGCGCCGAAGGACTGGCCGGCCGAGCCGGTCAGCGTGACGTCGATCGTGTCGTCGGGCAGGCCCTCGCCGCCGTAGCGCTTGGTGACGTGGTGGCCGAGCATCGTGCCGACCGTGCGGTTGACGTTGCGCACCGGCAGGTCGATGCGGACCTTCTCGCCGCGCTCGAGCGCGGGCTCCGCGAGCGCCACGAGCTGGTTGTCCAGCGCGCGGTCGAGGCCGTGGTCCTGCGTCCTGACCTGGTGCAGCGCCGAGCCCGGCCTGGGCTGCGGCACCGCGAGCACGGGCGCGAGGTCCAGGCCCTCGGCCTTCCAGTGGTCGACGGCCTGACGCGTGTCGAGCATCTCGACGTGGCCGACGGCCTCCTGGATCGACCGGAAGCCGAGCGCCGCGAGGTACTCGCGCACCTCCTGCGCGATGAACTCGAAGAACGCGACGACGAACTCCGGCTTGCCCGTGAACCGCGCGCGCAGCTCCGGGTTCTGGGTCGCGACGCCGACGGGGCACGTGTCGAGGTGGCAGACGCGCATCATGATGCAGCCGGACACCACCAGCGGTGCCGTCGCGAACCCGAACTCCTCGGCGCCGAGGAGCGCGCCGATCACGACGTCCCGCCCGGTCTTCAGCTGGCCGTCGACCTGGACGACGACGCGGTCGCGCAGGTCGTTGAGCACGAGGGTCTGCTGGGTCTCGGCGAGCCCGATCTCCCACGGCGTGCCCGCGTGCTTGAGCGACGTCAGCGGGCTCGCGCCCGTGCCGCCGTCGTGGCCCGAGATGAGCACGACGTCGGAGTGCGCCTTGGCGACGCCCGCGGCGACGGTCCCCACGCCGAACTCGCTGACGAGCTTGGTGTGGATGCGCGCCGACGGGTTCGCGTTCTTCGCGTCGTGGATGAGCTGCGCGAGGTCCTCGATCGAGTAGATGTCGTGGTGCGGCGGCGGCGAGATCAGCCCGACGCCGGGCGTCGAGTGACGCGTCCTGGCCACCCACGGGTACACCTTGTGGCCGGGCAGCTGACCGCCCTCGCCGGGCTTGGCGCCCTGCGCGAGCTTGATCTGGATGTCGTCGGCGTTCGTGAGGTACTCGCTCGTGACGCCGAACCGGCCCGAGGCGATCTGCTTGATCGCCGAGCGCCGGCGCGGGTCGTGCAGACGCTCGGGGTCCTCGCCGCCCTCGCCCGTGTTCGACTTGGCGCCGAGCTGGTTCATCGCGATCGCGAGCGTCTCGTGCGCCTCGGCGGAGATCGACCCGTAGGACATCGCACCGGTGCTGAACCGCTTGACGATCTCGCTGACCGGCTCGACCTCGTCGACCGGCACGGGCGGGCGCGAGCCCTCCTTGAAGCGCAGGAGCCCGCGCAGCGTCATCAGGCGCTCGGCCTGCGAGTCGACCCGGTGCGTGTACTCCCGGAACACGTCCATCTGACGCGTGCGCGTCGAGTGCTGCAGCCGGAACACCGTCTCGGGGTCGAACAGGTGCTCCTCGCCCCCGCGCCGCCACTGGTACTCGCCACCCACCGCGAGGCGCTGGTGCGCCTGGCGGTTGCCGCTCGCGGGGTACGCGTCGGCGTGCCGCGCGGCCACCTCTGCCGCGATGACGTCCAGGCCGATGCCGCCCAGGCGGCTCGTCGTCCCGGTGAAGTACCGGTCGACGAGCGCGTGCGACAGGCCGATGGCCTCGAAGACCTGCGCGCCGCGGTACGACGCGATGGTCGAGATGCCCATCTTGGACATGACCTTCAGGACGCCCTTGCCGAGCGCCTTGATGAGGTTCGCGACGGCCTTCTCGGGTCCCACGCCGGGCAGGTACCCGCTGCGCGCGAGGTCCTCGACCGTCTCCATCGCGAGGTACGGGTTGACGGCCGCGGCGCCGTAGCCGACGAGCAGCGCGACGTGGTGCACCTCGCGGACGTCACCGGCCTCGACGACCAGGGAGATCTGCGTGCGGGTGTGCCGCCGCAGCGTGTGGTGGTGCACCGCCGAGAGCAGCAGCAGCGACGGGATCGGCGCGAGGTCCGCGTCGGAGTTGCGGTCGGACAGCACGAGGAAGCTCACGCCGTCGGCGACCGCGCGGTCGACCTCCGCGAAGATCTCCTCGAGACGCTTCTCGAGGGCCGCTCCCCCGCCGTCGACCTTGTACAGGCCGCGGATGATCGTCGAGCGGAAGCCCAGCGCGGGCTCCTTCGCGACGTGCACGATCTTCGCGAGCTGGTCGTTGTCGATCACCGGGAACGGCAGCATGACCTTGCGCGCGTGCGCGGGGCCGTCCTCCAGGAGGTTCGGCTCGGGCCCGATGGCCCCGCCGATCGACGTCACGAGCTCCTCGCGGATCGCGTCGAGCGGCGGGTTCGTCACCTGCGCGAACATCTGCGTGAAGTAGTCGAAGAGCAGACGCGGGCGCTTCGAGAGCACCGCGACCGGCGTGTCCGACCCCATCGCGCCGAGGGGCTCGGCACCGGCCGACGCCATGGGCGTCAGGAGGATCTTCAGCTCCTCCTCGGTGTACCCGAACGCGCGCTGGCGACGCCGCACGGACGCCGACGAGTGCGCGACGTGCTCGCGCTCGGGCAGCTGCTCGAGGCGCACGACGTTCTCCTGCACCCACTGGCCGTACGGCCGCTGGGCCGCGAGCTGGGCCATCACCTCGGTGTCCGCGACGATGCGGCCCTGACCGGTGTCGACGAGGAAGAACAGACCCGGCTCGAGCCGGCCCTTCGCGACGATCGTCGCGGGGTCGAGGTCCAGCACGCCGGCCTCGGACGCGCACACGACGAGGCCGTCCTCGGTCACCCAGTAGCGCCCGGGCCGCAGGCCGTTGCGGTCCTGCACGGCCCCGATGAGCGTGCCGTCGGTGAACGTCATGGCGGCCGGGCCGTCCCACGGCTCCATGAGCGTCGAGTGGTACTCGAAGAACGCGCGCGTCGCCGGGTCCATCTGCGCGTGGTTCTCCCACGGCTCCGGGATCATCATCATGATCGCGTGCGGCAGCGAGCGGCCCGCGAGGTGCAGGAGCTCGAGCACCTCGTCGAAGCTGCCCGAGTCCGACCCGCCCGGCGTGCACACCGGCAGCAGCGGCTCGAGGTCGCCCAGCAGCTCGGAGGCCAGCATGCCCTCGCGCGCGGCCATCCAGTTGCGGTTGCCCTTGACCGTGTTGATCTCCCCGTTGTGGGCGATCATCCGGAACGGCTGCGCGAGCGGCCAGGACGGGAACGTGTTGGTCGAGAAGCGCGAGTGCACGAGCGCGATCTCGGACGCGTACCGCGGGTCCGACAGGTCCGCGAAGAACGGCTCGAGCTGGGCCGTCGTCAGCATGCCCTTGTACGTGATGGTCCGCGCCGACAGCGACGCGAAGTACACGCCGTGCTCGCGCTCGGCGCGCTTGCGCAGCCGGTACGCACGCCGGTCCAGGTCGATGCCCGCGAGCTCGCGGGACGGGTCCGCGACGACGAGCTGCCGGAAGACCGGCATCGAGGCGCGCGCCGTGGGCCCGACCAGGTCAGCCGTGACGACGACCTCGCGCCACGCGAGGACCTCGAGCTTCTCCTCCGCGGCGACCGCCTCGACCGCGGCGACCGCCTCGGCCCGCGCGTCGTCGTCCTGCGGCAGGAACGCCATGCCGATCGCGTAGTGCCCGGCGGGCGGCAGCTCGGCGTCGACCACGTCACGCAGGAACGCGTCGGGGATCTGCGTGAGGATGCCGGCGCCGTCGCCGCTGTCCTCCTCGGCACCGACCGCGCCGCGGTGGTCCAGGTTGAGCAGCGCGGTCAGACCGGCGTCGACGATGTCGCGACCGGGCGTGCCGCGCAGCGTCGCGACCCAGGCGAAGCCGCACGCGTCGTGCTCGGCCGCCGGGTCGTACAGCGCGTGCCGGGAGGGCGCCACGGGGGCGCCAGGGCTCACGGGCGACGTCGACATCAGCGCACCGTCCTCACAGTCCCCGGGGGCGGGGCATCGCACGAACAAGGGGGTACCGGGACGTCGTCGGCCCGTGCAGTGAGGCGACGATACCGCCCGCAGCGCGGGTCGGTGCCCCACCTCTCACGAGACGGGGCCCGGCCGCCCCGTGTCACCGGGTGCGCTCGGAGGCGTCCGCCTCGTCGTCCTGCGTCGTGGGGGGTGTCAGCAGGAGGGTCGTCTCGCGTCCGGGATGCCGGCGCCCGACCACCACGAACGCTACCAGCGCGCCGAGGCCCACCAGGATCGAGGTCCAGACGTTGAGCCGCAGGCCCAGCACCGTCTCGGCCGGGTCGATGCGCAGCAGCTCGATCCACAGCCGGCCCGCGGTGTAGAGCACCACGTACAGCCAGAACACGCGGCCGTGCCCGAGCCGGCGGCGGCGGTCCAGGTAGATCAGCAGACCGGCCGCCGCGAGGTTCCACAGCAGCTCGTACAGGAACGTCGGGTGGAACAGCGTGCCGGACTCGTAGCCCGCGGGCAGGTGCGCGTCGTCGATGCGCAGGCCCCACGGCAGCGTCGTCGGGGCGCCGAACAGCTCCTGGTTGAACCAGTTGCCGAGACGGCCGATGCCCTGCGCGAGCAGCAGGCCCGGCGCGAGCGCGTCGGCGAACGGCGCGAGGCGCACGCCCGCGCGGCGGCAGCCGATCCACGCGCCGACCGCGCCGAGCGCCACGGCGCCCCAGATGCCGAGACCGCCCTCCCAGATGGCGAACGCCTTCCAGGGGTCGCCTCCCTCGCCGAAGTACTTCGCCGGCGAGCTGATGACGTGGTAGAGCCGGCCGCCGACGATGCCGAACGGCACGGCCCAGTACGTGATGTCGAGGACCGTCTCGGGGTCGCCGCCCCGCTCGCGCCAGCGTCGCTGGGTCACCACGACGGCGACGACGATGCCGAGGAGGATCGCGATCGCGTACGCGCGCAGCGGGAACGGGCCGAGGTGCCACACGCCCCGCGACGGGCTGGGGATCGCCAGGGCGAGCGCCCCGGTCACCGCGGGACCCGCTGCGCCGAGCGCACGCCGTCCGCCAGCCCGGCGGCGGTCGCAGCGAGCGCGTCGAGCCCCGCGCTCTCGTCGGGCGCGTCGAGCAGGGCGCGCACGAGCGCCGAGCCGACGATCACGCCGTCGGCGTACGCGGCCACCTGTGCGGCCTGCTCGGGTCGCGACACGCCGAGCCCGACGCAGACCCGCTCGGCACCGGCGGCACGCGTGTCCGCGACGAGCTGCTCGGCGCGGTCGCCGACCGTCGCGCGCTCCCCCGTGACGCCCATGGTCGACGCCGCGTACACGAAGCCGCGGCTCGCGCCGACCGTCGAGGCGAGGCGCTCGGGCGTCGAGCTCGGCGCGACGAGGAACACGCGGTCGAGCGCGTGCTCGTCGGCAGCGGCGAGCCACTGCCCGGCCTCGTCCGGCACGAGGTCCGGCGTGATGAGACCCGCGCCGCCCGCGGCGGCGAGATCGCGCGCGTACGCGTCCACGCCGTACCGCAGCACGAGGTTCCAGTACGTCATGACCAGCACGGGCGCGCCGGCGTCGGCGATCTCCTCGACCACGCGCAGCGTGTCCCGCACGCGCGTGCCCTGCGCGAGCGCCCGGTCGACCGCACGCTGGATGACGGGGCCGTCCATGACGGGGTCGGAGTACGGCATGCCGAGCTCGACGACGTCGACGCCCGCCTCGACCATCGTCCGTGCGGCACGGGCGGAGCCCGGCACCGACGGGAAGCCGACCGGCAGGTAGCCGACGAGCGCGGCGCGCGGCGACTCCCCCGCGGCCAGGGCCTCGAGCCGCTCGCCGGTGCGCGAGCGGACCTGCGTCGTGCTCACAGCTGCTCTCCCTCGTCCGCCTTGACCACCGGCTCGTCCTCGATGAGCCCGAACCACGCGGCGGCCGTCGCGACGTCCTTGTCCCCGCGCCCCGACAGGTTCACCAGGAGCACGGGCTCGTGCCCGTCCGTCGACCACGCTGCCGCCTCGCGGCCCAGCTGGATCGCACCCGCGAGGGCGTGCGCCGACTCGATGGCCGGGATGATCCCCTCGGTCCGGCACAGCACGCGGAACGCGTCCATCGCCTCGTCGTCCGTCACCGGGCGGTACTGCGCGCGGCCGATGTCGTGCAGCCACGCGTGCTCGGGGCCGACGCTCGGGTAGTCCAGCCCGGCCGACACCGAGTGGCTGGGCAGCGTCTGGCCGTCCTCGTCCTGCAGCAGGTAGCTGCGCGTGCCCTGCAGCACACCGGGCGACCCGCCCGAGAACCGCGCGGCGTGCCGCCCCGAGTCGACGCCCGAGCCGCCGGCCTCGAAGCCGAAGAGCCGCACGTCCGGGTCGTCGAGGAACGCGTTGAAGATCCCCATCGCGTTCGACCCGCCGCCCACGCACGCCGCGACCGCGTCGGGCAGCCGACCGGTCTCGTCGAGCAGCTGGGCGCGCGCCTCGTCGCCGATGACCTTGTGGAAGTCGCGCACCATCTCGGGGAACGGGTGCGGTCCCGTCACGGTGCCGAGCAGGTAGTGCGTCGTGTCGACGTTGGCGACCCAGTCGCGCAGCGCCTCGTTGATCGCGTCCTTGAGCGTGCGCGACCCGATCGCGACCGGCACGACGGTCGCGCCGAGGAGCTGCATGCGCGCGACGTTGAGGGCCTGGCGCTGCGTGTCCTCCTCGCCCATGTAGATCGTGCAGTCGAGGTCGAGCAGGGCGGCGGCCGTGGCGGTCGCGACGCCGTGCTGCCCCGCGCCCGTCTCGGCGATGACGCGCTTCTTGCCCATGCGCTTGACGAGCAGCGCCTGCCCCAGCACGTTGTTGATCTTGTGCGAGCCCGTGTGGTTGAGGTCCTCGCGCTTGAGGAACACGCGCACGCCGTCGCCCACGTGACGCGCGAACCGCGGGACCTCGGTCAGCGGGCTCGGGCGGCCGGTGTACGTGCGGTGCAGCCGCTCGAGCTCGTCGGAGAACGCCGGGTCGGCGAGCGCCTTGTGGTACGCCGTCTCGAGCTCGTCGAGGGCCGCGATGAGCGCCTCGGGCACGAAGCGCCCGCCGAACTCGCCGAAGTACGGGCCCTGGTGCGTCGCGAGCGGACCGCCGCCCAGCAGCACGTCCCGCAGCCGGCGGCCCTCCTGCGCGCGCCCGGCGGTCACTGCCGCACCGCCCGCAGCGACGGGTGCGAGCCCGCCGCGACGAGGTCCGCGACGGACTGGCGCGGCGCGTCGTCCGTGACGAGCGCCTCGCCCACCAGGACGACGTCCGCGCCGGCGCGCGCGTAGTCCATGACGTCGTGCGGACCCCGCACGCCGGACTCGGCGACCTTGACGAGGTCGGACGGGATCGCGGGCGCGACGCGCGCGAACGTCGTGCGGTCGACCTCGAGCGAGCGCAGGTCACGCGCGTTCACGCCGATGACGCGGGCGCCCGCGTCCACCGCGCGCGCCACCTCCTCGGTGTCGTGCACCTCGACGAGCGCGGTCATCCCGAGCGAGTGCACCCGCTCGACGAGCGACTCCAGCACGGTCTGCTCGAGGGCCGCGACGATCAGCAGCACGAGGTCGGCGCCGTGCGCACGCGCCTCCCACACCTGGTACGGCGAGACCACGAAGTCCTTGCGGAGCACCGGCACGTCCACGCGCGCGCGGACCGCGTCGAGGTCGGCGAGCGAGCCGTTGAACCGGCGCTGCTCGGTGAGCACCGAGATCGCGACGGCCCCGCCCTTCTCGTACTCGGCGGCGAGCGCCGCGGGGTCCGAGATCGAGGCGAGCGCGCCCTTGCTCGGGCTCGAGCGCTTCACCTCGGCGATCACCGTGACCGCGTCGGCGGCCTTGAGCCGCGAGACGCACTGCAGCGCGGACTCGCGCCGGGCCGCCCGCTCCTTGAGCTCGGCCAGGGGTGTCGCCGCCTCGCGTGCGGCCAGGTCCTCGCGCACCCCCGCAACGATGTCGTCCAGCACGGTCATCGACGGATCATCCCCTCTGGCCGGTCGGTGCGGCGCCGGCCCGGTCCTCGGGCCCTCGCCACCGACTCGTCATCGTAGACGGGCCCCCGGGTACCCCCGTCCACCGCCCGAGGTGTGGGACCGGGTGCTCCGCCGGCCGGTCCCGAGCCGGTCGGTCCCGGTCTAGTGGCGCCACGGGCCGTCGAGGAACGGCACGGCGAAGCCGACGAACATCAGCGGGAGCAGCACGGTCAGCACGAACATGATCGCGAGCAGACCGCCCAGGGCGGTGCCGACCCACCCGAGGACCACGCCCGCGGTCGCCATGCCGTCGTTGTTCGCCTCGCCCGCGGCCGCGGCGCGGCGCGCGTTCCCGCCCACGACCACGGCGGGGATGCCGGTGAAGAACAGGCAGCCCAGCACCGAGAGCAGACCCAGGACGAGCGACCACACCGCGAGGTCGTTGCGCGGGTAGAAGGGTGCCGGGCCGTAGCCCGGGGGCGGGTAGCCCGGCGGCGGGTAGCCCGCAGGGGTGCCGCCGACGGGCGGACGGGCGGCCGACGGGTCGCCGGGCGACGCCGCGGGCGCGCCGTGCTGGTCGTCCGGCCCCGCCCAGGTCGGCGCCGGCTGCCCGGCAGCGTGATCCCGCGCGGCCGTCGGGGCGTCCTGCGTCGACGCCCCGACGTCGTGCGACGCGTAGGCCGCCTCACGGCCGTAGACCGGCCCCTCGGGCGTCGACGGCGCGTCGCCGGCGCGCGGCTCGTTCGGCTGCGTCATGGTGCGGCCTCCAGGATCACGGGACGGGTGCGGGACGGCGCCCGGGGATCAGGGCAGGGGCCCGGGCGAGAGGTAGGGAGCCAGGACCGGCACGTTGCGCAGCACGGAGAACGCCACCACCACGACGAGCACGGTCCACGGCAGCCACCGCGGTGCCGTGAGCGGCGGCCCGCCGCGCAGGCGGCGCCAGGTCCACACGACCCACGTGGCGGCGAGCAGCGGCGCCGCGACCGTCCACAACGGGTTCACCGACCAGGCGCCCACGAGGTCGCCCGTGAGCATGTCGTGCGTGGCGCGCAGGCCCCCGCACCCCGGGCAGTACACGCCGAGGAAGAGCACCGACGGGCAGATCCCGTAGCTGAGCGGCTGGTACGGCGACCGGACGACCAGCAGCGCGGCACCCGCCGCCGCGGCCGCCCCGACGACGAACGGCAGCACCGCACCCCGCCGCGCGGCGGGGTGCGGTGCCGTGGTCCCGGCGGCGACGCCGGGCGTGAGCCGAGAGGTCACGGCGCCATCTGCTGCTGGCGCTCCACCTCGGACTGGACGTAGTCCATGAAGCCGTCCCAGCCGCCGTACTGGGAGATGCCCATGACGACGCTCACCAGGATGTAGAGGCCGAGGACGATGCCGAGGATGCTGACGATGATGCCGGCGAGCGAGAGACCGCCGTTGGTCGCCTCGCCACGGGCCGCGGCGCCGCGGCCCTTGACGCCGAGCCACAGACCGATCGCGCCGGGGATGACGCCGACCACGAAGCAGCACAGCAGCACCGACAGGATGCCCAGCACCAGGGACCAGACGCCGAGCGAGTTGCGCGACGTGTTCTGGGGGGCCGCACCGTAGCCGGTCGCCTCCTGGCCGTAGCCGCCGTACGCGGGCGTCTGGCCGTACGCGGGGGCCTGCCCGTAGGCCGGCGGCTGGCCCGGCGCGGCCGGGGGCTGCTGCCCGTAGGTCGGCGGCTGGCCGTAGCCGGGCGCCGCGGGCGTCTCCGGCCCGGTGCCCGCCGGGTACGGCGGGACACCGCCCGAGGCGGGCGGAACGGGCGGCTGACCGCCCGCGCCCGACGGGTCGGGGGTCGACGGGTCACGCGGCTCGTTGGGGGTCGACATGCAGATCTCCCTGCGTCGTTCGGGGCCGACCACCAGGGCCGGCCGGGTGCGGTCCGGGACGGAGCCCCGGAACGGTCAGTGCGCCCCGCGGCGGCGGGCCCGGGCGAGCGTCGCGGCGCCACCCTGGCCGTGCCCCAGCAGCTGCAGGACCTTGCCGAGCACGAGGCCGCCGACGGCGATCGCCATGCCGACCCAGAAGAGCCAGACCAGCGCGAACGCCACGCCCAGCGCGGCGACGAGGGCACCGGCCACGACGACCCAGGTCGTCGTCCACGCGGCCACCGTCCGGCCGTGGTTGGTCGGCGGGGTCGACGGCGGCAGGTGCACCGTCTCCGTCCGCGTCGGGTGCTGGGCCCGGTGGGCCAGGGAGTGGTCGGTCATCGCTAGGTCCTTCGTCCTCGGTTCGGCCCAACCCTATCCGAGTCGGGACCTCCTGACGCGCTGGTCAGGACGGGTCGTCGCCCCGGCTGAGCGCGTCCCAGTCGTCACGCTCGTCGGGCTCGTGCCCGTCGCGCGCGGGCCGCGCCGCGGGCACCTCGTGCCGCGAGGAGCGGCGGGTCCAGTCCCCCGGCGCACGCAGCAGCGCGGCGGCGAGGAGCACGGTCGCCGCGCCCAGGACGAGGGCCACGGCGGGCCACGGGGTCAGGGCCGTGCTCGCGGCCGTCGGGACGCCGGTGGCGTCGGCCAGCGCACCCGTGACCGCACCCGCCGGGTCCCGCAGCACCGCGACGCCCGCACCGGCCACCAGCAGGCCGGCGCCGGCCGCGACGACCGCGACCAGGACCCGTCCCGCGCGCGCGACCAGGCCGAGCGCACCGGCCGCCGCCGCCAGCACGAGTGCGGCGCCCCCGACCTGCGGGGCAGCAGCGGCGCCCGCCACCTGGACGGTCACCGCGCCCTCGAGCGCCGACGCACCGGTCCCCCGCACCCAGGTGGGCAGGGCGACGAGCCCGGCCAGCGCCGCGGCGGCCAGCAGCAGGGCGACCCAGCGGCCGCGCCGGGGCGGTGAGGCGGTCACGGCACGTCGCGCCGCAGGCGCGCCGCGAGCTGGACCGCGCGCACCGCGGCCGCGGCCTTGTTGCGCGACTCCTCGTACTCGAGCGCGGGCACCGAGTCCGCGACGACACCGCCTCCGGCCTGCACGCTCGCCCGCCCGTCGCGCAGCACGGCCGTACGGATCGCGATGGCCATGTCCATGTCGCCCGCGAAGTCGAAGTACCCGACCGTGCCGCCGTAGACCCCGCGCCGGGCGGGCTCGAGCTCGTCGATCAGCTCGATGGCGCGCGGCTTGGGCGCGCCCGAGAGCGTGCCCGCGGGGAACGTGGCCATGAACGTCTGCAGCGCCGTGGCACCGGGGCGCAGCCGCCCGACCACCGTCGAGCAGATGTGCATGATGTGCGAGAACCGGCGCACGGCCATGAAGTCGACGACCTCGACGCTCGTCGGCTCGCACACCTTGACCATGTCGTTCCGGGACAGGTCGACGAGCATGATGTGCTCGGCGCGCTCCTTCGGGTCGGCCAGCACCTCGTCCTGCAGCGCGCGGTCCTCCTCGGGCGTCGCGCCGCGCGGCCGTGACCCCGCGATCGGGAACGTCGTGACGTGGCCGTCGCTGACCTTGACGAGCGTCTCGGGGCTCGACCCGACGACAGCGAAGTCCCGGCCATCGGCGTCCTGCAGCGCGAGCAGGTACATGTACGGGCTCGGGTTGATGGTCCGCAGCACGCGGTAGACGTCGAGCGGGTCGGCCGGGCAGTCGAGGTCGAGGCGCTGGGAGAGCACGACCTGGAACACCTCGCCGTCGCGGATCGCCTCCTGCCCGCGCACGACGGCCTCCTCGAACTCGGCGCGCGTGCTGCGGAACTCCAGCTCGGGCGCCGCGACGTCGGGGTCGACGACCGCGGGAGCGGGCGGTGCGGGCCGACGCAGCGCCGCCTGCATGTCGTCGAGCCGACGGACCGCGTCGGCGTAGGCGTCGTCGACGCGCTCGTCCGTCGCGTCGAAGTTGATCGCGTTCGCGACGAGCCAGACCGAGCCCGTGACGTGGTCGACCGCGGCCAGGTCGCTCGCGAGCAGCAGCGCGACCTCGGGGATCCCGAGCTCCTCGGGCGCGCGTGCGGGCAGCGTGGGCTCCCAGTGCCGCACGACGTCCCAGCCGAGCACGCCGACGAGGCCGCCGGTGAGCGGCGGCAGCCCGTCGATGCGGGGCGTGTGCAGCACGTCGAGCGTGCGGCCGAGCACGTCGAGCACGTCCCCCTCGGTCGGCACGCCGACCGGCACGTCGCCCGACCACGCCGCACGGCCGTCGCGCACGGACAGCCGCGCGCGGGACGCGACGCCCACGAACGACCAGCGGCCCCAGGTGCCGTCCGACTCGGCGGACTCGAGCACGAACGTGCCGGGGCGCCCGGCCGCCAGCGTGCGGTAGAGGCCCACCGGGGTCACGTCGTCCGCGAGCAGGCGACGCACCACCGGGACGACGCGCCGGTCGGCGGCCAGCTCGCGGAACGTCCCCGCCGACGGCCAGGTCGCGCCCCAGGGCAGCTCCGTGACGGTCGCACGGGGCGCGGCGGAGGCGGACGGTCCGGTCACGGCTGGGCTCCTGGGGCGGTCGGGGGCGTGGCGCCCGAGACGGGCAGCGGACCGCCCGCCTCGAAGCACGTGCGGGTACCGGTGTGGCAGGCCGCGCCCACCTGGTCGACCGTCACGAGCAGCGCGTCGCCGTCGCAGTCGAGCGCGACCGCACGCACGTGCTGCACGTGGCCGGACGTGTCGCCCTTGCGCCAGTACTCCTGGCGCGAGCGGCTCCAGAACGTGACACGACCCGTCGTGAGCGTGCGGTGCAGCGCCTCGTCGTCCATCCAGCCCAGCATGAGCACCTCGCGGGTGTCGTGCTGCTGGACGATCGCGGCGACGAGCCCGGCGTCGTCGCGTCGCAGCCGCGCGGCGACGGCCGGGTCGAGCGCGCTGCGGGCGACGCGCCCGCCCGTCGGGGTCGTGGAGGGGTCGGTCTGCGGCACGCGACGATCCTGCCACGACGACCGGGACGGGACCGCCGCCGTCCACCCCGGCCCGCGGGGGCCGGACGGCGGGGCCACGGCCCGGGCACCGCGCTCAGCGGGTCTGGGCGACCCAGGCGGCGTGCATCGACGCGTAGTGACCGCCCCGCGCGACGAGGTCGGTGTGCGTGCCGACCTCCACGACGCGCCCGGCGTGCACGACGACCACGAGGTCCGCGGCCTCGGCCGTCGACAGGCGGTGCGCGATCGTCAGCGTCGTACGGCCGCGGGACAGCTCGCGCAGCGCACGCGCGATGCGGACCTCGGCGACCGGGTCGACGGCCGACGTCGCCTCGTCGAGCAGGAGCAGGTCGCCGTCCGCGAGGCTCGCGCGGGCGAGCGCGACGAGCTGGCGCTCGCCCGCCGAGAGCAGCTCGCCGCGCTGCCCGACGGGCGTGGCGAGGCCGCCGGGCAGCTCCGCGACCCACGCGTCGAGGCCGAGCACGTCGACCGCCTCCTGCACGCGCGCCGCGACCCGCGGGTCGGCGTCGGGGTCGGCGTCCTGCCGCAGGCCGTACGCGACGTTCTGCGCGAGGGTCCCGTCGAACAGGAAGCCCTCCTGCGGCACCAGCACGACGCGGCGGCGCAGGTCCTGCGACGCGATCTCGCGCAGGTCGACGCCGTCGAGCCGGACCGCACCCGTCGTGGGGTCCATGAAGCGCGCGACGAGCTTCGCGAGCGTCGTCTTGCCCGAGCCCGTGGCACCCACGACCGCGACGGACGTGCCCGCCGCGATGCGCAGGTCGACGTCCTGCAGGACGGGCGGTCCGCCCGGGTAGGCGTAGCCGACGCCCTCGAACGACAGCGTCGCGGGCCCGCGCGGGCTCGGCACGGCGTCCGGCCCGGGGTCGGGCACGTCCACCGGGGTCTCGAGCACGCCGAGCACGCGCCGCCACCCCGCGACCGCGTTCTGCAGCTCGTTGAGGATCTCGGTCGCCATCTGCACGGGACCGGTGAAGAGCTGCACGAGGAAGAGGAACGCCAGCACCCGACCGACGGACAGCTCGCCGGCGACGCCGAGCCACGTGCCCGCGACCACCACGACGGCGAGGACGAGGTTCGCCACGAGCACGCCGGACGAGAACACGACGGCGACGAGGTTCTGGGCGCGCACCATGGCCCGTCGTGTCGCCGCCACGGCCGCGTCGATGCGCCGCTGCGTGCGCTCGGCGACCCCGTACGCGCGGATCGTCTCGGCGCCGACCACCGCCTCGGACACCGCGCCCAGCATCGCGCCGTACCGCTCGCGCACCTCGGAGTACCGCCGGTTCACGCCGCGCTGCATGCGCGGCAGCACGAGCACGAGCGGCACGAAGCACGCCCACACGAGCAGCGTGAGCTGCCACGAGTACACGGCCATGAGCACGGTCGCGACGACGATCTGGAGCACCGAGACGAGCAGCATGATGCCGCCCCACTGGACGAACATCGAGATCGTGTCGACGTCGGACGTCACGCGCGAGACGAGCGAGCCGCGCCGCTCGGTGCTCTGCGTGAGCACCGACAGGTCGTGCACGTGGCGGAACGCCCGCGTCCGCAGGGTCAGCAGCCCCGACTCGCTCGAGCGGAAGAGGCGCACGTTGACGAGCGCCGAGCAGGCGGCACCCACCGCGAGCCCCACGGCGGCGAGGCCGACGAGCGTCGCGGCGCGTGCCGCGTCCACGCCGTCGGCGCCGAGCACGGCGGTGTCGACGGTCTGCTGGACGGAGATCGGCACGAGGACGCGCGCGACCGCGGCGACCACCGCGAGGCCGAGCGTCAGCGTGAGCCCGTCGAGCATCTCGGGCGAGACCTGCACGCCGCGTCGCAGCGTCGCGAGCACGCCGAGCGTGCTCGCGGGCGCCATCCGCGCGTCGCGCTCGACCGTGGGCGGAACCCCCGCGCTCACCTGCGTCCTCCCTCGACCGTCACGTCGTCCTCGTCCCACACCTCGGGCGCGCCCTCATCGGCGCGCTCGCGCTCGCGACGCTCCGACTCCCGCTCGTACGCGGTCGCGAGCTCGCGGTACCCCGGGTCGCGGGCGAGCAGCTCGGCGTGCGTCCCGCGGTCGACGACGCGCCCGGCGTCGAGGTGCACGACCTCGTCCGCGAGCAGCACCGACGACATGCGGTAGGCCACGAGCAGGACCGTGGGTCCCGCGGCGCCGTCCGCCGCCTGGAGCCCCGTGAGGATGTCGCGCTCGACGCGCGGGTCGACGGCGGACGTCGCGTCGTCGAGCACGAGGACGCGCGGGCGACGCACGAGCGCGCGTGCCAGCGCGAGCCGCTGCCGCTGCCCGCCGGACAGGTTCGCGCCACGCTCCCCGAGGGGCGAGTCCAGCCCGCCGGGCAGCGCACGCACGACGTCGTCGACGCGCGCCGCGCGCAGCGCCGCCCACACGTCGTCGTCGCTCGGCGCCAGCGGGTCGTCGGGGTCGGCGAGCGTGACGTTGCCGCGCACGGTGTCCTCGAAGACGAAGGTCGACTGGCTCACGAACGCGACCTGCGCCGCGAGGTCGGCGGGGCGGACGTCGCGCACGTCGGTGCCGTCGACCTCCACGACGCCCGCCGACGGGTCGGACAGCCGCGGCACGAGCCCCACGACGGTCGACTTGCCCGAACCCGTCGCGCCGACGACCGCGAGCGTGCGGCCCGCGGCGACGTGCAGGTCGACGCCGTGCAGGAGCTCGACCTCGCCGTCGGCGGTGGGCACGCGCAGGTGCACGCCGCGCAGCCGCACGTCGGCGCCGCCCGCGTGCGGCACGAGGGGCGTCGACCCGTCCACGGGGATCCCGCCCGCGTCGAGCACGCGCGAGATGCGGTCGTGGCCGACGAGCCCGCGGGGCAGCTCGCCCAGGACCCAGCCGAACGCGCGCACCGGGACCGCCAGCAGCGTGAGCAGGTACGCGGCCGCGACCACGTCGCCCGTGCCGATCGCGCCGGCCGCGACGCGGTGCGTGCCCACGAGCAGCACCAGGAGCGTGCCCAGGTTCGGCAGCAGGTCGATCACCGGGTCGAACACCGCGCGCACGACGCCGACGCGCACGTTCGCGTCGCGCAGCGCCCGGGCGCGCGCGGTGAACCGCGCGTCCTCACGGTCCTCGGTGCCGAGCGACTTCACGAGCGTCGCGGCCTCGAAGCTCTCGTGCGCGACGTCGGCGACCTCGGCGCGCAGCTGCTGGGCGTGCGTGATGGCCGGCGTCATGCGGCGCTGGAAGACCAGGTTGGCGACGACGGCGAGCGGCAGCACGACGAGCGCCGCGACCGCGAGCCACACGTCCGTGCGCAGCAGCGCGACGGTCGCGACCGCGATCATGACGACGACGCCGAGCGCGAACGGCAACGGGTTGAACACGCCCGTCGCCGCCTCGACGTCGGACCCGGCGTTCGACAGCAGCTGACCCGTGGGGTGACGCCGGTGCCACGACATCGGCAGGCGCAGGTACTGCCGGGTCACGGCCCGGCGATGGTCCGCCTGGAGGTCCGCCACCCCCATCCCGGCGAGGATGCGCCGCCCCGCGACGGCCGCCGCGAGGGACAGCGCCACGAGGGCGAGCGCGAGCCCGGCCTGCCAGATCCGCCCCTGCGCCTCCTGCGACCCCGCCAGTGCGGGCACCACGACGTCGTCCGTCGCCCGCCCGAGCACGCGGCTCACGGCCACGGTGAGCGCACCGAAGGCGCCCGAGGTCGCGATCGCCGCGGCGTACGTGCGCGGGTGCGAGCGCAGCCCGCGCCACAGCAGCCCGACCGAGCGCCGGGCGACGGAGCCGCGGAGCATCGAGCCGGCAGGGGCGTCGGCGGGCCGGGGGCGCGCGGGCACGGGGGATCACACTCCTGACGGAAAGGGGATACCGCGATCCTCTCACGGGGGTCCGACACGTCGACGGCCGGTCTCGCGCCACGCGCGCGGGTCCCCGACGTGGCACGATCCCGTGGCATGACCTGGCACGAGACCGAGCGCGCGTGGCTGTCCGACGCGCTGCGCGCCGCCGACCCGCACGACCCGACGCTGTGCCGCGGCTGGCAGGCACGCCACCTCGCCGCGCACCTCGTGCTGCGCGAGCACCCCGTCGCCGCCGCGGGAGCCGTGCGCGGCGGTCTCGCCGCGGCGACCGAGCGGCTGGCCGGCACCGCCGCCGACGCCGACGGCTACGCGGCGCTCGTCGACCGCGTGGCGCGCCCGCCGGCGCGCTGGAGCCCGCTCGCGTGGGCAGGCGACGCCGTCAACGTCAGCGAGTACTTCATCCACCACGAGGACCTGCGCCGCGGCGACGGGCCCGTGCCCCCGCGCGACCTGCCCGACGAGCTGGTCGAGGTGCTCTGGGCGCAGCTCGTGCGCATGGCCCCGCTGCGGCTGCGGCGGCTGCCGGTCGGGACCGTGCTGGTCCGCGACGACGGCAGGCGCGCCGCCGTCCGCTCGCCGCGGTCCGGCCATGGGTCGGTGGTGCTGCGCGGCGACGTCGGCGAGCTGGTCCTCGCGGTGTCGGGCCGCCTGCAGGCCGCGGACGTGCGTCTCGTCGGCGCCGACGACGACGTCGCGGCCGTCCGCGAGCTCCTCACCGGACCGTGAGCGCGGCGCCGGGCGCCTCGCCCGGGCGCCGCGCGGCGGCGGTCAGCGCACCACGACGTCCGCGGCGCGCAACGCGTCCTTGACCTGCCCGACCGTGAGCGTCCCGAAGTGGAAGACGCTCGCGGCCAGGACGGCGTCGGCGCCCGCCCGCGCGGCCTCGACGAAGTGCTCCACGGTGCCCGCGCCGCCCGACGCGATGAGGGGCACCCGCACGCGCGCCCGCACGTCGGCGATCATCTGCAGGTCGAAGCCCGCGGTCGTGCCGTCGGCGTCCATCGAGTTGAGCAGGATCTCCCCCACCCCGAGCTCGGCGGCGCGGTGCGCCCACTCGACGGCGTCGATCCCCGTGCCGCGGCGGCCGCCGTGCGTCGTCACCTCGTAGCCGGACGCCGTGCGCACGTCGCCCGTCGTGCGGCGCGCGTCGACGGACAGGACGAGCACCTGCGACCCGAAGCGGTCGGCGATCTCGGTGATGAGCTCGGGCCGGGCGATCGCGGCCGTGTTCACCCCGACCTTGTCGGCGCCGGACCGCAGGAGCCGGTCGACGTCCTCGGGCGAGCGGACGCCGCCCCCGACGGTCAGCGGCACGAACACCTCCTCGGCCGTGCGGCGCACGACGTCGTAGGTCGTGGCCCGGTCGGACGACGACGCCGACACGTCGAGGAACGTCACCTCGTCGGCGCCCTCGGCGTCGTAGCGGCGCGCGAGCTCGACCGGGTCGCCCGCGTCGCGCAGGTTCGCGAAGTTCACGCCCTTGACGACCCGGCCCGCGTCGACGTCGAGGCACGGGATGACCCGCAGCGCGAGGCTCACGGCGTGGCCTGCGCGGGGGCGCCGGTGGCGAGGATGTCGATGACGAACACGACGGTCTTGCCCGCGAGCTCCTCGGCGTCGGTGACGCCCAGCGGGTAGGACGGTGGCACGACGAGCATCACGCGGCTCCCGGTCGGCTGGTCGACGAGTCCCTCGGCCCACGGCGGCACGTCCGAGAGCAGGAACGACACCGGCAGGCCGCGCTGCCACGTCGAGTCGAACAGGGCGCCGTCGTCCCACGCGAACCCGCCGTACTGGACCGTGATGACGTCGCCGGCGTCGACCTGCGGACCCGTGCCCCGGACCAGCGGCTGCACCACGAGGTCGTCGGGCGGCGGCGTGCCCGTCGCCGTGAGCGTCGGCACGCCGTCGGCCTCCTCGACCACGGGCAGCGACGCGTCGGGCGTCACCGGCTCGCCCTCGGCCCGCGTGGGCAGGACGTCGAGGACCGTGACGGTCGGGTAGTCGGCGCCCGACCCGCCCGGCGCGATCTGCAGCAGCCGCGCGCCGACCTGCTGGCCCTTGAGCGTCTCGTACAGGTCGGTGCCCAGGTCCTCGACCGTGAGCATGCGCGGCGTGGGGCTCGTCGAGTAGCTCTCCTTCACCAGGCTCGCGTCGGTCGCGTTCTCGAGCCAGAAGTCGATGAGGACGGGCGCGCCCTCCACGAGCTCGGCACCGGTCCCGGGCCACACGACCTCGCGGTGCGTCGCGTCGACCGACAGCGGCGTGAGGTACGTGACGGTCGGGGCCTGGCCCGCGCTCCCGGTGACCGTGACCTTCGGGGCGTCCGTGACGACCGTCCCGCACGCCGCGAGCAGCAGCCCGAGGACCACCAGGACCACCGCCCGGCGTGCACCCGCCAGCACCCGCACGTCCGCGCCTCCCGAGCTCGTCCGACGCCGCGTCACCTGGTCGCGGCTCGTCCGGCGCTCGCCGGACGGGGCCTCACTGTACGGGAGCACGCTGGGCGTCGTGCCTGCTCGTCCGCGGTCCGTGACGGTGGCGGGCACCACCGTCACATGGACTCGATGAGCCGCTCGACGCGCTCGTCGACGTTGCGGAACGGGTCCTTGCACAGGACCGTGCGCTGCGCCTGGTCGTTGAGCTTGAGGTGCACCCAGTCCACCGTGTAGTCGCGTCGCGCGTCCTGCGCCGCGCGCACGAAGTCGCCGCGGAGCTTGGCGCGGGTCGTCTGCGGCGGCACGGCCGTGGCCTCGAACACGTCGAGGTCGGTCGTGACGCGCTCGACGAGACCGCGCGCCGCCAGCAAGTTGTACAGCCCCTCGGTGCGCGAGATGTCGTGGTAGGCGAGGTCGAGCCGCTGCACCCGCACGTCCGACAGCTCGAGGTCGTGCTTGGCCCGGTAGCGCTCGATCATGCGGTACTTGATGACCCAGTCGAGCTCGCGCTCGACCAACGACAGGTCGCCCGTGCGCAGGGCCCGCAGCCCGCGCTCCCACAGGTCGAGGACCTGCTTGGTGTCGGGGGTCGGGCCCACCTCCGACGCCACGAAGTCCGAGACGCGCGCGAGGTACTCCTCCTGCAGGTCGATCGCGGTGACCGTGCGGCCGGTCGCGAGCGTCACCGGGTGGGTGCCGGTCATGTCGTGGCTGATCTCGCGGATCGCCCGGATCGGGTTCTCGAGGGTCAGGTCGCGCATCGGCACCCCGGCCTCGATGAGTCGCAGCAGCAGGTCCGTCGACCCGACCTTGAGCATCGTGGTCGTCTCGGACATCGAGGAGTCCCCGACGATCACGTGCAGGCGGCGGTAGTGCTCGGCGTCCGCGTGCGGCTCGTCGCGCGTGTTGATGATGGGCCGCGAGCGCGTGGTGGCGCTCGAGACGGCCTCCCAGATGTGGTCGGCGCGCTGCGACAGGCAGTAGACCGCACCGCGCGGCGTGGTCAGCACCTTGCCCGCGCCGGTGAGCACCTGGCGCGTGATGAGGAACGGCACGAGGACGTCGGAGAGCCGCGCGAAGTCGCCCTGCCGCCGCACCAGGTAGTTCTCGTGGCAGCCGTAGGAGTTGCCCGCCGAGTCGGTGTTGTTCTTGAACAGGTGGATGCGCCCCGGCAGCCCCTCGTGCTCGAGACGCTGCTGCGCGTCCTCGACGAGCCCCTCGAGGATCCGCTCGCCCGCCCGGTCGTGCGTGACGAGCTGGCGCCAGTCGTCGCACTCGGCCGTCGCGTACTCGGGGTGCGAGCCGACGTCGAGGTAGAGCCGCGAGCCGTTGCGCAGGAAGACGTTCGAGGACCTTCCCCACGCCACGACCTTGCGGAACAGGTACCGCGCGACCTCGTCGGCCGACAGCCCGCGACCGTCCTGCGCCGCGCACGTCACCCCGTACTCGGTCTCCAGACCGAAGATGCGCCTGTCCATGCGTGCCTCCCCGTCGGCTCGTCCGCGTGCCCCGCCCGCCTCAGGCGGACGACGGACCCTGTCCAGCGCCCGGCGTCCCCGCACCGTCGAGCACGTCCTCCAGCAGCGCACCCGTGAGCCGGCGGAAGGCACGGCGCGGGCGCGTGCGGTCGAGCACGGCGACCTCGAGCTGCGCCGCCCCCAGCGCGCGCGGCTCGCCGTCGTCGCCCGACGACCCGAGCGCACGCACCGCGACCCCCAGCACCTCCGACAGCGTCATGCCCGGGCGCCACGCGCCCTCGAGCACGCCCGCGAGGCGCTCGGCCTGCCCGCCCATGACGACCCAGCCGTGCTCGTCGGTCACCGAGCCGTCGTACGACAGCCGGTAGATCTGGTCGCCCGCAGGCTCGCGCCCGACCTCGACGACCACGAGCTCGACCTCGAGCGGCTTCGACTCGGTCGTGAACACCGTGCCGAGCGTCTGCGCGTACGCGTTGGCCAGGCCGCGCGCCGTGACGTCGACACGGTCGTAGGAGTACCCGCGCAGGTCGGCGTACCGGACGCCCGCGACGCGCAGGTTCTCGAACTCGTTGTACTTGCCGACCGCGGCGAACGCGATGCGGTCGTAGATCTCGGAGATCTTGTGCAGCGCGCGCGACGGGTTCTCGGTCGCGAACGCGATGCCGTCGTCGTACTGCAGCACGACGACCGAGCGCCCGCGGGCGATGCCCTTGCGGGCGTAGTCCGCGCGGTCCTTCATGAGCTGCTCGGGCGAGACGTAGAACGGCATGCTCATCGGACGTCCTCCTCGTCGGTCGCGCCGCGGCGGGCACGCTCGACGCCCGCGACGGCGGCCGCGAGCTCGTCGTCCGCGACCCGCAGGTAACCGGCGGCCGTCACGGTCGCCACGACCGGCCAGATCTGGCGGACGTGGTCGGGACCGCCCGTCGCGGAGTCGTCGTCGGCGGCGTCGACCAGCGCCTCGACCGCGACGCGCACCGCGTCCGCGGCGTCCATCCCCGCCCGCCAGCGCTTCTTCAGCGAGCCCCGCGCGAAGACCGACCCCGACCCGACCGCGTGGTGGTCGTGCTCCTCGTAGCGGCCGCCCGTCACGTCGTACGAGAACAGCCGCCCCACGCGCCGGTCGAGGTCGTAGCCTCCGAACAGCGGCACGACCGCGAGGCCCTGCATCGCGAGGCCGAGGTTGCCGCGGATCATCGTCGCGAGACGGTTGGCCTTGCCGTCGAGCGACAGCAGGCTGCCCTCGATCTTCTCGTAGTGCTCGAGCTCGAGCTGGAAGAGCCGCACCAGCTCGATCGCGAGGCCCGCCGTGCCGGCGATGCCCACCGCGGAGAACTCGTCCGCCGGGAACACCTTCTCGATGTGCCGGCTGGCGATCATCGACCCCATGGTGGCCCGCCGGTCCCCCGCCACCACGACGCCGCCGTCGAACGTCAGCGCGACGATCGTGGTGCCGTGCGGCGCGTGCACCTCACCCGCCGGCAGCGGCCGGTTCCCGGGCAGCAGCTCGGGCGCGTGCCCCGCGAGGAACTCGACGAACGACGACGACCCGGGCGTGGTGAAGGCGTGCGGCAGCCGACCGGACGAGGGCTGCGCGGGGCCGGACCAGGAGTGCACCATCGGCGATCACTGACCGCCCTTCTGCACGAAGCCGCGGACGAACTGCTCGGCGTTCTGCTCGAGGACGTCGTCGATCTCCTCCAGCAGCGCGTCGACCTCCGCGTCGCGGGACTGCGCGCTCGCCGCCGCGGGCGCTGGCGTCCCCGGCTCGTCGACCGGCTCGTCGTCGTGACGGCGCCTGACGTGTTCCTGCCCAGCCATGGTGACCTCCGTCCCTGCGGGAACGTGCCGCGTGCCCGCGTGGCCCACCCTAGGCCCAACCACCCGCGCCCGTACCTCGGGCGGCCGCGTCGTGGACGCCGCGCGGCACCGTCGGGACACCCCGGGGCGCCCGGCTGTGGACAACCTGAGCGTCGCGCGCGCCACCTGGCACGATGCGCGCATGACCCACGCCGACTCGTTGTACGCGCGCACGCTCGCCGCGCTGCAGGACGCCACCGTGTGCCCCGCGTGCACGACGCCGCTGCGCGCGGGGCGCTGCCCGGCGTGCGGCCTCGACGTCTCGGGGCCCGACGGGCTCCTGGTGTGGCAGGACAGCCAGGCAGCCGTGCGCGCGCTCGTGGCGCGCGAGCACCGCATCGCGGCCGTGCGGGCCGCGCAGGTCGCGCGGCCCGTCCCTGCCGCACCGGCGGCCGCCCGGCCGGTCGCACCCGCGGCGGTCACCCCGGGCGC
>NZ_BCRB01000030.1 GCF_001552375.1 Cellulomonas iranensis NBRC 101100 = JCM 18110 | reverse complement strand
CCCCGCGCCGGGGCGCCGGCCCCGGGCCGCCCGTCGCGGGGCGTCCCGCGGTCGTCCGGCACGGGGCCCGAGCGCGCGGCGGTCCACGCGTCGTGGTCCTGCTGCACCGCCGCGGTGAGCGCGTCGAGCGTCTCGAGGTGCGTGCGCCCCGCGGCGGCCAGGTCGCGCGCGTGGGCCGCGTCGCGCGGTTCCCACGCGCCGGTCAGCCACGCCGACGCGGCGTCCAGCGCCGCGCGCAGCCGGTCGCGTGCGGCGGGGTCCGTCACCTGCCCGTCGGTCTGCGTCCACAGCGCGTCGCTCGCGTCGACCTGCGCGACGAGCGCCGAGAGCACGTCGTCGAGCGACGTCAGGAGGCTGCGCGCGACGAGCGTGGCCGACGGCGTGGGCGTGGGCGTCGGTGACCGGTCGGGCGCCGGGGTCCCGGTCGCCGACGGCGCGGGGCTGCGACCGTTGACGGCGAGCGCGGTGCCGCCGACCCCGAGCGCCGCGACCACGACCGCGGCCACGGCGACCGCTCGGGCACGTCGGCGCCGCGGCGGCGGCAGGACCTCGGCCGACTCCTCGCCGGCCGGGAGCCCGTGCGTGACGCCGCCGGCGGCGCCGTGCGCGGCGGCGGTCGACGGGGCGCCCGCGGCCGGCACGGTCGTGGCGACGGGCTCGACGGTGGGCCAGGAGAACGTGTACGTGGGCTCCGACGGCCCGGGCGCGCCCGTGCCGTCCCCCGTCTCGTCGGCCATGCGCCCAGGATAGGAAGCGACGCCGCGTCGACCCGGCCCGCCGGGCCCGACGTCACCCGCACGGCGCCCCGCCCGACCGGACTTTCGACGCAAAGGACGCGGCGGATGTCGACGTTCGGTGCACGTCGAGCCGGCCGTCGTCGTGCGTTCGTGCCGCCGGTGCGGGCTTCCCTATCCTTCGGGCGTGCCCTCCACCCCGACCCACGCCCGCCACCGCTCCCGATCGCGACGTGCGCTCGTCGTCGTGCTCGTCACAGTCGTCGCCCTCGTCGGCGTCGGCGTCGCCGGGACCTGGGGCGTGCAGAAGTGGCTGGCCTCGCAGGTCGAGCACATCGGCGACCCGTTCGCGGGCATCACGGCCCGCCCGACCCCGCCGGCGCCCACGGGCGGCACCGAGGACGAGGTCGTCGACCACGGCGCGATGAACGTCCTCGTGCTGGGGTCGGACTCCCGGATCTCCGCGGGCGACCCGAACCAGTGGTCGTTCGGCGCGCAGCGCACCGACACGATCATGCTGGTCCACCTGCCCGCGAGCCGCGACGCCGCGTACCTCATGTCGATCCCGCGCGACTCGTGGGTCGACGTGCCGGGCTACGGCGAGCAGAAGATCAACGCCGCGTTCTCCTACGGCGGGCCGTCGCTGCTGATCCAGACGGTCGAGCAGCTCACCGACGTGCGCGTCGACCACTTCGTCGTCACGGACTTCGACTCGTTCGTCGGCATCACCGACGCGCTGGGCGGCGTGCGCATGACGCTCAACCAGGACCTCAAGGTCGGCGACACGGTCGTGCCCGCCGGCAAGCAGCAGCTCCTCACCGGCGAGCAGGCGCTGCGGTTCGTGCGCGAGCGCAAGTCGCTCGCCCGCGGCGACTTCGACCGCGTGCAGCGCCAGCAGGCGTGGGTCCGCGCGATCGTCGCGAAGATGCGCAACGACGGCACGCTCCACAACCCGGTGACGTCCGCGCGCTTCCTCGACGTCGTCAGCCGCTCGGTCGCCACCGACGACGGGCTGGACGAGGCCGTCATGCGCGACCTGCAGGACCGCGCCAAGAACCTCGGGTCGACGGACATGCGGTTCTTCACGGTGCCGTTCACCGGGACGGGCCGCAGCCCCGACGGCGCGCAGAGCATCGTCGTGCTGGACCGCCCCGCGCTCGCGGACCTCATGGCCGCGGTCGCCGCCGACTCGCTGGGCGAGTACCTTGCGGCGCACGAGGCCGACCTGGACATGCTGCCGCCCGTCGTCGAGTGACGCGTCCGGGCGTCGTCCCGCTCCGCGTGGGCGCCTCGGGACCCGCCGGACCGCGACGGCAACCGTTTGCTCCCGGTTCGTCCCGCCGCGGGGCGTGAGGCCGGGCACGGACCTGGGAGACCGTCCAGTTCGGCGGCTATCGTCTCCGGTGCGACACCGCGGCCGGGACGGTGACGGCCGGCGGGGGAGGACGACGAATGGACGCGCGCGCGTGGCGCAGGGCCCTGTGGCACCTGCGGCACGGCGGACCCTCCGCGCTGCGGACCCACCTCGCGCGCGAACGTGCCGGGCGGCCCGGTCCGCGCGGCGTGCGGGCTCGCGTCGACCGCCGGGGACGGCTCACGTACCCCGCGTGGCCCGTGCCGACGGCACCGCTGCGCCGCGCCGACCTGCGCGTGGCGGTCGTGCTCGACGACTTCTCCCGGCTGGCGCTGTCGTACGAGTGGCAGCAGGTCGAGGTGACGCCCGCGGACTGGCGGCACCGGCTCGAGGCCGAGCCGGTGGACCTGCTGTTCGTCGAGTCGGCGTGGGCCGGCAACGGCGGCGCGTGGCGGTACCACCTGACGGGCGCGCAGGGCCCGCGGCCGGCGTTCGTCGAGCTGGTGACGTGGTGCCGCGAGCACGGCGTCCCGACGGTCTTCTGGAACAAGGAGGACCCGGTCCACCACGAGGACTTCCTCGACGCCGCGCGGCTGTTCGACCACGTGCGGACGACGGACGGCGACGTGCTGGACCGGTACCGCGAGGAGCTGGGGCACGACCGCGTGGGCGTGCTGCCGTTCGCGGCGCAGCCCGCGATCCACAACCCGGTGCGCCCGGGCGGGGGCCGGGCCGAGCGTGACGTCGCGTTCGCGGGCATGTGGTTCTCGCACCGGCACCCCGAGCGCCGCGAGCAGCTCGAGACGCTGCTGGGCGGCGCCCTCGACGCGTCGTCCCGCATGACCACGGGGCTGGAGATCTACTCGCGCCAGCTGGACGGCGACGAGCGGTACCAGTTCCCGCCGCCGTTCGACGAACGTGTCGTGGGCTCGCTGGACTACGCGTCGATGCTGACGGCGTACCGCGCCCACAAGGTGTTCCTCAACGTCAACACCGTGGTCGGTTCGCCGACCATGTGCGCGCGCCGCATCTACGAGATCACGGCGTCCGGCACCCCGGTCGTGTCGACGCCGAGCCCCGCGATCGACGGGGTCTTCCCCGCCGACGAGGTCACGCAGGTCGCGGACCGGCGCGAGGCCGAGCTGACGCTGCGGGCCCTGGTGCGCAGCCCCGAGCTGCGCGACCGCCAGGTGCACCGCGCGCAGCGCCGCATCTGGGCGGGCCACACGTACGCGCACCGCGTCGACGAGGTGCTGGGCGCGACGGGCCTCGCGGCGCACCGCGTGACGGCGGCACGGCCCCGCGTGAGCGCGCTGGTCTCGACGAGCCGGCCGCACCAGCTGCCGCACGTGCTGGCGACGCTCGGCGCGCAGCGCGACGTCGACGTGCAGCTCGCGCTGCTCGCGCACGGCTGGGACCTCGACGAGGAGGCCGTGACGCGTGCCGCCGCCGAGGTCGGGCTCACCGACGTCGTGCTCCTGCACGCCGAGGCGACCGTGCCGCTGGGGGAGTGCCTCAACCGCCTGGTCGCGGCGTCGGACGCGCCCGTCGTGGCGAAGGTCGACGACGACGACGTGTACGGCGAGCAGTACCTGGCCGACCAGGTGCACGCGCTCGGGTACTCGGGCGCGGACGTGGTCGGCAAGCAGGCGCACTACGTGTACGTGGGCGGTGCGGACGTGATCGCGTTGCGGCTGCCGGACCGTGAGCACCGGTTCACGCACCTCGTGATGGGCCCGACGATCGTGGCCCGCCGCGAGACCGCGACCGCGGTGCCGTTCCCCGCGCTCGACCGCGGCGAGGACACCGGGTTCCTGGCCGCCGTGCGGCAGGCCGGGGGGTCCGTGTACTCGGCGGACCGGTTCAACTTCGTCCAGGTGCGGCGCGGCGACCCCGCGGCGCACACGTGGACGGTCAGCGACGCCGAGCTCCTGGCCGGTTCCGACGTTCAGGTGGCCGGGTGGGTACCCGGGCACGCGATGGTGTGAGGAGTGGTCGGGGGATGACACCCACGACGGAGGTGCCGGTGCCGACGGTGGCGGTGATCGGCCTGGGGTACATCGGGCTCCCGACCGCCGCCGTGCTGGCGATGCACGGCGCGGACGTGGTCGGCGTCGACGTGAACGCCGCCACGGTCGACGCGGTGAACCGCGGCGAGGTGCCGTTCGTGGAGCCGGACCTGGAGATCGCCGTCTCCGGCGCGGTGGCCCAGGGCCGGCTGCGGGCCGAGACCAAGACCCCCGAGGCCGACGTCTTCATCGTGGCCGTGCCGACCCCGTTCACGGGCGACCACGCGCCCGACCTCGCGTACATCGAGGCCGCGGCGGACGGCATCGCGCCGCGCCTGCGCGGCGGTGAGCTCGTGGTCCTCGAGTCCACGTCCCCGCCCGGGGCGACCCGCCACATGGCCGACCGGATCCTGGCGGCCCGGCCCGACCTGAGCCTCGACGGCACCGACGGCCGACCCGTCCTGCACGTCGCGCACTGCCCCGAGCGCGTGCTGCCCGGGCGGGTCATGATCGAGCTGGTCACCAACGACCGCATCGTCGGCGGCCTCACCGCCGAGGCGGCCGAGCGGGCGAAGGCCCTGTACGCGATGTTCTGCCAGGGCGAGATCATGCTGACCGACGCGGTCACCGCGGAGATGGCCAAGCTCGTCGAGAACTCGTACCGCGACGTCAACATCGCGTTCGCCAACGAGCTGTCGGTGATCGCCGACAAGCTCGGCATCGACGTGTGGGAGCTCATCGAGCTCGCCAACCACCACCCGCGCGTCAACATCCTGCAGCCCGGGCCCGGCGTCGGCGGGCACTGCATCGCCGTCGACCCGTGGTTCATCGTGGACGCCGCCCCGCAGGAGGCGCGCCTCATCCGCACCGCGCGCGAGGTGAACGACGCCAAGCCGGGACTGGTGGTGGAGAAGGTGGTCGAGAAGGCGCGACGGCTGCGGGACCCGCGCGTCGCTGTGCTCGGTCTCGCCTTCAAGCCCGACATCGACGACCTGCGCGAGTCGCCCGCCCGCGCGATCGTCGGTCGTCTCGCCGAGGCGCTCCCCGAGGCGCGCATCGCGGTGGTCGAACCGCACATCGAGCGGCTGCCGCCCGAGCTGGCCGAGCGCGGCAACGTGTCGCTCGAGGCCCTGGGCACCGCGGTGGCGGCGGCTGACGTCGTGGTGCTGCTGGTGGACCACGCGCAGTTCAGGGCCGCCGACGTGCGGGAGCTGCGGATCGCGGAGAAGGTACTCGTCGACACCCGGGGCGTCTGGCGATGACGTCCGAGCGCGCGACGCCCGCCCCCACCGTGGTCGAGCTGACGGTGGACGGTGCGCGCTACCAGGTGTCCGTGCCGGACGCGGCCACGGACTACATCCAGGGCGGGCTCGTCCGCACGGCGACCCCGTACGAGCACGAGATGCTCCGGGACATGGCGTCGAGGCTCGCCGCGGGCGACGTGGTGGTCGACGTCGGCGCGAACATCGGCAACCACGCCCTGTACCTGGCGGCCGTGACCGGGTGCGACGTGGTGGCCTACGAGCCGAACGACCGTCTCACCACGCCTCTGCGCCGCAGCGTCGAGGTCAACGGTCTGTCCGATCGGGTCCGCGTGCGTCCCGTCGCGGTCGGCGAGCGCTCCGGTCGCGCCTCCTTCGCGCGGGAGATGCCCACCAACCTCGGCGGGCAGTCGGTCGAGGCGGACTGCGCCGGGCCCCTGGAGGTGGTGCGTCTCGACGACGAGGACCTCCCCCCGGTCGCGATGGTCAAGATCGACGTCGAGGGCATGGAGCTCGAGGTGCTCGCGGGTGCGGCACGGCTCATCGAGGAGCACCGACCGCTCGTCTACGTCGAGTGCCGGACGCGCGACGACCTCATCCGCATCGACCGATGGGCCGTCGCCCACAGGTACGTCCTGTGCGACGAGTTCAACGCGACCCCGACGTTCCGCCTGGAGCCCGCCGAGCGGCTCAGCGAGGCGGAGCGTCTGGACCGTGCGATCGCCCGAGGACTGCGCGAGCGGTTCGAGGTGTCCGAGCGGCTGGCCGAGACGCGCGCCGGTCTCGAGGAGGTCAACCGCAAGTACCGGTCCCAGGTGGTCGCGGCGAAGGCGCTGCAGACGGCGCTCGACGAGGCGCAGACGCGCATCGAGTCGGGTGCGCAGGAGCGGGTGGCGGTCGACCGTGCGATCGAGGAGATGCGCGCCGAGCGTGAGCAGCTGGTCGCGACCATCGCCGCACTCGAGGAGGAGCGTGACGCCGGGGCGGCCCGGGCGGCGGCGGACCTGGCGGAGCACCGGCGGGCCCTGCACGCTCTGCGCGCGGAGCGGAGCGCCGTCTCCGACCGGCTTCGCCGCGCCGAGGCCGAGGCGCGGGAGCACCGCTCGGCGCTCGCGCGCTCCGAGTCGGCACGCCGGGAGCTCATGGCGCGGCTGCACGAGCTCGCGGCCGAGGTCGCCGCCGTCCGCGCTGACCACGAGCGCACCAGGGAGGAGCTCGCGGTCTCGCAGGCAGACGTCGAGCGCACGGCAGCCGAGCTCGAGGAAGCGCAGGCCGACCTCGTCCGCGCCCGGGCTGAGCGGACGACCGCCGTGTCCGCGCTCCGCTCTCAGGTCGCCGAGCTGCAGACCGAGGTCACCGGCCTGCGCGAGCAGGTCGTGCGGTGGCAGTCGCAGGCTGCGGACCGCGAGCGGGCGCAGCGCGACGAGCGCCGCGCCGCGCAGGAGGTGGAGGTCCTCAACCGGGTGCTGCGCGAGGAGCGGGACCGGCTGGCCGCCGATCTGTCCGCCGCCCGCTCGGACGCGGACGACCAGCGACGACGTGTCGCAGATCTGCGCGCGAGCCTGACCTTCCGGACCGGGAAGGCGATCCGCACGGCGCGGTCCTCCTTCCCGGACGCCCTGCGGCTGCCGCTCACCCTTGCTCGCCTGTCCCGCGGCACCACGGCAGGGCCGCGGGGTCGGGTCCTGGAGATCGCGGCTCCCACCAGCCCGGCCGCTTCCCCGTCGGCGGAGGAGCAGACCCGCCCCGTGCGGGAGCCGGTCGCCGCGGGCGCCGTCGACCGCTCCCGAGGGACGCGACCGCGCGTGGCCGCGATCATGGACGAGTTCACCCGCCTGTCGTTCGCCCCCGAGTGGGACCTCACCGACCTGACCCCGGGTGCGTGGGAGCACGAGCTCGCCGAGTGCGGGCCCGACCTGCTGTTCGTCGAGTCCGCCTGGCGGGGCCGGGACGGCAGCTGGCACAACATGGTGGACCGCGCCGGTGACGAGCTGCGCGGCATCGTCGCCTGGTGCCGGGAACGTGGCGTGCCGACCGTGTTCTGGAACAAGGAGGACCCGGTCCACTACGCCACGTTCCTCAACGCGGCGGGCCTCTTCGACCACGTCTTCACGACCGACATCGACAGGATCGAGCACTACAAGGCAGCGCTCCGCCACGACCGCGTGTGGTTGCTGCCGTTCGCCGTGCAACCGGCCGCGTACCACCCGATCGCGGGCGAGGACCGCCGGGACGCGTTCCTGTTCGCGGGCGCCTACTACCGGCGGTACCCGGAGCGGACGCGGGACCTCGAGAGCTACATGGAGCACCTGCCGCAGCTGCGACCGGTCGACATCTACGACCGGAACCTCGGCGGGACCGACGAGGCGTACATGTTCCCGGACTCCTACCGCGGCTCGATCGTGGGGACGCTCGCGCCCGAGGAGGTACCCGACGCCTACCGCCGGTACCGGTACGCGATCAACCTCAACTCGGTGAAGCAGTCGCAGACGATGCTCGCCCGGCGGATCTTCGAGCTCCTGGCGTCGGGGACGCTCACGGTGAGCAACGACGCGCGCGCTGCGCGCGTCCTCTTCGGCGACCTGGTCGTCACGACCGACTCGGGGCCGGAGGCCGTGCGACGGCTGCGCGAGATCGAGGCCACGGGCACCTCAGACGACATCCGCCTGGGCGCCCTGCGGACCGTGATGCGGCAGCACACGTACGCGGACCGGGCGTCCTACGTCCTGTCGCGCGTCCTCGGACGCCCGTGGACGCCCTGGGCTCCCGCGGTGCACGTCGTCGCCCACGCGACGACCGCGTCCGAGCTCGCGCGGCTCGTGGAGCACCTCGAGCGGCAGCGCTACGACCGGTGGACCGCCACCGTCGCGGTCGGCGCCGGCGTGGACGGCCCCGAGGGGCTGGACAGCCGCATCGCCCTGCTGCCGCTGGACCGGGTCCCGCGCACGCTGGGCGAGGCGGCCGCGGGCGCCGAGGTCATCGCGCCGATGTGGGCGCCCGACTACTACGGAGCCGACTACCTCACCGACCTCGTGCTGGGGTTCCGGTACACGGCGGCGTCCGCTGTCGGCAAGCACCGCCACCACCGCTGGGAGAACGGCGCCGCGGGACTCACGGACGGCGTCGAGTACCAGGCGGTCCAGGACCTCGGCGCGCGACGGTCGCTGGTCCGCGCGCAGGCCGTGGCGTCGACGACGACCGCCGACCTCCTCGCGCTCCTGGTCGCGGACGGCCCGGTGCCGGTCGCGCACCAGGTCGCCCTCGACCGCTTCAGCTACTGCGCCGCACCGGCGGACGACCACGTGGCGGCCCGGTCCGTGGACCCCCGGCCGCCCGCGTCGGGGACGGGGATGGACGAGCTGATCCGCGCGGCCGAGGCGATCCCGCCCGCGGCGGTGGCGGACACGGTCGACGAGATGACGGGGCAGGACCTCGCGGACGCCTTCGCCGGAGCGACGCGTCGCGGCATCGACCTCGACCTCTCGGCGAGCGGCGTCCGCGTCTCCGCGGCGCTCGCCGACGACGTCCACGACTACGTCTACGCCCCGCGCACCATTCCGGTGCCCGCCTCCTGGTCGGACGTCGGTGCCGTCCACGTCGACGCCGGCATCGGGCTCGACCTGCAGGTCGCGCTCGTCTGCTACGACGAGGGCGGCACGCGCCTGGGCTCCACGGTCGTCCGCAGCCACACGAACACGACGATCGACGTGCCGGACGGGACGGCGCAGGTGAAGCTGGGCCTCCGGGTCCGCGGGACCGGGTCCGCGGAGCTGCGCACGATCGCGTGGAGCCACCGGGTCACCGAGCCCACCACCGTGGTCCCACGCGCGTCGGCGCTGGTCGTCACCAACATCTACCCGTCGTACGGCGACCTGTACCGCAACGGGTTCGTGCACTCGCGCGTCCGCGCCTACCGCGACCGGGGGCTCGCGTGCGAGGTGTTCTGCCTGCGCGACGAGAGCGCGATCGCCTACCGCGAGTTCGAGGGCGTCGACGTCACCACGGGGTCGGGCAGGGCGCTCGCGGGGCTCGTGCGCGACGGCGGTCACGAGGCGGTGCTCGTGCACTTCCTCGACCCGCTGATGTGGGACGCGCTCCAGGCGCGGCGACCGGGTACCCGGGTGGTCGTGTGGATCCACGGGGCGGAGGTGCAGCCGTGGTGGCGCCGTTCCTACAACATCACCGACGAGGAGCAGCTGGCGGTCGAGAAGGAGCGCAGCACGCGGCGCCTGGAGTTCTGGCGGTCGGTCTTCGCCGACCCCGGTGACGACGTGCACTTCGTCTTCGTGTCGCGGTACTTCGCGGACGAGGTCATGCAGGACGTCGGAGTCGAGCTTCCGGCTCACCGCTACTCGATCATCCACAACCCGATCGACACCGAGCTGTTCTCCTACCGGCCGAAGGACGTCGAGCTCCGACGCAAGGTGCTGTCCGTCAGGCCCTACGCCTCCCGGAAGTACGCGAACGACCTCGCTGTCGACGCCGTGCTCGCCCTGCGGGACGAGCCAGAGTTCTCCGCGATGACCTTCCGTTTCGTGGGTGACGGACCGCTCTTCGACGAGACGCTCGCACCGCTGCGGGACATGCCGAACGTCACCCTCGAACGGCGGTTCCTCACCCAGCACGAGATCGTCGAGCTGCACAGGCAGCACGGGGTCTTCCTCGTCCCGACGCGGATGGACGCCCAGGGGGTGTCCCGCGACGAGGCCATGGCCTCCGGCCTGGTTCCGGTGACCAACGCCGTCGCGGCTGTCCCCGAGTTCGTCGACGAGGAGTCCGGCGTCCTCGCGCCCGGTGACGACCACGCGGTCATGGCGGCGGGGATGCTGGAGCTCGTCCGCGACCCGGAGCGCTTCTCGCGGATGTCGGCCGCCGCAGCGGCGCGGGTCGAGCGCCAGTCCTCGGCCCGTTCCGTGATCGCCGCCGAGATCGAGCTCATCCGCTCGCGAGGGGAGAGCTCGTGACCCGCGTGGCCATCATCGGAAGCTGTGTCACGCGTGACGCCTTCCGCCCGGAGGACGCCGACGAGTGGGAGATCTCCGCGTACTACGCGCGGTCGTCGCTCGCGAGCGCGATGTCCGAGCCCGCGTTCGTCGGGGTCGACCTCGACGGCATCGACTCGGCCTTCCAACGGCGCATCGTGCAGGCCGACCTGGCGAAGGAGCTCCCCGGATTCCTCGCGGCCGACGACAGCGACCTCATCGTCTACGACCCCGTCGACGAGCGTTTCGACCTGCTGCGGGACCCCGCGTCCGGCGCCGTCTGCACCTACTCGGCGGAGCTGACGCGCGCGGCGCGCATCCCGGAGACCGAACGCATCCGGTCGGGCAGCCCCGAGTTCATGGAGCTCTGGGAAGCGGGTTGGACACGCTTCGTCGAGGCGCTGGACCGTCGCGGACGCCGGTCGGCGCTCCGGGTGAACGCAGCGAGATGGGCCGCTGCGGTCGACGACGGCTCCGACTTGCCGGACGCCTATCCGCCCGCCTTCGTCGCGTCGTCCAACGCCTTTCTCGACCGCCTGTACGCGCGCATGCGTGCCGACCTTGCGCCTGAGCAGTTCATCGAGCCGGGCGAGGACGAGATCGTCGCGTGCCGCGACCACAAGTGGGGGCTGTCGCCCTTCCACTACGTCCCCGGGTTCTACGCCTCGCTCCGTGCGGGTCTGCGGTCCAGCCTCGGCCGGGCGACGCCGCGGCGCTGGGCCTTCGAGGGGTTCGGTGACCGACATGTCGTCGACGTCGTGGACTCCCGCAGGGACGGTGACGTGCTCGACGTGGCGCTGCGTCTGACCGGATGGGCACAGCTGACCTACGTCGCGGTCGGCGTCGTCGTGGGCGGCGTCTACCACCGCCTGATCCTGACGGCGGTCGAGCAGGACCAGGACCTGCGGCTCCATGTCCCGTGCGACCTGCTCGTGGACGCCGCCGGGGGCGGGGCTGCCCAAGGCGACGTCACGGCGGTCCGCCTCTACGTGTCCGGCGTCCCCGGGCCCGCCGGTGCGCACCTCGACGTCGCTCGCGCGGAGCTTGCCGACGCGACGACCGTGTCGCAGGACGAGGGAGTCCTGCGCGTGCACGGATGGCACCGTCGGTACCAGCTCCCGATCGCCGAGAGCACGACGGTGGACGAGTTCACGCCCGCGCCCGGTCTCGTGGCCCTCTACCCCGTGGACGTGGCGGACATGCGGCTGTGGACGCTGGCGGGGCGTCGCCGCGGACGGCGGCTCGCCGTCGGGTTCCACGGTGCGGCGGACCGGTCGACCACGGAGTACCCGGACTTCGAGCGCGTGACCTCTCGCAAGGAGGCGCCGTGGTCCTTCCTGCTGCTGTGCGACGCCACGCTGGTCCAGGACGCCGAGATGGGGCTGGGGTGGTTCCTCGGGTCGGCTGAGACGGACCTGATCGATGTCGTCGAACAGCTCACGGCGCGCATGGCCCGTCTGACCGGGGCGTCCGAGGTCGCCGTGACGGGGGGCAGCGGCGGTGGCTTCGCGGCCCTGCAGCTCTCGGGCCGGATGCCGCGCTCGATCGCACTGGTCTTCGCCCCCCAGACGGTGCTGTGGCGCTACCACGAGGACGACTGGGCGCGGGCTTCGGCCGCGGTGTTCGGGCACGGCGATCCCACGGCCGACCTGCGGATCCAGGAGCGTGCGAGCGTGATCCCTCGCTACCTCAGAGGCACGACGAACCTCGTGGACTACGTCATCAACCAGGGCGACACGCACCACGTCGTGGAGCACTGCGCCCCGTTCGCCGGTCTGTTCGGGCTCGACGCACGCGGGGGCCGGTCACGCGACGGGCGGGTGCAGATCCTCCCGATCGATCTGGGCGACGGGCACCTGCCCGTGCCTCGGGAGCTGTTCGAGGACCGCTTGGTCCGCGCGTTCGAGCGGCTTGAGGCCACGCCCCGGCAGGACGGCGGCCCCGACCTGTCCGAGGACCTGTGGAGGGCAACGGCGGCCCGTTGACCTGTCGCGCGGGTCAGGGCCTCAGCGCTGCCCGCTCCTGACGACCGACTCGATCGCCGCACGGCTCGCCAGCGCCGCCGTCCCGTCCCCGTACGGGTTCTCGGCGGTCGCCATCGCGGCGTGCGCGCTCGTGTCGCGCAGCAGCGTGGTGACCTCCGCGACGATCGTCTCCTCGTCCGTGCCGACGAGCCGTACCGTGCCGGCGGCGACGGCCTCGGGGCGCTCGGTGGTGTCGCGCATGACCAGCACGGGCGTCCCGAGGCTCGGGGCCTCCTCCTGGACGCCGCCCGAGTCGGAGAGGATCACGTGCGCCTCGGCCATGAGCCGCGCGAACTCCCCGTAGGGCAGCGGCTCGGTGACCAGGACGTTGGGCAGGCCGTCGAGCGCGGGCAGGATGGCCTCGCGCACCACGGGGTTGCGGTGGGCGGGCAGCACGACGAGCAGGTCCTCGTGCTCGCGGGCGATCCGCGCCACGGCGCGGCCGACGCCCTGCATGGCGTCGCCCCAGTTCTCGCGGCGGTGCGTGGTGACGAGCAGCAGGCGGCGGCCGTCGGCGACGGCACGCGCGAGGGCCGGGTCGGTGAAGGGCACCTGCCGCTCGACGGCGGTGAGCAGCGCGTCGATCACGGTGTTCCCGGTGATGACGACGTCGTCCTCCGCGACGCCCTCGCGGAGCAGGTTGTCGCGGCTGACTCCGGTCGGCGCGAGGTGAAGCGCCGCGATCTGCGACGTGATCTTCCGGTTCCCCTCCTCGGGGAACGGCGACGCGAGGTCGCCCGAGCGCAGCCCGGCCTCGAGGTGCACCACGGGGACCTGCCGGTAGAACGCGGCGAGCGCGGCGGCGGTCGAGGTGGTGGTGTCGCCCTGCACGACGACGGCGTCGGGCCGCTCGGCGGCGAGGATCGGGTCGAGGCCGTCGAGGACGCGGCTGAAGATCTGCGCGAGGGTCTGGCCGTGGCTCATGACGTCGAGGTCGTGGTCGGGCGTGATCTCGAAGAGCGCGTTGACCTGGTCGAGCATCTCGCGGTGCTGACCCGTGACCACCACGACGCCGTCGAGGTCGTCGCTCGCCTCGATCGCCTTGACCAGCGGGGCGCACTTGATGGCCTCGGGTCGGGTGCCGTAGACGGTCATGATGCGGGGTCGCACGGGGCGTTCTCCTGGGTCAGCGGGCACGGACGTGCCGGGGTGGTGCGGTCGGGTCGTACAGGTCGGTGACGCGCACGGCCGTGTCGTGGCCCTCGCGGAACGCGTCGTCGAGCAGGCTCGAGGCCTTCTCGTCCTCGCCCTTGGCGAGGTTCCACGCCCACCAGCGGTACTTCTGCGCGACGGCGTACGCGTCGCCCTCCATGACGAGGTGGCCCTTGTGCAGCCAGACGGCGCGCGTGCAGGTCTCCTCGATGGTCTTGGCGGCGTGCGACACGAGGAACGTGCAGCCCGCGGAGGCGCGCAGCCGGTCCATGCGGTCCTGCGACCGCTCGCGGAACGCGGCGTCGCCGGTGGCGAGGGCCTCGTCGATGAGCAGGATCTTGGGGTTGGCCGCGGCGGCGATCGCGAACTTGAGTCGCGCGCCCATGCCCGACGAGTACGTCTTCATGGGGTGGTGGATCTGCGGGCCCAGCCCGGACAGCTCGACGATGTCCCGGTACGCGGCCGCGGCCTGCTCGGGCGTCATGCCCATGGCCAGGCAGCCGAGCCGCACGTTCTGCTGGCCCGTGAGCTCGGGGACCATCGCGGCGTTGACGCCCAGCAGCACGGGCTGGGTGCGCGCGAGCACCTGGCCGCGGATGGGGCGCTCGAGTCCCGCGATGACCCGCAGCAGCGTGCTCTTGCCCGAGCCGTTGAGGCCGACGACGCCGATCGCGTCACCGGACCGTGCGACGAGCGACACCCCGGCCAGCGCGCGCACGGCGACGTTCGCCTGCCGGCCGATGAGCCGGTTGACGACCCGCAGCGGCCGGGGGACGTCGCGGGCGGCGGACGTGTCGGACGACGGCGTGCGGTAGCGCACGTGCACGTCGTCGACCGCGACCTGTACGGGCGTGAGCGCGGTGACGGCCGACGTGACGGGTCCGCTAGACGGAGCCATACGACTCCTCCCCGCGCCAGAACACGACGGTGCCGACCAGCAGGAGGCCGACGGCCCAGCAGGCGACGATCGTCCACGCCTGCCACGGCGGCGTGACGCCGTACAGCAGGCAGTCCCGCGTGATCTCCAGCACCCGGTACATCGGGTTGAGCTGCACCAGCTCGAGCACCTGCGGGTGCGAGATGAACCGGTCGAACGAGAAGAACACGGCCGACCCGTACAGCCAGAACCGCATGGCGAGCCCGATGACGTGGTTGAGGTCGGGGACACGGGTCGTCGCCCGCGCCGCGAGCAGCGCGAGGCCGAGGTTCATCGCGATCTGCAGCACCAGGACGAGGGGCACGAGCAGCCACCGCCAGCTGATCTCCTGCAGCGGCGTCGACCAGTCCTCGCCGGCACCAGGGCGGGTCAGCAGCACGAGGAGGGCCATCGTGACGAACGCCGGCACGAAGCTCAGCGTCTCGCGCGCGACGGTCGCGATCGGCAGCGCGGCCCGGGGGAACGAGAACGACTTCACGAGCGACCGGGCCGCGATGACCGACCGTGCACCACCCGTCACCGACCGGGTCGTGAACCCGAACATGAAGACGCCGATGATGAGGTACCCGATGAAGTTGTCGATGCCCCGGCTCGACCGCAGCAGCAGCCCGAAGATCACGAGGTACACGGCGGCGTCGAGCAGCGGGTTCAGCACGAGCCACACCTGCCCCAGCAGGTTGCCGCTCGTGCCGCTGATGACCTTGGCGCGCGCGTCCGCGACGATGAAGTGCCGGCGCTGCCACAGCAGCCGCAGGTAGTCGCCCAGCGCGGGCCGGTCGGCGACGGGGTGCAGCGCGGTGCCGTCGACCGGCTCGACCCGCACGGGGCGCCTGCCCTCGCGGGAGAGCAGCGGTTTGGTGAACCGGGGGACGTCGGGCAGCGGGTCGGTGCTCGGCGGGGCCGTGGTCATGCCGCGAGCTCCTCGTAGAGGGCGCGGTAGCGCGCGCCGGCGGCGGCCCACGTGCGCCCCGCGGCGAACTCGCGGCCCGCGGCGCCGAGCCGTGCGGCGAGCGCGTCGTCGCCCGCGAGGCGCTCGAGGGCGTCGGCCCACGCCGTCGCGTCGTCCGGCGCCGCCAGCAGACCCGCACCGGGCGCCGCGACGACCTCGGCCAGCGCGGGCAGGTCGCTCGCGACGACGGGACGCCCCAGGGCCATCGCCTGCATGGGCTTGAGCGGCACGACCGTGCGCGTCACCGCGGTGTCGCGGCGGGGGACGGCGAACGCGTCGAGCGCCTCGTACCAGGACGTCGCCGCGCCCGGCGGGACGCGCCCGGGCAGCACGACGTGCTCCGTGAGACCCAGCTCCTGGACCCTGCGCTCGACCGCGGGGCGCGCGACGCCGTCACCGACGACCGCCGCTCGCGCGTCCACCCCCCGGTCGCGCAGCCGCGCGACCGCGTCCACCAGCGTGACGATCCCTTCGTAGTCCACCAGGCTCGTCACCGTGCCCACCCAGAACCCGGAGGTGGGGAGCCCCAACGCACGGCGCGCCTCGACCGAGGATACGTGGCGGCCCAGCAGGGCCGTGTCGACGCTGTTGGGCACCACCGTGATCCGTGCGGCGTCGACGCCGCGCGCCACGAGGTCGTCACGGACGGTCGCGCCCAGCACCACGACGTGGTCCGCCGCGGACGCCAGCTCGGCCTCGCGGGCGCGCAGCATCGCGTGCCGCCGGCTCGCGCGGGCGGCGTCGCGCAACGCGGGCGTCGGGAACGACGCGGCCCACGTGTCCTCGAGCAGGCCGCGCACCTCGTACACCCACGGCACCCCCAGCGCGGCGGCGACGGCCTGCGTGACCAGGGCGTTCGTGTAGTTGGTGGTCGTGTGCAGCACGGTCGGCCCCCAGCGGGCCGCGACCTGTGCGAGCGCGTGCGCGTGCTGCTCGAGCCGGGCGCCGGGGGTCCGGGCCGTCGCCCAGGGCAGCAGGCGTCGGTACTCCACGTCGTCGACCACGTCGACGTCCCGCGCGCCCACGAGGCCGACCGACACCGGGTACCCGATCCGGGTGGCGGCCAGGACGTCGACCCCCGCCGCGGCCTGCGCCCGCAGCACCGCGTGGCTGCGCAGCGCGTACCCGCTGGCGGTGTGCGGCAGCGAGTTCACCAGCACGTGCAGCGCCCGGGGTGCCCCGTCGGGTGCCGGTCGGGTCGGCGGGACCGTGGGCGTCGGCAGCCGGAGCCCCGGCGTCATGAGGTCGCGCTCGGACGCGAGCCGGCGCCCGAGCGCGGTGCCCTGCGCGAGCCGGACCGCGTCGTCCACGCGGCCCTCGCGCCACGCGCGCCGGGCCGCCGTCGCGCCGCGCGCCCCCGGGTCGGGCACGTCGAGCTCGACCGCGACCTCCGCCAGCACGCGACGCCCCGCCCGGCCGCCGGGGGCGGCGAGCGCCGCGGCGACGTGCGTGCGCGCGACGTCCCGGTGCCCCGTCAACCACGCCGCGAGCCCCAGCCGGGCGTCGCGCCGCGGCTCCCGGGCCCCGCGCCGCAGCAGCACCGCCGCGCGCCGTGCGAGCGACCGCGGCGCCCGGCGGCTCGCCTGGACCACCAGCAGGGCCGGGTCCTCCACGAGCATGGCCGCAGCGGTGGTCACGCCCAGCACCGCGTGCCGCGCGAGCTCGGTCGCGCGCGTCACGTCGTCAACCCCCCGAGCAGCTCGAGGTAGTGCGCGGCGAGCCGGTCGTGGTCCGCGTTGTCGAGCACCCAGCGCCGGCCCCGCAGGCCCACGTCGAGGCGTGCACGGTCCTCCGCGAGCCGGGTCCACAGGTCCGCGAGGGCCGCCGGGTCCTGCGGCGCGACGACGTCGCCCGCGTCGGACTCGGTGACGATCCGCGCCGCCTCGCCGGCGATCGACGCGGTGACGTGCCGGCCGACCGCGAGCGCCTCGTACAGCTTGGACGGCACGGTCCACTCGAACGGGCCCCAGTCCCGCAGGGACACGAGCGAGGTGTCGGCCCACGCGTAGTGGGCGCGCACGTCGCCCTGCGGGACGCGCCCCACGAACTGCACGGGCGCGCCGAGGCGACGCGCCGTGTCGTAGAGGTACGCCTCGTCCGCGCCCGTGCCGACGACGCGCATCACGAGGTCGACGCCGCGCTCGCGGACCACGTCGGCCGCCTTGACCGCGGCGGCCAGGCCCTGGCTGCGGCCGAGCGTGCCCAGGTAGAGGACGCGGAGCGAGCCCGCGGGGCCGACGGCCGGCGGCAGCGGGTCGAGGTGCGCGACCGACGTGCCGTTGCGCACCACCTCGACGCGGCGCGCACCGCGCTCGCGCAGCACCTCCGCGAACGACACCGTGGTGGTCACGACCGCGTCGGCGCGCCGCTGCAGGTGCGTCATGGCACGGTGCGCGGCCGTCGTCGCGAGCGCGCGCCGGCCCCGTCCGTGGCCCGGGCCGAGCATGCCGCTCGATCCGATGAGGTCGGGCCACGCGTCGCGCATCTCGACGACCACGGGCCGCCGCAGCAGCCGCGCCACGGCCATGCCGGCGGGGATCGACGGCAGCCCGGGGGCGGTGGCGATCACGACGTCGGGGCGGTCGCGGCGCCCGGCGTACCGCGCCACGGCCCGCACCAGCGAGTCCGTCGCGGCGACGGCCTGGTCGACCGACCTGCTGACGAGGCGGTGGTCGTGGGTGCGGAACCGCACGCGGACGACCGTCTCGCCGTGCTGGCCCCGGGTCACGGTGCCGACCCGGTCGTGCGGGGCGAGGTCGCCGGCGCGACCGCTGGGGTAGTGCGGCGGGGGAGCGAGCACCGTGACGCGGTGGCCGGCGTCGACGAACCGCCGGACGAACGCCGACCAGCGGCGCTGCGGGGCACCCGTCTCCGGCGCGTAGTGGTGGGTCACGAGGAGCACGTGCACGCCTCGATCAACCCCTTCAGCTGTCTTCACACGTCGGCACATCGTCTTCGCCGGACCTTCACGGTACCCAACGCAACGTTTGCCACCGCACGCCCTCCGTCCCGCGGGACGCGGCCGCGCCGCGCTGTGGCAGGGTGACCGCATGGCGCTCGACGACCGGACCCTGACGGCCCTCCGTGACGACGCGACCCGGGAGCTGCCGCGCACCGCCGCGCTGCGCCACGCGCTGCACCGCGTGCCCGAGACGGGGCTCGACCTGCCCGCGACGCAGCGCCTCGTGCTCGACGCGCTCGCGGACCTCGACCTCGAGGTGACGACGGGGCGGTCGCTGAGCTCGGTGACGGCCGTGCTGCGCGGCGCGCGTCCCGGTCCGACGGTGCTGCTGCGCGGCGACATGGACGGCCTGCCCGTCACGGAGGACACGGGCGAGGACTTCACGTCGCAGCACGCGGGCGTCATGCACGCGTGCGGGCACGACCTGCACGTCGCGGGCCTGGTCGCCGCGGCGCGGCTGCTGGCGGCGCGGCGCGACGAGATCGCGGGGTCGGTCGTGCTGATGTTCCAGCCGGGCGAGGAGGGACACCACGGCGCGCGCCTCATGATCGAGGAGGGCGTGCTCGACGCGTCGGGCGAGCGCGCGGTCGCCGCGTACGGCGTGCACGTCATGTCCGCGGGCATCCCCACGGGCGTCGTCGCGTGCCGGCCGGGCACGTTCATGGCCGCGTCCGACACGGTGCGGGTCACGGTGCACGGCCGCGGCGGCCACGGCTCCAAGCCCTACCTGGCGGCCGACCCGGTGCCCGTCGCGGCCGAGGTCGTGCTGGCGCTGCAGGCGATGGTGACCCGGCAGTTCGACGTCTTCGACCCGGTGGTGGTGACGGTCGGGCGGATCGCCGCGGGGACGAAGGACAACGTCATCCCGGACGACGCCCACCTCGACGCGACCGTCCGCACGTTCAGCGAGGCCACCCACGCGGCGGTGCCGGAGCGGCTCGCGCGGGTCGTCGAGCACGTCGCCGCGGCGCACGGCATGACGGCGACGGTCGACTACCGGCGCGGCTACCCGGTGACCGTGAACCACGCTCCCGAGGTCGACCGCGCGCGCCGCCTCACCCGGCAGATGATGGGGGAGGCCGGCTGGGTGGACGCGCGCGACCCGGTGCCGGGCGCCGAGGACTTCTCCTACGTGCTGCAGGAGGTGCCGGGCGCGTTCGTGTTCGTCGGCGCCACGCCGCCCGGCGAGGACCCCGCGGCCGCGGCCTACAACCACTCGCCGCGCGCCCGGTTCGCCGACGAGGCGCTCGTGACCGGCCCCGCGGTGCTGGCCGCGCTCGCGCTGGACCGGCTCGCGGAGGGCTGACGCCTCACGCGTGCGCGACGCACGTCGTGGCGGTCGGGCGGGCGGTCAGGCGTGCGTCGTCGATCGGCTCGCCGCCCACGGCGCACGTCCCGTACGTGCCCGCGGCGACGCGCGCGAGCGCCGCGTCGACCTCCTCGAGCCGGCGCCGGGCGTCGGCGGCGAGCGCCTCGAGCTGTGCGCGCTCGAACGCGATCGTCGCGCCCTCGGGGTCGTGCTCGTCGTCGACGTTCGCGCCGCGCGCGGCGTCGACGACGTCCCCGTGCGCCTCGCCGAGCGCCGCGAGCCGCGCGAGCGCGTCGGCGCGCAGCTCCGCCAGCAGGGCCCGTGCGCGTCCGTCGTCCACGCCCAGCAGTCCACACCGCCGCCGCCGCGGGCGCGCGCCGGGGCGGACGGACGCGAAACGACGTGCACGGCCCGGTAACCTGGACGGTGGTCCTCGGAATGCCCCGTGGACGTGCCCGGCGCAAGAGGAGCGGCAGTGCCCACCGGCAAGGTCAAGTGGTTCGACACCGAGCGTGGCTTCGGCTTCATCGCCGACGACGACGGCGGCGAGGTCTTCCTGCACGCGTCCGCGCTGCCCGCAGGCGTCACGGCGCCCAAGCCCGGCACCAAGGTCGAGTTCGGCGTGGCCGACGGGCGCCGCGGCCCGCAGGCGCTGTCCGTGACGTTCCTCGACCCGGTCCCGTCCGTGGTCAAGGCCAAGCGGGCGCCCGCCGACGAGATGGCCGTCGTCGTCGAGGACCTCATCAAGGTGCTCGACAAGGTCGGCAACGACCTGCGACGCGGCCGCTACCCGGAGGGGCAGCGCGCGACCCAGTACGCGACGCTCCTGCGGGCCGTCGCGGACAAGCTCGAGGCCTGACGTGGCAGCCGTCAAGGACGCCGTCCTCGAGCGGGCCGTGGACCTCGCGCGCGAGGTCGCGGTCGAGATCGCGGAGGAGCCCGAGCACGTCGGCGAGTACCTCGGTGCCGTGCGCGAGGCCGAGCGGCTCGTGTCGCACCGGTTCGCGTGCACCGCGCGCGGGTACCGCGGCTGGGCGTGGACCGTCACGGTCGCGCGCGTGCCGCGCGGCCGCACCGCGACCGTGTGCGAGGCCGAGCTGCTGCCGGGCGAGGACGCGATCCTCGCGCGCACGTGGGTGCCGTGGTCCGAGCGTCTGCGCCCGGGCGACATCGGCCCCGGGGACGTGCTGCCGTTCCGCCCCGACGACCCGCGCCTCGAGCCCGGGTTCACGCCCACGGGCGACCCCGAGGTCGACGAGGTCGCGATCGACGAGCTCGCGCTGGCGCGCGTGCGCGTGCTCTCGCCGCAGGGACGCGACGAGGCCGCTGAGCGCTGGTACCGCGGGTCGCGCGGCCCGACGGCCCCGGGGGCCGTCGCGTCGAGCGCCGCGTGCATGACGTGCGGGTTCCTGGTGCCGCTGCAGGGCTCGCTCGGGACGCTGTTCGGCGTGTGCGCCAACGAGTGGTCGCCGGACGACGGCAAGGTCGTGAGCCTCGACCACGGGTGCGGTGCGCACTCCGAGACCGACGTCGACCCCGCGCCGACCGAGTGGCCCGCGCCGGACCCGCTGCTCGACGAGAACGCGGTCGAGGTCGTCGCGGTCGAGCCGTCCGCGGCCGCCGAGGCGCCGCCCGTCGACGCACCGGCGGACGAGCCGAGCAGCGACGCACCGACGGCCGAGGTGACGACGACCGAGGTGCCGGCGGCTGAGGTGCCGGCGGCTGAGGTGCCGGCGGCTGAGGTGCCGGCGGCCGAGGTGACGACGACCGAGGTGCCGGCGGCCGGCGAGCCCGCCCCGGAGCCGCAGGCCGAGGAACCCGCGTCCGAGCAGGCCGCGGACGGTCCGTCGGACGACGCCGAGCGCACCCCCGACGGGCCGTGACCGCCGACGTCTTCGGCACGGCCGCGCTGCGCGGCGCGGTGCTGGAGGCGTGGCGGGCGTCGCCCGCGCGGCTGCGCGAGGACGCCAACGGCGAGGAGGACCACGCCCGCGCGTACTACCGCGACCGGGTCGTGGTCGAGCTCGCGCAGAACGCGGCCGACGCCGCGACGCGCGCCGGGACGCCGGGCCGGCTGCTGCTGCGCCTCGCGCACGGCGACGACGGCAGCCCCGTGCTGGTGGCCGCGAACACGGGCGCGCCGCTCGACGCCCCCGGGGTCGCGTCGCTCGCGTCGCTGCGTGCGTCGGCCAAGCGCGGCACCAGCACGCGCGAGGTCGGGCGGTTCGGCGTCGGGTTCGCGGCCGTGCGCGCGGTCGCCGACGAGGTGGTGGTCTGCTCGACGACGGGCGCGGTCCGGTTCGCGCTGGCCGACACGCGCGTCGAGCTCGAGCGGGTCGCCGCGCACGAGGCCGCCGAGGGTCGTGGCGAGCTGGCCGACGAGGTCCGCCGGCGCGACGGCTCGCTGCCGGCGCTGCGCCTGCCGTGGCCGACCGAGGGGCGCCCGCCCGCGGGCTACGACACGGCGGTCGTCCTGACGCTGCGCGACGAGGTCGCGCACGACGAGGTCCGTGCGCTGCTGGCGGCGGTCGACGACGTCCTGCTGCTCGCGCTGCCGGGGCTCGTCGAGGTCGTCGTCGAGGTCGAGGACGCCGCGCCGCGCCGGCTCGCGGACGTCGAGCGCCGCTGGGACGTCCTCACCGCGGAGGGCGAGCTGCCGCTCGCGCTGGTCGCCGACCGGCCCGTCGAGGAGCGGTCCGCCCGCACGTGGCGCGTCACGTGGGCGCTGCCGCGCGCGGGTGCCTCCCTGCCGGGGGTCGTGCACGCGCCGACGCCGACCGACGAGCCGTGCTCGCTGCCGGCGCTGCTGGTCGCGACCCTGCCGCTCGACCCGTCGCGGCGGCACGTCACGGCCGGCGCCCTCACGGACGCGCTGCTCGACCACGCCGCCGCCGCGTACGCCGACCTGGCCGGCCGGGTCGCGGCGTCCGGCGCCGACCCGACGGGCCTGGTGCCAACGGGGCTGGCGTCGGGTGCGCTCGACGCGGCGCTGCGCCGACGGGTGCTCGCCGCGTTGGCGCGCACGCCGCTGCTGGTGCCGGCGGACCCCGACGACCCGCTGGTCGCGCCGATGCGCGCGACGACGGTGCGGGACCTGCCGGACGGGCCGGCGGTCGCGGCGCTGGGGCTGCTGGTCGCGGGGCTGGTCCGCCTGCCGCCCGGCCCGGCGGCGGCCGCGGCGGCCCGTGCGCTGGGGGTCGAGGAGCGCACCCTCGCCGAGGTGGTCGACGAGCTGCCCACGGGCGCCGCGGTCGACTGGGCGGCCCTGTACGACGCGCTCGACGCGGTGGCGCACGACGCCGCGGCCCGGGAGGGCCTCGCGGCGCTGCCCGTGCCCCTGGTCGACGGCCGCGTGGTCCGCGGGCCGCGGGGCGTCGTCGTGCTGGACGCGGACGTCGCCGCGCTGCCGCTCGCGACGCTCGACGCCCTGGGCGACTGGGGGCTGCGCGCGGCGGACCCGCGGGTCGCGCGTCCGCTGCTGCTGCGGCTGGGTGCCGAGCGCGTCGACGCGCACGCGCTGCTGCGTCACCCGGTGCTGCGCGCGGCGGTGCTGGGGCAGGCCGACGACGACGACCTGGACCACGCGGCGCAGGTCACGGCCGCCGTGCTCGACGTCGTCGCGGCAGCCGGGACGGTGCCGGACGACGCGGCGGCCTGGCTCGGGCTGCTGACGCTCACGGCCGCGGACGGTGCCGCGGCGCCCGCGCACGGGCTCGTGCTGCCCGGTGGACGCGCCGCGGACCTGCTGGACGACCGCGTGCTCGCCCCGGTGGCCGTCGAGGCCCTCGACCGCTGGTCGCGCGAGGTGCTGACGGCCGTCGGGGTGCGCGACGACCTCGCCGTGACGACCGTGCCGGACGTCGTCGCGGGCGTCGCGCCCGACGAGGACGCGGACGACCCGGGCGCGCTCGCGGCCGCCTCGTTGGACGGCTGGGACGCGTACGTGCTGCGGCTCGCGGCGGTGCTGGGGCCGGGGGCGGCGTGCGGCGACGTCGCGGCGGTCGCCGACCTGGACGCCGTGGCCGACGACCGCTGGGACGCGCTGCTCGCGCACGTCGCGCGTACGCCGGCGCTGCGGGTCGCGCTCGTGACGCCGGTGCGTGGCGAGGGCTCGGGCGCGAGCGCCGACTCGTACACGGCGTGGTGGCTGCGCACGCGGGCGGGGCTGCCGCTGCCTGCGGTGTTCGCCCTGCCGGGGGCGCACGGCCTGCCGGCGGCGCTCGTGCCGCCCGCACCGGCCGTGCTGGACGGCCTGGACGCGGGTGTGCTGCGCGCGCTGGGCGGCGTCGCCTCGCTCGCCGAGGTCCCGGCCGTCGGGTGGTCGGCGCTGCTCGAGCGGCTCGGTCCGCCGGGCACCGTCGTGCCGCTCGAGGTCGCCGCCGGGCTGTGGCGTGCGTGGGCGACGGGCGCGGGGCCGGGCGAGGCGCCGGGTGCCGTCGTCGCGCTCACGGCGCCGGGCGTCGCGGAGGTGGTCGAGGACGCGGTCGTGGCCGACGACCCGCGCTGGTGGCAGCGCGCGTCCGACGCGGTGCCGGTGGTGCCCGTCCCGCCGTCGGGGCCGGACGGCGTGCGCCCGGGCGCCGGTGCGGTCGCGGACCTGCTGGACCTGCCGCTCGCCGCCGACGAGCTCGACGCCGACGTCGCGGACGACGGCGAGCCCGAGGACGTGCCGGACGCCGTGCTCGCGCTGCTGCCCGGTGCGCCGGTGCGCTGGTGGCGGCACGACGACCTGCTGGTCGGCGGCGACGCGGTCGACTGGTGGGTGGACGACGACGGCGACGTGCACGCCGTGCACGTCGCGGGGCTCGCGGCGGGGCTCGCGTGGGCGGCCGGCCGGTGGGGTGCGCGCGGCGCGCTCGAGCACCTGCTGGGGGACCCGGACGACGGGTCCGCGGCGCTCGACGTGGTGCTGGGCTGACCCGTGCGGACGTGCGCGGACGCGGTGCCGCGGGATCCGGACGAACTACCACCAAAGGTCACGATCAGGTAACATCCGGCTGTGCCCGACGCCCGACGACGTGACCTCCGCCGCTGGCACGACCGCCGCCGTCGGCGCGGGCCCGCAGGCGCGCTGACGGGCGGCCTCGCGGTCGTCGCCGTGGCGTCCGCGATCGTCCTGGCCACCGCGCCCGGCGCGTCGGCGCCGACCGGGCCCGCCACGTCCGCGCTCGCCCCCGACGGGCCCGCCGACCGTCAGGACGCCGCGTCGCGCAGCGCCGAGCGCACCGATGAGGCGGAGCCGGCCGCGCCGCAGAGCGACCCGACGTCGTCCGACGGTGCCGAGGTTGCGCCGGACCCCGCTCCCGACGGGTCCGGCCCGGCCGCACCCGGGGTGGACGGGGCCGCGTCCGGCGGGGACGGGGCCGCCGCACCCGCACCCGGGCCCGCTGCCGAGCCCGAGCCGCAACCGGCGGCCGCCGTGGCCTCCGCCGACGACCCGGGCGCCGCGATGGCCGCCGACGTCGTCACGCTGACCAACGAGCGTCGCGCCGAGGCCGGGCTCGCGCCGCTCGGGGTCTCCGCGTGCGCCACCGAGCAGGCGGTCGCGCGCGCCGGCGTCCTGGTCGCGGAGGGGCGGTTCGAGCACGACCCGCTCGGCCCCGTCCTCGACGCCTGCCGTGCGGGCACCGTCGGGGAGAACCTGTCGCTCGGCTACCCGTCCGCGCAGGCCGCCATGGCCGGCTGGATGGGCTCGCCGGGGCACCGCGAGAACATCCTGCGGGCGTCGTACGCGCATGTCGGCGTCGGCTGCGTGCCGGGCGGCCGGGGCTGGCTGTGCGCGCAGGTGTTCGTCGGCTGACGCACCCGGGCGCACGCCGCGTGGGGCCTCAGGCGGCGTCGCGGTGCGGCGCGGGGGCGATCATCGCGCCCGTGCCGTCGGGCGACAGCCGCCCGTTGCGACGCGCCCACAGGATGCCGACGAGCCCCAGCACGACACCCGAGGCGCACACCGCGAACCAGCGCAGCGGCGCGACGTCGAGCAGCCACAGCACGCCCATCACCACGAGCGCGGCACCCCACAGGGCCGTCCCCGTCCCCATCACCCGCGCGAGGTCGACGTCGATCGGCGGCGGCGGCGTGCGCCGCGGGTGCATCAGGGTGTCGACGAGGGGGGGCACGCCCCGATCGTAGTCCGGGATGCCGGGGGCCCGGCCCGGCGGCGCGGTCGTCAGCGCAGCAGCGCCGTCGCCAGCGCGTCCACGGCCGGGGCCAGCGACGCGAACGACGCGCGGTACACGGCGTCGCCGCGGCCGATCGGGTCCTCGACGTCGTCGACGCCCGCGCCCGCCGCGGGGCGTGCGGCCGCCGCCAGCGCCGGCAGGGCGCGCAGCCGCTCACCGGGCGTCGCGCCCGCGTCGCGCAGCGCCGCCGGGTCCACGTGGGGCAGCAGCCGGGCCAGCTCGAGCAGGGTGAACGTGCGGCGTACGGCGGCCGGCGCGAGCTGCACGACGGCCGACCGGTGGCCGCGCGTCAGGGCCAGCACGAGGTCCGCGCGGGCGACGAGACCGGCGTCGAGCTGCCGCGCCGCGAACCCGTCGACGTCGGCGCCCGCGCCCGTCAGCAGGGGCACCATCGGCGCGGAGACGGGGTGCCCCACGACGGCGTGCGTCCCCGCCGACGCGACCACGACGTCCGTCCCCGCGAGCCGGGCCGCGAGCAGCCGCTCGACCGCGGGGGACCGGCAGATGTTGCCCGTGCAGACCGCCACCACGAGCGCGGGGTCGGGAGGCGTCGTCATGCGGCCCCATCATGCCGGACGGCCCGTGCGGGCGGACGTCGGTCGCACCGGACGCGGACAGCGCCCGGTTCGTACGGTTAGCATCGCCGACGACGCGTCGGCGACACCCCTCCGGCGCGCAGGGGGCGAAGGGGGCTGGGTGTGACGCACCCGGGTTGGGGTTCGCAGTGGTCGGGCCAGGCGGTCCCGCGGCCGCGCACGGCGCAGGACCCGCGCTCGGCGCGTCGACGTCCGGCGGGCGCGCGGCCCGCACGACGCCGCCGCCGGGGCACGCGCCGGCGCGCGGTCCTGCTCGCCGTCGCGGGGCTCCTCGTGCTGGTCGTCGTCGCGGTGGCGTGGCTCGCGTGGGACGCGGTCCGCGCGCGCAGCGACCTCGAGACGGCGCGCGACGCGGTCGCGCGCCTGCAGGACCAGGTGGTCGCCGGCGACGTCGAGGGCGCGCGTGCGACGCTGCCGGCCCTGCGGGAGCACGCCGCGGCCGCGCACCGCCGCACCACGGGGCCGCTGTGGTCGGTGGCGGGCGCCGTGCCGTGGGCGGGGCCGAACGTCCGGGCCGTGCAGGCCGTCACCGAGGCGGTGGACGAGCTCGCGCAGCACGCGCTGCCGCCGCTGGTGGAGGCGACGGCCCTGGTCGACCCGGCGGCCCTGCGGCCCGTCGACGGGCGCGTCGACGTGGCACCGCTCGCGGACGTCGCGTCGCAGGTCGCGGCGGCCGACGTCGCCGTGCGGGCCACGCTCGACCGCTTGGAGCAGGTCGACACGGGTGCCGTGGTCGCGCCCGTCGCGGAGCCGGTGGGCGCGCTGCGCGACCAGCTCGCGCGCGTGGCCGCGGACACCGGGACGGCGGCGCGCGCGGCCGCGCTGCTGCCGCCCATGCTCGGCGGCGACGGCCCCCGGCAGTACCTGGTCCTCGTGCAGAACAACGCCGAGCCGCGCGCGACGGGCGGCATCTCCGGGGCGGTGCTGCTGCTGCGGGCCGAGGACGGGCGCCTCGAGGTCGTCGAGCAGCGCAGCGGCAACGAGCTCACGGGCCTGGACGACCCCGACGCGGAGCTCAGCCTGGCCGAGCAGGACCTCTTCGGCCCCCTGCTCGTGACCGACATGCGTGACGTCAACTTCACGCCGGACTTCCCGCGGTCCGCGCAGCTCGCGCGCGGGCTGTGGGCACGGGCCACGGGCACGCAGGTCGACGGCGTGCTGTCGGTCGACCCGGTCGCCCTCGCGCTGGTCCTGCGCGCGACCGGGCCCGTGACCCTGGCCGACGGCTCCACGCTGGGCGCCGACGACGCCGTGGGGGTCCTCCTCAACGACGTCTACCTGCGCTTCCCGGAGCCCGCACGGCAGGACGCGTACTTCGCCGACGCGGCGTCGGCGGTGTTCTCGGCGGTGAGCAGCGGGCAGGGCGAGCCGGCGGGCGTCGTCGACGCGCTCGCGGAGGCGGCGCGGCGGGGTCGGCTGCTCGTGTGGTCGGCGGACGCCGACCTGCAGGCGCACCTCGCGGGCACGGTGCTGGCGGGCGAGCTGCGCGGCCGCGCGGGGGACAGCCCCGTGGTGGGCCTGTACCTCAACGACGGCACGCAGGCGAAGCTCGGCTACTACCTCGACGTCGACGCGCAGGTCGCGTCGACCGCGTGCGTCGACGGGGACGCGCAGCGCATCGCGCTGACGGCGACGTACCGCTACGCGCCCCCCGCCGACGTGGCGTCGCTGCCGCCGTACGTGCTCGGTCTGGACGGCGTCGTGCCTCCCGGCGACTTCCGGACGAACGTCCTGCTCTATCTTCCCGAGGGGGCTTTTCTGGAGGACATCATGGTGGACGGTCGACCAGTTGAGGTGCACGCGCAGGCGCACGACGGACTCGCCGTGGCCGCTCTCACCTGGACATTCTCTCCTGGTCAGTCGTTCACATTGACGGCCAATTTGGTCAGTGGTCCAGAACAGTCCGGCGAGGTGCTTCTGAGGGGCACCCCGACCGCGTCGGGTTTCGATCATGTGTCATCTGTTTCCAAGTGCGCGGATCGCGGTTAGCCTCGTCTCGACACCGCGGTCCGGGGTGAGGAAATCGACCCCGGACCCGCCCATGTCGTCGCACCAGGGGGGCAATTCCATGAAGATCCGTCGCACCGCTGCCGTGACCCTCACGGCCGCCGCGCTCGCGCTGCTTCCCAGCGCTGCCTTCGGGTACGGCGCCGCGGACTACAGCAACACCGGGACGGCGTCGACCACGACCCCGACCGTCGGCCAGCCCTTCACCATCACGGTCCAGGGCCCCGCCAACACCCCGGTGATCATCACCATCACCACCAACCCGGCGTCGATCCCCGACTCCGCGATCACGATCGCCGGCACCAAGGCGCTCACCAAGACGACCAGCGCCTCCGGCGCCGTCTCGTTCACGGTGACGCTGAGCCAGCCGGGCACCTACACGGCGATCATCACCGACGGCGTCTCGGGCGAGGCGCTGTCCACGCAGACGTTCGTGGTCCCCGGCCCCGCGGCAGGGGGCGCGGGATCTGCGGCGGGCACGGGCGGGTCGTCGAGCCGGGGCTGGCTGAGCCAGACCGGCTCGGACCCGCTGCCGATCGCGCTCGGGGCGGGCGCGCTGCTCGCCGCGGGTGCCGGCGCGGCCGTGTACGCGCGGCAGCGCCGTCAGTCCCACCAGAGCTGACCGCAGGACACCGCGCGGGCGGTGGTCGACGGTCACGGGAGGCACCTCCCGTGGCCGCCGTGCCACCGCCCGCGCGACCGTCCGCAGGCAACGTCCCTGCGGCCCGGCGTGCCCGACGACCCCAGGGAGCAGCACATGGACCTGCGTGACTACGTGTCCGTCCTCCGCAAGCGGTGGGTGGTGGTCGCGCTGGCCGTCGCGGTGGGCCTGCTCGCCGCCCTCGGCGTCAACGTGCTCACCACGCCGGTGTACACCGCCGCGACGCAGCTGTACGTGTCGGTGCCGGCCGCGAGCACGACGGCCGACCTGCTGCAGGGGTCGAGCTTCACGCGTCAGCAGGTCGCGTCCTACACCAAGCTCGTCACGACCCCCACCGTCCTCGGGCCCGTGATCGACGACCTCGCGCTGGACATGCGCGCCGACGACCTCGCGCAGCGGGTCGAGGTCGACTCCCCGCTGAACTCGTCGCTCATCAACATCCGCGTGAGCGACGAGTCGCCGGCCGTGGCGGCCGCGCTGGCCAACGCGATCTCCGAGCAGTTCCGCACGGTCGTCGTGGACATCGAGCGGCCCGACGGGGGCGGGGCGTCCACGGTCAAGCTGACGATCGTCCGGGACGCCGCCGCGCCGTCGGCACCGTCGGCGCCGAACACCCGGCTGGTCCTGCTGCTGGGGCTCGTGGGCGGTCTGGTCGTGGGGGTCGCGGGGGCGCTCGTGCGCGAGGTCCTCGACACGCGCATCCGGGACGAGGCCGGCGTTGCCCAGGTCACCGACAGCGCGGTCATCGGGGTGATCGTCTACGACGAGGACGCCGCCTCGAGACCGCTCATCGTGCAGTCCGACCCGCACAGCCCGCGCGCCGAGGCATTTCGCCGCCTGCGGACCAACGTGCAGTTCCTGGACGTCGCCGACCGGCCCAGCTCGATCGTCGTGACGTCCTCGCTGCCCGGCGAGGGGAAATCCACGACCACCATCAATCTCGCGATCGCGCTCGCGGACGCGGGAACGCGCGTCGCGCTCGTCGACGCGGACCTGCGCCGACCGTCGGTCGCGCGTTACCTGGGAATCGAGGGAGAGGTCGGGCTGACGACCGTCCTCATCGGCCGCGCCACGCTGGAGGACGTCGTCCAGCCGTTCGGCAACGGGTTCCTCGACGTGCTCCCGGCGGGTCAGATCCCCCCGAACCCGAGCGAGCTGCTCGGGTCGAAGGCGATGACCGCGCTGCTGGCGCGCCTGGTCTCGCAGTACGACGTCGTGCTGCTCGACGCCCCACCGCTGCTCCCCGTCACGGACGCGGCGGTGCTGAGCCGGTCCGCTGGCGGCGCGATCGTGCTCGTCGGCGCCGGGGTGGTGACCCGCGGGCAGCTCGCGGAGTCGATGGGTGCGCTGTCGAAGGTCGACGCCCACGTGCTGGGTGTCGTCGTCAACCGCGAGCCCCGCCGGCAGGGCGAGTCGTCGTACCGGTACTACCGCTACGGGGCGCCCGAGCCCGTCACGGACCGCGGGCGCGCAGGGCGGCGCTCCGGGGGCGTGGGCAGCAGGTGGCCCGGGCGTCAGGCGACCGACGGTGCAGGTGGTGCGCAGGGGGAGGCGCCTGCGCCGTCGTCCGGGGCGCCGGGTCCGGCGACGACGCCGGACCCGGCCGGGGGAGTCGCGGTGCCCTGGGAGCCGGTGCTGACCGTGGACGCCGGGGCCGAGGCCGAGCAGCGTGAGGTCCGACCCCACCACGCGCGCAGGCGGTGACGCGCCGCGCCGCCCGCCGGGGCGGCGCGCGTGGGCGGGCGGACCGCGGGCCCCGGTGCTGGACGAGCGGGACCGGTAGACAGGACGGCGGGCGACGGGGCGGTGGAGCGGTCAGCGCGCCGTGCGAGCGGGCGACGCCTGCGTGGCGCGCGTGCACACGTCGGCGAACCTGTCGGCCACGCCGGCCGTGGTGAACTCCTGGCGGGCGCGCTCGCGCGCGGCCAGCCCGAGGTCGACGCGCAGCTGCGGGTCGCGCAACGCGCGCAGACCGGTCGTGAGCGCCGCGAGGTCACCGGGCGGCACCAGCACGCCCGTGCCGCCGAGCGCCCACCGCACGGGCGGCACGTCGGACGCGACCACGGCCCGCCCCGCGAGCATGGCGTCGACGAGCTTGGCCGGCAGCTGTCCCTCCGAGTACACGGTGCGGACGCTGGGGATCACCACCACGTCCGAGTCCGCCACGAGGCGGCGGCCCTCGTCGAGCGACGTGACCCCGACCCAGCGCTCCCACGGCGCGGGACGCCGCGGGGCGGGGGCGGTGAGCGTCAGCCGGAAGCCCTCGCCCGCGAGCCCGGCGACCGCCCGGCGCAGCTGCGCGACGCCCTTGTGCGCGCGCACGGTCCCGACGAACGCGACGCGGACCTCGCCGTCGGGTCGCGGCGCGACCCAGTCGTCGGCGGGCGGGACGGGGCGGACGTGCGGGATCACGTCCGCCCCGTACGTCGCCGCCAGGTGCGGGTTGCTCGCGATCGCCGGCACGGTCCTGGCCAGGACGCGCATGCGGCGCATGCCCGCCATGTACCGCGCCTTGAGGAGCTCCCGGGCGACGCGCTTCGCGGTGCTCGTCACGGAGTAGCCGCTCGTGAGCGCGAGCTCCAGGTCGGGGTCGTCGACGTCGAGCAGCACCGGGCGGTCCAGACGTCGGGCGACCTGCACCGCGACGCCGAGCGACGTCGGGAAGGGCTTGGCGGCGACCACCAGGTCGGCACCCGCGGCGAGGTCCGCAGCGGCCGCGGCGTCGGTCGCGAGGTGGCAGTCCGCCGCGAACGGCGTGCCGTCCAGCGGCCCCCACACGTGCTCGCCGCGCGTCGCGACCACGTCGCAGCGCCAGCCCAGATCCCGCGCGAGCAGCCACAGGCAGTAGACGCGCCCGAGCGAGTTGTTCGCCAGGTCGCTGGCGACGACCACGATGTGCACGAGACCCCCAGGGCTAGGAGAACGGCGTCCACGCGTAGGGCACCAGGCCCGAGAAGTTGAGGACGTAGAACGTGAAGTAGACGAGCGTCGCGGCGGACGTCACCACGAGGTACGTCGTGCGCGCGCCGCCCGCCGGCACCGCACGCGCCGCGAGCGGGATCAGCACGGGCGTGAACAGCCCGAAGTAGTCGTCGAGCCGCAGCGTCCACATGGCCGACGCGCTCACCAGCCACGCGCACGTCCCGAACGTCGTCATCCACAGCGCCGTCGTCAGGGGACGGTCCAGCTCGCGCCCGCGCAGCAGCCGGTGGGTCGCGACCAGCAGGACGACGCGGTAGCCGGCCGCGAGCAGCACCCCGAGCCCGCCGCCGCGCTGGTTGAGGTAACGCGCGAACTCCTCGTTGAGCAGCGCGGCGGCCTGCGCCACGACCGGCAGCGCGACGATGACCGACGCCGCCACGAGGCACGCCGCCAGCGCGACGTACATCGTCCGCCACGCGAACGGCAGCAGCGACGCCGCGACGACAGCGACGACGAACAGCGGGCTCGAGCTGTGGATCGAGATGCCCACCGCGCCGACGACCACGGCGACCACCCGGTGGGTCCGCCACAGCGAGAACGCGTAGAGCAGCACGGCGGCCGCGAGGCTCTGCCGCACGAGGTTCATCGACCCGAGGTAGTAGCCCATCGCGACCCACAGCACGAGCGACGCGTGCGGGACCGGGCTGAGCCGCCGGTAGGCGCCGTACGTCAGGCCCGTCACCAGGACCGCGCAGACGAGGAACAGCAGGCGGGGGTCGTCGCTGACCTGCCGCAGGCCGTACGACAGCAGCGCGAAGCCCGGCTCGAACCGGGACACCTCGAGCGTCGCCGCGAGGTCGTGCGGGTCGACCTCGGTGAGGTAGGTGCGCGCGTACAGGTCGAAGTCGCTGCCCACGTACCACCGCAGGCCCGAGAACAGCGCGAGCGCGGCGCACGCGACCAGCACGAACGGGTCCGGCACGGCACGCAGGCCGGCGCGTGGCCGGTCGGGCCCGGCCGGCCGCGCCGCCGCGATCCCGCGGGTCACGGCGAGCCCGGTCAGGGCGGTGACCGTCACGAGCAGCAGCAGCGTGAGGTACGGCGTGAGCGACGTGATCACGGGCGCAGCCACCCCCGGGCGGCGAGCCGCGCCAGGGCGTACGGGTCGCGCGCGACGCGCAGCCCGTGCTTGCGCATGATCCGGCGCAGCGCGTGCGCGCGCACGGTCGTCGCGCCCTCCGAGATGCTGTCGGGCTGGCGGCGCACCTCGACGAGCACCTCCGGCACGTGGACGAACCGCGTGCCGTGCGCCAGCAGCGTCAGCCACAGGTCCCAGTCCTGGAAACGGCGCAGGTCCTCGTCGAACCCGACCGCGGCGACGGCCTCCCGGTCTGCCAGCACGGTCTGCGTCGAGGCGACGTTCGTGCGCAGCATGCTGCGGTCGGGCCGGGGCACGACGCCCGCGGGGACCACGGTGCTGCTGCCGTCCAGGCTCGTGAGACGGTGGCTCGCGAAGACGACGCGGCCCGGGCCGGCGTGCGGCGCGAGGCGCTCGAGGAACCGCGGCGACCAGACGTCGTCCGAGTCCTGGAAGGCCACCAGGTCGGTCGCGCACGCGGCGACGCCGAGGTTGCGCGCGCGGGGTGCGCCGACGCCGCCGGTGCGCAGCACCTCCAGGCGCGGGTCCTCGCGTCGGCAGGCCTCGAGGTACTCGGCCGTGCCGTCGGTCGAGCCGTCGTCCACCACGACGACCCGCGCCGCGGGGAGCGTCTGGTGGCGCACGCTGTCGAGCGCCGCGGGCAGGGTCGTCAGCCGGTCGCGCGTGGGCAGCACGACGCCGATCGTGCGGGCGGTCGTCGTCGCGGTCATGCGGCGCGCCGTCCCCCGGGGGCCGCCGCGAGCGCCCGCCGGGCGGTGTCGACGGTCGCGACGGCCGCGAACCGCGCCCACACGGCACCGGTCACGGCCGCCCGCACGGGCACCGGCGCGCCGCCGTGGGTGCGGTAGTACCGCGCCATGCTGCGGTGGAAGTGGTAGTTGAGCCGCACCGAGCGCACGCCCGCGCTGCCGCCCTTGAGGTGGGTCGAGCTGACGGTCCCGTCGTACACGACGCGCCACCCCGCACGGCGGAACCGCGTGCACCAGTCGAGGTCCTCGCCGTACATCCAGTAGGCCTCGTCGAGCAGGCCGACCTCGGCCAGCGCGCTCGTGCGCACGAGCATGAACGCGCCGTTGACCGCGTCGACGTCACCGCTCGCGTGCTCGTCGAGGTCCGGTGCCGTGTACCGCCCGCCGCGCCGCCCCACGACCCGCGCGGCGAAGTAGCGTGCGGCCTCCAGCGGCGACGGGATCATGCGCTTGGCCGCGTGGTCGAGCGTGCCGTCGGCCGTCAGCAGGCGGCACCCCAGCACGCCCACGTCCGGCTCTGCGGCGAGCCGCGCGAGCAGGTGGTCGACCGTGCCGGCGTGCAGCTCGCAGTCGGGGTTGAGCAGCAGCACCACCGGCGCGTGCACCGACCGCAGCACGAGGTTGTTGGCGACCGCGAACCCCGGGTTGTCGGGACGCACCGTGACGGCCACGTCGGGGTAGCGCGCGCGGACGTGCTCGACGGTCCCGTCGGTCGAGCCGTTGTCGACCACGTGCACCCGCGTGCCCGGCGGCGTGTGCGCGAGCGCGGAGCCCAGGCACCTGTCCACCAGGTCGCGCGACCGGTAGGTCACGACCACGACCTCCAGCGGCGGGACGGCGGTGCCGGCCGGGGCGGGGGCCGGGAGCCCGGTCGTGCCCGTCGTCGTCTGCTCGCTCATCGCGTGCCCTCCGTCCGCTCGGCGGCGTGCACGGCGCCCAGGGCCGGCACGGTCTCGTGCCCGGTCGCGGGGGCCGGGGGCGTCTGCTGCAGCGTCGTCGCGTCGTGCGCGCGCACCTGGTGGACGACGACCGCGAGGTTGCCGAGGTACGCGACGACCGTGGTCGCGGCGAAGACGGCGACGACGGTCGTCAGCGACCCGGTGGCGGCGGCCGCCGCGGCGCTCGCGCCCCCGCTGAGGGCGAGCCGGCCGGCCTGGACGCGCAGCAGCGCGCGCTCGGCACCGATCATCACGAGCAGCGGGTTGAGCGGGGCGACGAGGAGCTGCAGCGCGACGGGCAGCGCGAGCAGCCGCAGCACGTCCTTGACCGGTTCCCAGCCGGGGCCGAAGAACCAGTCCGACCCGAGCGGCGCCACGAGGGCGAGGCCGACCGCCACGGTGACCGAGAGCGCCGCGAGGGCCCGCCCGACGGCGCGCACCTCGGCGAGCAGCGACGTCCCGGTCAGCAGCGCGCGCGAGAAGCGCACCTGCACCGCCTGCGCGACGCCCTGCCCGATGAGCGAGGCGGGCGCTCCCGTGACGCGCTGCGCCGCCCCCACGTAGCCGGCCGCCGCCGCGCCCAGGAACCCGCCCGACACCAGCATGAGCAGCTGCAGGACCGTGCTCGACAGCAGCCCCGACAGCACGGTGCGCACCGCGCGGGCACCGCCGAACGGGAGGTCGAACGTGTCCTCGGGCTGCGGCGCGGCGACGGCCCGGCGCGGTCGCGTGAGCAGCACCGCCACGCCCCGCCCGATCCCGACCGCGGCGGCCAGCCACACCACCTGGAGCCCCGCGAGCGCGACACCCACCTGGAGCACGGCCGACAGCAGCCCGGCGACCAGGTTGCGGGTCGCGAGCGCCTGCACCTGCTGCGCGCGGATCAGCCGGGCGTTGTCGATGCTGACCCAGCCGTAGACGAGCACGAGCGTCGCGGCCATCGCGGTCATCAGGGCGGCGTCGGCGCGCCCGGTGAGCGCGAGGTACGTGCACGCCGCGACGAATCCGCCCGTGACGGCGAGCGTCGAGGCGACGGCGCGCCGCAGCAGGGTGCGGACGCGGTCGTCGGCGCGGGTCGCCGGCAGCACGAGCTCGATGCGCAGCGTCGCGACGGGCTGCACGAGGGTCGCAGCGGCGAGCGCAAGCTGGTACGCCCCGAACACGCCGGGGTCGTAGTGCCGCGTCAGCACCGGGATCACGGCGACGAGGCTCAGCTGCCCGAGCGCCTGCGCGCCGATGAGCCGCGCGCTCTGCCACCTCACGCCGCCACCCCGGTGACCGCCCCGGTGCTCCTGCGCCCGCCCGTGGCGCGACCGTCGACGACGGAGGCCCGGACCGCGTCCTCCATCTCGCGCACCCAGCCGGCCGCGCGCTCGCGGACCGTCGCGAGGCCGGCGCCGTGCGTGAGCGCGCCGTCGAGGAACCCGCGCACCTCGGCCGTGCCGCTGGCGGGGGCGTCGAGGACGCACGGCGGCAGGCCGGCGGCGTCGAGCGTGCGCCCGATCTTGACGTCGGGCGTCGGCACGAGGCCGGCCGGCGACGCGCCCTCGGTGAAGCCGATGATGAGCGCGTGCACGCGGTTGCTCGCGACGACGGCGGCCGACCGGTACACGTCGCGCGCGGCGCGCTCGCGCTCGGCCAGGTCGACGTGCCGGTCGCCGACGTGCTCGCACCCCAGCGCGGCCGCGACCTGCTCGTTGCGCTCGACGTCGGAGGCGACCTGCGACACCACGACCGGCCGGAGCCCGCGGGACCCGGCCCAGTCGCGGACGTGCCCGAGGGCCGCCGGCGAGGGCGCCGGGCGGTCGCCCCGGAACCCGAGCGCGAGCACGGGGCGCGGCCCGTCGGCGGGACGCGAGTCCGCGTCGTCGAACGCCCAGTCGGGTGCGACCCACCCGTGGTGGTAGAGCCGTCGCGACTCGTGGTCGCGCCACACGTTGAGGGTCGCGGCCGACACGACGGCCTGGTGCGCGAGCCCCCACGGGACGATCCGGTCGCGCGCGCCGAGCCCCGCCCGCACGGTCGGCGTGCCGCGTAGGCGCCCCGCGAGCACGGCCGGCAGCGTCAGCACGGCTCGGCGGCCCTGGCTGCGGCTCGAGGCGATCTCGCCCGCGTTGAGGACGAGGGCCGCAGGCCCGCGGCCGGCGGCGCCGGCGGTCGCGGCGCGCACCCACGGCAGGAAGGACGTGTGCACCACGGAGCCGGGCGGCAGCCGCAGGCCCGCGACGTAGTCGTCGTCGGCGCGCTCCACGAGCACCACGAGCCGGCCGAGCGGCGCCACGGCCTGCACCAGGCGCCGTCGCAGCACGACGTCGCCCACGTTGTCCGCCTGGCCGGTGAGCGGCACGTACAGCGTCCGCGTCACGGGGCCTCCACCGCGTGACGGCGGGGAGCGAGCGCCCGCCAGGGCGTCGGCAGCGGTCGCGACCCGATCGTGGCGCGGCGGACGGCGTGGCGCAGGGCGCCGGGCTCGGTCGCGAGCAGCCGCCAGTGCCGCCGCACGACCCTCCGCAGCGAGCGCCGGTAGCCGGCGGTCTCCGAGATCGAGTCGGCCTGGCGGTGCAGGTGCACGAGGACCTCGTCGACGTGCACGATCTCGACGCGCCCGTGGAGCCGCAGCCACAGCTCCCAGTCCTGCACGCTGCGCAGGTGCACGTCGAACCCGCCGACGTCGCGCAGCAGCGCGGTCGGGAGCAGCACCGTCTGCGTGGAGACGAGGTTGCGGTGCAGGATGCGTCGCCGGATGTCGGGGACGTGCGCCGCGGGCAGCCGGACGACGCGGCCGTCGAGGTGCGTGACGTCGTGCGACGTGAAGGCGAGGACGTCGGGACGTGACCGGACGACGGGCAGCAGCCGCTCGAGGAACGTCGGCTCCCACTCGTCGTCGCTGTCCTGGAACGCCGTGTAGGGGGCGCGCGCGTGCGCGACGCCCCGGTTCCGGGCGCGTGGCGCCCCGCCGTTGGGCTGGACGAGGTAGCGGACCCGCGGGTCGGTGCGGGCGATGTCGGCGACGAGCTCCGCGGTGCCGTCGGTCGAGCCGTCGTCGACGACGAGCAGCTCGAGGTCGGTGACGGTCTGGGCGAGCACGCTGCGCATCGCGCGCCCCAGCACGTCCGCGCGCTGGTAGGTGGGCAGGACGACGGACACGAGCGGCACGGCGGGCTCGGTGCGCGCGGTCGGCACGTGCCCGACCGGCGGCCCGCCGGTCACCGCGCCCCCTCGGCGGCGACCATCGCGCGCGCGGTCCGCGCCAGGATCGCGACGTCGGTGAACAGCGTCCAGTTCTCGACGTACGCGACGTCCAGCCGCATGGCCGCGCGGGGGTCGAGGTTCGACCGTCCCGAGACCTGCCACAGACCGGTGAGCCCGGGCTTGACGAGCAGCCGGCGGTGCGCCGCGCGGTCGTAGGTCGCCACCTCGGCGGCGATCTGCGGCCGCGGCCCCACGAGGCTCATCTCGCCCCGCAGCACGTTGAACAGCTGCGGGAGCTCGTCGAGCGAGTACCGCCGCAGGACCCGGCCGAGCGGGGTGACGCGCGGGTCGTTCTTGGGCTTGTAGAAGGCGCCGACGTCGGCCACGCCCTCGGCGGCGAGCACCTCGGCGAGGCGGTCGTGCGCGCCGACGTGCATCGAGCGGAACTTCAGCATGCGGAACGTGCCGCCGTCCTTGCCGATCCGCTCCTGCGCGTAGAGCACCGGACCGGGGCTGGTGAGCCGCACGAGCACGGCGAGCACCAGCAGGACCGGGGCGAGCAGCAGGGTCACGGCGGCGGCGCCGCACCAGTCGAACAGCGACTTGAGCACGTACTTGGAGCCGCGGAACTGCGGTGCGTCGACGTACATGAGCGGCATGCCGTTGACGGGCTGCATGAGGACGCGTGGCCCGGCGACGTCGGTCAGGGCCATGGTCAGCGCGAGGTCCACGCCGGTGCCCTCGAGGTCCCACCCGAGCTGGCGCACGGCTTCGCGGTCCATCGCGTCGGAGCCGGCCACGGCGACGGCGGCGACGCCGTGCCGCACCGCGAGCGACGCGGCCTGCGTGTGGGTGCCCAGCACGGGCACGCCGTCGATCGAGCGCACCTCCGGCCGGGCGCCGTCGGGCAGGCAGACGCCGACGACGCGGTAGCCCGCGCCGGGGTGCCGGTGGAAGTCCCCGATGAGGTTGGCGGCCTTGTGCCAGGGCCCGATGACGAGGATCGGCACCTGGGCCTCGCCCGCGGCGCGGCGGCGGCGCAGGTCGTGCCGCCAGTACACGCGCCCGGCGAGCAGCAGCGCGAGCCCGAGCGGTGCCGCGACGCCGAGATAGCCCCGGCCGATCTCCATGCGCAGGAGGTAGGCGACGATCGCGACCCCCGCGAACAGGTGCCACGTGACCTCGAAGACCCGGGCGAACTCGGCGGACCCGCCGCCCAGGAGCCGCCGGTCGCGCGTGCGGCCCACGGCGAGCGCGGCGAACCACGTGGTGAACAGCGAGATCGAGACCGCCAGGTAGCTGGGCGAGAACTCGCCCGAGACGTAGGCGTGGCCGTCGAGCGGGAACCGCACGAGGTAGGCCACGCCGACGGCCAGCGCGAGCGCGAGCGCGTCCGTCACGGCGAGGCGCTGCGCGAGCGTGACGGACCAGGTCAGCGGTGCCGTGCGAGCGCGTCGACGTGCCAGGAACAGTGGCTGGGCGTGCGTGGTGGACGTCATTCTGCTTTACCCCCCAGTTCAAGCAGATGCTGGATGCGGACGCTATCACCGGAACCGGGCAAAGAGCGATGGGTGGGATGATTGCCCCACGAGTCGGTGGTGACCCTCTCGGGCGTCATCGCAGGTCACAGCCATGCGTGAGCGTGGTGTTCCCCTGGGCGCAACATTCATTTCACACGCGGGGGTGGCCGGCGGCGTCGCTGACGGCATTTTCTGGACGAGCGTCCTGCAATTCTGGACGGACGTCCTGCAAGAATGTGGACGTGCGTCCTGCTGCGTTTCTGGACGCACGTCCTGCGGGCGACGGGCGGCGGGCGCGCGTCCGGCGCGCGGGCGCGCGCGGAGGTCAGTGCCTGGACGTCCCATGTGTGGAGGACCTGTGCTCTGCCACACTGCGCGCCATGGCCACTACTCCCCCCGAGGAGAAGGTCGGCGACGCCCCCGCTGCCCCGCGCGGCGCGATCGACCGCTTCTTCCAGATCACCGAGCGCGGCTCGACCATCGGCAACGAGATCCGCGGCGGTCTCGTCACCTTCTTCACGATGAGCTACATCATCGTGCTCAACCCGCTCATCATCGGGACCCTGCCGGACAGCACCGGTCAGTTCCTCGGTGGCGGGGACTCCCCGAACCTCGCGATGATCGCGGCCGCCACGGCGCTGATCGCCGGCGTCCTGTCCATCACGATGGGCCTGGTCGCCAACTTCCCGATCGCGCTCGCGGCCGGCCTGGGCCTGAACGCGGTCGTCGCGTACACGATCGCGCAGCTGCCCGGCATGACCTGGGCGGACGCGATGGGCGTCGTCGTCCTCGAGGGCCTGGTCATCCTCGCCCTCGTGCTCACGGGCTTCCGCACCGCCGTCTTCCGCGCCGTGCCGCGCAGCCTCAAGGGCGCGATCGGCGTCGGCATCGGCCTGTTCATCGCCCTCATCGGCTTCGTCAACGCGGGCTTCGTGCACCAGGGGCAGGGCACGCCCCTCGAGCTCGGCACGGGCGGCTCGCTGTCCGGCTGGCCGGTCCTGGTCTTCGTGGTGGGGCTGGTCGCCGCCGTCGTCCTCCTGGTCAAGAAGGTGCGCGGCGGCCTGCTGTACGCGGTCGTCGGGACCACGGTGCTCGCGCTGGCGGTCGAGGCGTGGGCGAAGGTCGGTGCGGCCGGTGCCGACAACCCCACCGGGTGGCACCAGAACGTGCCCTCGCTGCCGGACTCCGCGTTCGCGGTGCCGGACCTGTCGCTGCTGGGCCAGTTCTCGCTGCTGGGCGCCGTCGGCAAGATCGGCGTCCTCGCGGTCGTCGTCCTGGTCTTCTCGATCCTGCTGGCCGACTTCTTCGACACGATGGGCACGATGGTCGCCGTCGGCCAGGAGGCGAAGCTGCTCGACGCCGAGGGCACCCCGCCGCGGTCGAAGCAGATCCTCGTGGTCGACTCGCTCGCCGCCGTCGCCGGCGGCATGGGCTCGGTGTCGTCGAACACCGCCTACGTCGAGTCCACGTCGGGCGTCGCCGAGGGCGCCCGCACGGGTCTGGCGTCGGTGGTGACGGGTGTCGCGTTCCTGCTCGCGACGTTCCTGTCGCCGCTCGTCGCGATGGTCCCGTCGGAGGCGGCCGCGCCGGTCCTCGTGGTCGTCGGGTTCCTCATGGTGTCGCAGGTCGCCGACCTCGACTGGAAGTCGCCCGAGGTCGCGATCCCGGCGTTCCTCACGCTCGCCCTCATGCCCTTCACCTACTCGATCTCGGTGGGCATCGGCGCGGGCTTCATCGCGTACGTGGTGGTCAAGGTCGCGCTCGGCCGGGCCCGCACGGTCCACCCGCTCATGTGGGGTGCGGCGGCGGCGTTCGTCGTCTACTTCGCGCTCGGGCCGATCCAGCAGGCGCTCGGCCTCTGACGGGTCCCACCCACCCCCGCACGGCCCGACGGGCCGGGGCGCCGCGCACCGCGCGGGGTCCCGGCCCGTCGTCGTCCGTGCGGGCG